>NZ_FNCS01000002.1 GCF_900100665.1 Pelagibacterium luteolum
GTGCTGTGTGGACAGAAGATATTTGCCGAGCGAGTGGAGCATGGCGTGCTTGCGCCGTGGGCCCGCAGGACGCAGCGCCTCAACCTCATCGTCCAGCCATGTCGTCGTTGATCGAGTAGCGTTGTCCGAGCAACGTATCCGGCGCGCCCACTTTGACGTCCCCGAGCTGCCAGAGGTAATTCCCGTCACCGTCCTTCAGCTTGCGAATGGCGGCCAAGGTTGTGTCGGAGAACATAAACCGCGCCTTCGGCGAACGGCGGTATGGGAATTTTCCCATGGGTCTTCCTCCTTTAGGCGCGCAGAAAGCCGTGGCGCCGGTCTGCGCAGGTTGTCGATCGGTGATTTCGGTAGTTTAGTTAGCGCGCCAGCGGCCCGCTGTGCGCGTGTAGACGGTGTCCAGCTGCCCATCCGAGGCGGTCTGGATTTGCCGCACTGATGGATCAATCCGCTCAAAGAATGCAATGCAGCCGTCCATGTCGGTGCATCCGCCATCCGCCACGATGAGCATGCCCACCCGCATCCCGAAGTCGTAGGTCAACGATAGCGGGAAGCACTGCAGCTCTTTATGAAAGTCGCTCACCCAAAACTAGCGTCAGCGCCTTAATGCAACGCTGATATCGCTCGCTTAGCGCTCAAATCGCAGTCGTTTAGATCGGCGCAGTGGGCGACTTCGGGAATGTCGCAGAGAGTTATGAGCAGGAAATGCCCCGCCCGGACTGGCCGGACGGGAGTGTGCTTTAGGGGATTTGGACGGTGACTCGCATGAATGAGGCGGGTATCGTCGTGCTGTTGTTGGTGGTGGCCTGGTTTTGTCTGTTGAACAGCAGATCGAGTTCTCTCCAGAGGTCTTCGGCTTTTCCTGATTTGGTTGCCGCCTCGAAGGCGTTCATGGTCGGGCCGTAGAAACTGCGGAACCTCTCGAGAAATTCGGAGGCCGGTCCCGGGTGATTGAACACGTAGGTGTCCTTCTCGCAGGTGATGTTGGCGCGGGGAATGCCGGCAGCCTCGAAACGCTCCCTGACTGTCTCTTCCGAGCCCCATGTCATCGGGCTGACGAAGCCTTCCGGTGGCGGTGGTGAATAGGCGGAACTGATCCTGAGTATCTGCGCCACCAGCGTCGGGTCGCCGGGTATCCAATTGCCCATCACAATCCTGCCGCCGGGCCTCGTGACCCGCACCATTTCCTTGGCCACATCGCCGGGTCGGGGCGCAAACATGGCACCGAAGATCGAGACGACAAGATCGAAGCGCTTGTCTTCAAGATGGGCGAGATCGCTCGCGTCCCCCTCTTCAAAGCGGATGTTGGAAAGCCCCAAGGTCCGGGCACGCGCATTGCCCGCGGCAACCAGGTTGCGCGCGATATCGACGCCGAGCACGTCCGCCCCGGCCTGCGCCAAGGGTATGGCTGTGGTGCCATCACCACACCCGAGGTCGAGCACCCGCATGCCCTTCTTGACGCCGAGCGATTTAACGAGGTCCTCGCCACTCTCGCGCATCGCCGCAGCGATGCGGGTGAAATCACCTTTTTCCCAAAGCGCCTTATTCGCGTTGGGAGCAACAGTCGGTTTGATGTTCATATCCAGTTTCCTTTCAACACTGAACGAAACCAGAAAATCACCCGGACATGCTGCTCGATAGTCCACGAAATGGAGCGCCCTGATACAGGTTCTGGAGCGCCTTGTTAGGCCACCGCACGTTGTGCTGCAGCGGCTGCATAGCTGCTGCGCACCATCCAGCGTTCCAGCGAGGCAATGAGCCTTCGGTCACCGATCAGAGCGATCTTGTTGGCGTGTATCTCACTGGACAGGCTGGTCCACCCCATCCATGCCGAGGTCATCGCTTTCAGATCCGCCCTGATGAAAAGATCGACGTCGTGCCCGGGATCAAGCAGGCACAGATCGACGGGCCGTCCGGGACGCGCGACCAACCAGTAATGCCGCTCTTCCTGTGCCAGTTCAGGATACGTGAACTGGATCACCGTCGTTCTGCCGCGAGGCAGGACATTGGCGTCGATCTTGCGGCGCATGTTCCACATCAAGAGACCTGCATCGAGCTTTTCGAGCGAGATTTCTCTGTCGATGTTGCGATGCGCCCATTTTCCCAGAGCCTGTACGACAGGCTCCAATTCATCGGCCATGGGTGTCGTGGCATAGCCCGGCTCACCAGCCTCGAAGCCGGTGCGGCGAACGAGGCCGTGGTGTTCCATCTCCTTGAGGCGCTTCGAGAGAAGCGTGGGGGAAATACCGGGTACGCCGCGGCGGATCTCGTTGAAGCGCCGCGCGCCGTGGGATAGTTCGCTCAGGATGAGCAGTGTCCAGCGCGGCTCGATGATCTCGCAGGCCTTGGCCACCGGACAAAAGCTGTTGTAGCTATCGGATGACATGACTTCTCTCCCAAAGACATATCCTGAACACCGGACCTGACCAGGCGTCCAGTCCAGAAAATGTAGCATCTCGAGATGGAAAAATAAGGGCATGCGAGCGCCTGCCCTGCGCCCCCTGCCAGGTAACGCCTATCGTCCTGATATCAATAATATCTCTCAGGGCGTCCATGCTTGATGTTCGTGCGCCAGCCAGACGGACTGGGGATCGAGATCGCGTACTCGGAGCTGACCCACGGTGGCGGGCTGGTCGAGCTCGCCAAACCAGACCGCCACGTCGCCGCCCACAATGATCGGGCGGTCGTCGGTTTCGATCACCACCACCTGCATGCCGGCCGTATGTCCCGGCGCAGGCAGCAGGCGCAGACCGGGCAGCAGTTCGAATTCGCCGTCCACCGCCACATACTGCACGCCGGGCGCATCGACCCATTCGCGAAGAGGATATTCGGTTGCATTGCTGCGCGCGTCTTCAAGTTCGCGCCGCTGAACATAGATGGGCTTGCCGGCAAACAGATGGTTGCCGCCGCAATGGTCGGCGTGCAAATGGGTGTTGATCACGATGTCGATTGTGGACAAATCCAGCTTCTGCCGATCGAGCGGATGCAGGATTGGATCGAAGGCGGCGACCACACTTGGGTGCAGCTCGGTCATTCCGGTATCGACCAGCACACGGGCATCCGGGTGATCGATCAGGTGCACATAGACGGGCATGATTTCGCCCTCCACATGCAGTTCAGCCACCAGGATCGGGGTAACGGTAATCGCCGTTGCAAGGGTTATCGGGTCTCTCCACAAGGGCGCGGATCACGCCGGGACGTAGCTCAGCCTCATGACATTGTCATCGACCTGCTCGCTGCCAGCCAGACGGAGAGGCGGGCGCGCCGCGGCAAAAAATGGCGTCCCCTCGCCAAGCACTTCCGGATGCAGGTAGATGCGGTATTCATCGATCAAGCCCAGTTCGGTGAGGCTGCGGGCCAGATTGGGTCCGCCAACGTCGATCTCGCCATCTAATTCGGCCTTGAGCTTGCGGACCTCGGTCTCCAGATCCCCCTGCACCAGCGTTGCATTGGGCCCGACCGCGGTCAGGGTGCTCGACACCACCCATTTCGGCACCTTGCGCCACGCCACGGCAAATTTGTGCTCTGCAGCGCCCCACTCAGGTTGGTCATCATCCCAATAGGTCATCAGCTCATAAAGATGCCGCCCATAAAGACTGCCGGCGAGACCGTTGGTTTGCTCGATGAAATGTCGGAACAGTTTTGGACTTGGTGGCCCCACGCGCATGTGGTCGACATAGCCGTCCAGCGATTGGTTCATCCCAAAGAAAATCCTCGCCATCCCTAACCTCCCTGTAATGTGCGACACCCTGCCGTGCCTGCTGCCATGGTTCCCAAGACTGTGGTAACAGTCAGACCATGGTGAAAACCACCTCGATTTTACAACCAGTTTTGTGGTGATCCTATGAGGCTAAGACGCTCCGGCTGCCCGATCAATTTAACGCTTGAAAGCTTTGGTGACCGATGGAGCCTCATCATCCTGCGGGACCTAATGTTTGGCGGCCGCCGTCGTAGCTTCCGGTCGTTTCTCACCGAAAGCATTGAAGGCATTGCATCCAACATTCTCTCGGACCGCCTGCAGCGCCTGACCGCCAGTGGTCTGCTCACACGTGCGCCCGACCCCAGCCACAAACAGCGGGTGCTCTACAGCCTGACGGAAAGCGCTATCGAGTTGGTCCCCCTTATGGCGTTCATGGGAAGCTGGAGCATTCGGCACGCGCAGCCGTCCATCGAACTTTCAGCCCGCGCCAAGGTTCTCGAGGACGGCGGTCCGCAATTGTGGACCGAATTCATGGATGAGTTACGCCATATTCACCTTGGGTTACCCGCACCCCAAACATCGGCCCTCGCCGCAATGCAGAAGGCATACGAAGCCTCCATGGCAAGCTAGATCGACGCTCCGCGATTGTCTGCGTCGATGGCTCGTTACAACCTCGCGTTCCGGTCCTGAGATATTCAGATTTTGGTGTCAGGCTGGGGCTCGCGGGCGGCGATGCGGCGGCGGGGTGCCGGCACGTCGGGGGCGCCTTCGGATCGGTCGCGGTGAAGGGCCGCGCGGGAGAGGAGCATCAGGGTCACCGGGGTGGTGATCACCACGAAGGCCGCGATCAGTATCTCGTGCATCACAGGGCGCCCCTCGGCGAGGGTGAAGTAGAGTGCTGATGCGAAGATGATGCCGACCATGCCAAAGCTCGTCCCAAGCGTGGGACCGTGGATGCGGGCATAAAAAGCGTTGAAGCGCGCAAGACCGATGCAGCCGAGCAAGGTCAGCCCTGCCCCGCCAACGATCAGGATTGCAAAGGCGATAGCGCCCCAAAGAGGTATGGCATTCATTCGATGACCTCGCCGCGCATGAGGAATTTCGCCAGGGCAACTGTGCTGACAAAGCCGAGCATGCCGATGATCAGAGCGACCTCGAAATAGACCGAACTGCCGGAGCGGATGCCGACGGTCACCAGCATGAGCATGCCGGTGATGTAAAAGGCATCAAGCGCCAGGACCCGGTCCTGAGCCCGGGGCCCGACGACCATGCGGAATACGGTGAGAAGCATGCCCACACCCAGCATCACCTGGGCAATGATGAGGGAAAAATCGATGATGGTTGCGCTCATGCAAAAATCTCCAGAAGGCGTCGCTCATACCTTTTGGTGATGAGGTCGATCCACTGTTCCTCATCGACCAGATCGAGGACGTGGAGCAGCAATTCCCCTGCCTCTTCGTCAAATTCGAGCCACACTGTACCGGGCGTGGCCGTGAGGATTATCGACAGGAACGCCAGCGCCGTGTGGTCTCGCAGTTTCAGCGGTACGCGCAGGAAGCCGGCGACACGGGGCGAATTGCCATGGGTGAGGATAACCCACGCGACGGCGGCGTTGGAGCGGACGATATCGGCGAGGACCACGAATACGAGTTCGACGGCCTTCCATGGCTTGCCCATTTTCGGCTTGTCGAGGCCAAGGCTGCGGGTTGCCAGTCCGGCCGAAAGTCCGATCGCAAGGCCGAGAATGAGATTGCCGACCGATGCGCTCTGCTGAAGGATTAGCCAGAACAGCGTGAGCGCGATGGTCAGAATGGGATGGGGGAGTATCCTGGTCATGGCAGTTCTCCCCGACCGGGATAGGGTACCGGCTGCGAGGTCATGACACCGTCGACGTAAGCCACAGGATTGTGGAGTTCTGCTGCTGCGGCTTCGAAATAGGTCATGGAGGGCCCGGCAAATATCGTCAGCGCCAGACATGCGCCGATGAGCACGGTGATGGGGACGATTTCCACGATGCCGATGGCCGGGGCCATGTCCTCGCGCGTGGCCCAGAAGGTATTGATCCCACCACGAAGCATGGCGATGAGAACCGCGAGACCCGACGCGATCAAAAGGGTCACCGCAGCCCAATCGGCGCCGGCAAACTGGGTGCCGGGCGTACCTGCATCAACACCGATGATACCCGCCAGGATCGCGAACTTGGCGATGAAGCCCGAAAAGGGCGGCATGCCGGCGATGAGCAGCGCGCAGGCGATGAAGCTGATGCCGAGAATTGCGAGCTTGCCAGGGATCGGGATGCCGACTTCTTCTTCGTCCGGCAGCACGTCCTCGTCCTCAAAGCCAAACGCTTCCATGGTGACGGCGAGAACGTCGGCACCGGCCATGCGCCCGCGTTCGATCAGTTCAACCAGCATGAACAGTGCCGCCAGCGCGAGCGTCGAGCCGACCATGTAGTAAAAGGCTCCGGCGGCCACTTCCACGCCGCCGATACCGATTGCCGTGAGCATTGTGCCTGAGGATACGATGACGGCGTAGGAGGTGAGGCGCGCCAAGCCTTGCGAGGCGAGCACACCGACCGAGCCGAAGATCAGTGTCGCTAGGCCTCCGATCAACAGCCAGTTCTGGGCAAGACCGCCCGAAGGGCCGGTATCGAGGCCAAAGACCAGCAATGACAGGCGCCAGATGATATAGATGCCGACCTTGGAAAGGATGGCAAAAATGGCGGCGACTGGTGATACGGCAGCCGTGTAGGTCGAGGGCAGCCAGAAGCAGAGCGGCCACATACCCGCCTTCACCAGAAACGCGATGCCAAGCACCGCCGCACCGATTTCGAGCAGCATCCGATCGGCATCGGAGACTTCGGGCACACGCATGGCGAGTTCTGCCATGTTGAGCGTGCCGGTGACGCCGTAGATGAGGCTGACGCCGACGAGGAAAACCGATGAGGCGACGAGGTTGATCGCAATGTAATGCAGGCCCGAGCGGACCTTGGCGACCGTCGAGGCATGCAGCAGCAGGCCATAGGATGCGGCCAGCATGATCTCGAAAAAGACGAAGAGATTGAACAAATCGCCGGTCAGAAAGGCGCCGTTGACCCCCGCGACAAGGAACAGGAACAGCGTATGGAAATGCGGCCCTGCCCCATTCCAGCGCGCCGAGGCAAAGCTCATGGCGGTCAGGCCGAGCACTGCGGTCAGGGTCACCATGATCGCGGCGGCCCTGTCAGCAACAAGGACGATGCCGAAGATCGGCGACCAGTTGCCCAGATGATAGACGCCCACCCATGTGTCGTCGCCCAGTCCACTGGTAAGGACCAGAAGCGCTATGGCGATACCCAGCAAGGCGACCATCGTTGTGGCCACCGCGATGGCCTTGGCGATCTTGTGCTGGTCTTTAAAGAGCAGCAAGAAGGCGCCCACCGCGAGCGGCAGGAGAATGGGCAGGATAACGGCGTGGTCGAGTGGGGTCATTGGCCGGGCTCCCTTCCGTCGACGTGATCAGTGCCGGTCTGCCCGCGCGAGACGATCAGGACGACGAGGAACAGTGCCGTCATGGCAAAGCCGATGACGATCGCGGTGAGGACGAGCGCTTGTGGCAGAGGATCGGTGAAGACCGACGTGTCCATAGGCATATTGGGATCGATCACCGGTGGCAGACCAGTGCCAAGCCGCCCCATCGCAAAGATGAAGAGATTGACGGCATAGGACAGCAAGGACAGTCCGATAATGACCTGAAAGCTGCGCGGACGCAGGATGAGCCAGACGCCAGAACCCGCCAAAACGCCGATGCCGATTGCCAAAATGAGTTCCATCATGCGTCTCCCTGGCTGAGTTCGGTTTCGGCTTGGGCTTCGGAGGTGTCGTCATCGCCCGCCCGTTTCTTGGGTCGGCGGATCGACTGGTGGGCAATAGCGATCAACATCAGCACCGTGGCACCCACGACAAGGCTGAAGACGCCCAGATCGAAGAGCAGCGCCGACGCTGTCGGAACGCGGCCGATATAGGGCACTTCAGTGTACTGGAAGAACGATGTGAGGAACGGGTAGCCAAACACCCATGACCCGATACCCGTCGCCAACGCGACGAGCAGGCCAAAAGCGATCCAGCGGACTGGAAGGATGCGCAGGCGCTCTTCGACCCAGCGCGTGCCACCGGCCATGTATTGCAGGAGGAAGGCGATGGACATGGCGATACCGGCGGCAAAGCCACCGCCCGGCGCGTCATGGCCGCGGAAGAAGAGATAGGCCGCGAGAACGATGATCACCGGGAACATCCAGTGCATGATCACCGCAGCGATCGGCATGTAGCGGGCGCCACCGGTGGAGCCCACATCATCGCCACGACCGTAGATCTCGATCAGCCGCTGCTGCTGGGCGGGACGCTCCATGCTTTCGGGTGCCGGGCGGAACCGGCGCAGAAGCGCGAACACCGACAGCGCGACGATGGCCACGACGACGATTTCCCCAAACGTATCGAAGCCACGGAAATCGACGAGAATGACGTTCACCACATTGCGCCCGCCGCCCTCGGGGTAAGCCAGCTCAAGGAAATAGGTGGCAATCGTGTTTCCGAGTTCACGGGTCATCACAAAGTAGGCGATGGTCGTGGTCGCAAGCCCGACGCCGATGGCGATCAAAAGATCGCGCCCGCGCCGGATCAGGACGGATGCCGGCATGATGACCTGGCCATAGATGTCGGGCTTGCGCTGGGGCATCCAGCGCAGGCCCAGCAGGATCAGCACGGTCGTGACGACCTCCACCAGAAGCTGGGTGATGGCGAGGTCGGGGGCCGAGAACCATACGAAGGTCAGAACCGTCACGAGCCCTGCCCCGCTCATCAGAACAAGTGCGACCAGGCGATGGTATTTGGCCTGATAGGCCGCACCGATCGCGCAGATAACGCCGGCGGTCCAGATGAGAGCGAAAATCGGATCGGATTCGACTGTCGGGAATTCGAACCCCACCCAATCGAACCGGGTCGTCACCGCCACACCGGCGGCGAGCACGGTGATGAGCATGATGGCGATCTGGGTCTGGAGCTTGCGCGTACCGAGCAGGTTTTCGAGGCTACGCGCCCATTTCCAGGAAATGGCTACCATCATGCGCTCGAACATGCGCTGCCCCTTGAGGTAGCGCACGAGCGGCGGGCCATCCATCTGGCGGGCCAGATTGCGGATGGCGAAGTAGAGCAGCACGCCACCGACAAGCGCGATGATGCTCATGATCAGCGGCTCGTTGAACCCGTGCCAAATGGCAAGGCTGTAATAGGGTGTCTCAGCGCCGAGAACCGAATAGACCGCCGTATGGAGAAACGGCCCGATGGTGATGCCCGGGATGATGCCGACGATGAGGCAGAGAAGCACCAGAAATTCGATTGGCACGCGCATCCAGCGCGGCGGCTCATGGGGCGTTTTGGGCAGGTCTACGGGGTCGGGACCAAAGAACACCCCTGCGATGAAGCGCACGGAGTAGACCACGGCAAAAAGGCTTGCGAGCGTCGCGACGTAGGGCAGTGAGAGATCGAGCAGCGATCCTGTGTGGGTTTCGACCGCTTCGGCGAAGAACATTTCCTTTGAAAGGAAACCGTTCAGCAGCGGCACGCCGGCCATGGCGGCGCTGGCGACCATGGCGGCCGTCGCGGTGATGGGCATGAAGCGGAACAGGCCCGAGAGCTTGCGCATGTCGCGCGTGCCGGTTTCATGGTCGATGATGCCGGCCGCCATGAACAGCGACGCCTTGAACGTGGCGTGATTGACGATGTGGAAGATCGCCGCCACGAGGCCGAGCGGGCTCGAAATGCCGATCAGAACGGTGATGAGGCCGAGATGGCTTATGGTCGAATAGGCCAGTAGGCCCTTCAAATCCTGTTGGAAGATTGCCGAATAGGCGCCCAGCAACAGGGTGATCAATCCTGCCGATCCGACCACCCAGAACCAGATGTCGGTACCAGCCATGACGGGCCAGAGCAGCACGAGCAGAAAGACGCCGAGCTTCACCATTGTCGCCGAGTGCAGATATGCCGAAACGGGCGTCGGCGCCGTCATGGCATTGGGCAGCCAGAACTGGAACGGGAACTGGGCGCTCTTGGTCAAAGCGCCGATAAGGATCAGGCCAAGGGTGATGTTATAAAGGTCGTTGCTGATGATCTGGTCGCGCGAGCCGAGGATGACGTCGAGGTCGTAGCTGCCCACGATATGGCCGAGCAAAAGCATGCCCGCCATGAGGCACAGCCCGCCGCTTGCGGTGATCGTCAGCGCCATGCGCGCGCCGTCGCGGGCGGCGGCGTTGTGATACCAGTAGCCGATCAAAAGGAATGAAAAGAGGCTGGTGATCTCCCAGAACACCACGAGCTGGATGACGTTGCCTGACAAAACGACGCCGAGCATGGACCCCATGAAGGCGAGAAGGAAGGCAAAGAACCGCTGCACCGGATCGTCTGGCGACATGTAATAGCGCGCATAGAGCATGATCAGCGCGCCGATGCCCGTTACGAGCGTCGTGAACAGCCAGGTGAACCCATCCATGCGGAAGATCAGATCGAGCCCGATCGTGGGGACCCACGGGATCACCAGACGAACGACGTCGCCGTTCAGGACCGATGGATAAAAGCTCAGCGTTATCGCCAATCCCACCAATGCCACTGCGAGCGCAGCCCATGACGATGTCGACCGGGTGAACCGGCCAAGAGCCACGACAAGGGCTGCCAAGAATGGCAGGCCCACAATGACAACGAGGAAAATGCCTTTTTCCATAAACGCCTGACAGTGCTTCTTGCGATTGCGGGTCCGGCGCTCGCCAGACACAATCGCGGTTATCAGCCCACCGATATCCGCCCAATCCGAAAACGGGGGCGGCGGTTGGCGATCTCGTCGGCCCAGCCGGCGCGTGCCGGCAAAAGCTGAAATGGATATCCGGGCCGAAATGCGCAGGGATTACGAGCCCGGCGACACCTGGCGAACCGGGTGTCAGAAATGCGCTGTATCGAACGGCGGCGCCCGTTTAAGGGCAAGAGTATCAAGGGTATGGGAAAAATGGGGTGCAGGCGTTGCTATCGTTTCGACCGGTCCCGTGGCACGAGCGACGGTGACGCTTTCTGAAACGATCATCGCATCGTCGTCGCGATCGAGATCGGCAAGAGGGTACGCCGTCTTGTCGACCTGGCCGCGCAGGATCAGCTTGGCGGCTTTAGCACCGTCATAGGCCTGCTCATAGGCGGTGGGCAGATGCTCGCAGGCGATCTGCTGCATGGTTGCGTGGGCGGGGGCCACGAAAAGCAGGAGGATGGCAAAGCACCTGGCGAACAGCATGGCTGCCCGACCGCACAACCGTCCCGCAATAGTGGTTCTGGCCAGATCCACCCGACGTCCAATCGCTAATTTCGTGCTATCCTATCGAGATAAGGCGCAAGTGCCTGTTTCGTCAACCGGTATTGGCCGATTAATCTGGCCTTCGCGTCGCAAGGTCGCGGCTGGTCTCAGAGACTCACCCAGCGCCCGTCGCGATGGCTGTGGGCCATGGCGTGCACGGCGCGCTCGATCTCCAGCCCTTTTGCGAAATCGATGATATGAGCGGGCTCGCCCCCGATGGCGCGCAGCACTTCGCGGGCCTCGATGATCTTGAGTTCGTTGAACCCGAGCCCGTGCCCCGGTGCGGGGATGAATTTATCATAGGGCGGGTGGTTGGGGGCGGCCAGAATGGTGCGGAAACCCTGCTCGCTTGCCCTACCCTCGCGGGTAAACAGCTGCAGTTCGTTCATCCGCTCCTGGTCATAGGCGATGGTGCCGTGCGACCCGAAGATTTGGATGGCGATCCGGCCCTTCCGGCCCCATGCGGAGCGGGAGAGTTGAACCGCGCCTGCAATGTCGCCGGACAGGCGCAGGAGGATGTTGGCGATATCGAAGGTTTCGACCTCGCGCGACTTTCTATCGGCCGTTGGACGGGTCGCGAAAGGTTTGGCGAGATCGGCCATGACCCGTTCGACGGGGCCGAGCAGCGTCGTGATGATCGAGAGCGGGTGCACGCCGAAATCATCGAGCGCACCATAGCCGGAACTCGCTTCGCTCTTCCAATAAAACAGGGCTTCGGGGTCCGCCATGAAATCTTCGTCCATCTCGACGCGGACGGAGTGGACGGTACCGATGGACCCCTCATCGAGCAGTTTGCCAATGTGGCGAACGAGCGGGTTCTGGATGTAGTTGTAGCCGAGAACGGCGACACGGCCCGATGCTTTGGCCGCCGCGGCCATAGCTTCTGCGTCGGCGAAATGGGGCGCCATGGGCTTTTCGCACCAGACGTGCTTGCCGGCGTTGAGTGCCGCGATTGCCATTTCGGGGTGGAAGGCGTTGGGGGTGGTGATGGAGACCACGTCGACCGCTGGGTCGGCGATGAGGTCGCGCCAATCGCCGGTGGATTTTTCAAAACCCAGCGCTGTCGCCTGGCGGGTTGCCAGATCGGCGTTTGCGTCCGCGAGATGGACGAGACGTGGGCGCGCGACGTCCCCGAAAACCGGAGCGACAGCGTTCCAGGCGAGGGCATGGCATTTTCCCATATAGCCAGTGCCGATGAGGCCTATGCCGAGCGGTTTCATGGATATGGCCTCATGCTCAAAACAGAAGAGACGGCGCGGTTGCGGGCCGCGCCGTCTCCCCTCCCCACAGGGTCGATTACTGGTATTCGGCGGCGTTGGATGCGTCGACGAGGACCGTTCCGGTATCGACCCAATCTTCGATGGTTTCGCCATTCGAGAGCGCGATCAGCGACTCGATAGCGAACTTACCCATATTGCCCGGAGCCTGGGCGATCGAGGCGGTCATTTCGCCCGCAAGGATCGAATTGGCGGCGTCGGGGTTGGCGTCAAAGCCCACCACCATGACGTTGTCGAGCATGGCGGCCTGTTTCAGCGCTTCGACGGCGCCGAGGGCCATGTTGTCGTTGGACCCGAAGATACCGGCAATATTGGGGTTGCCGGCAAGGATGGTTTCGGTGACCGAAAGGCCTTCGGCGCGGTCCCAGTTTGCGGGCTGTTCGGCGACGATATTGAGGCCACAGGCCTCAAGGCCCTCATGGGCGCCGGTGGCGCGTGCCTGGCCGGTGGACTGGCTGATCAGGCCCTGCAGGATGGCGACATCGGCGCCTTCGGGCAGGTTTTCGCACATGTATTCCGCAGCGAGCGCGGCGCCGACTTCGTTGTTGGTGCCGATGAAGGACACGCCCTCATTGGTGCCTTGCGTATCGACGAAAACCACCGGAATGCCTTGGGCGATTGCGGCATCGACCACAGGGGCCAAGGCGTTGGGGTCGGTCGGTGCGAGGGCGATGCCGTCGACACCCTGGGCGATCAGATCCTCGATCTGGTTGATCTGGGACTGGACGTCGGATTCCTGCGGCGGGGCGACGACGATCACCTCGACGCCGTTTTCCTCACCGGCCTCGATGGCGCCGGCTTCGACGGCGGCCCAGAACGGGTTGCCGGCGCCCGGGCCTTTCATGCCGAGAACATAGGTCTGCGCATTTGCGCCCACCGTCATGGCGGAAAGCGCGATGCCTGCCAGAAGCAATGCTTTCATTGTTTGGTCCTCCCTACGAACCGTTCTCCACTTGCGATTGGGCCCGTCCCCGGCTGGAGCGCACCGGGGCGGGTCTATATCAGCGGCGAACTGCCGCCCTGCGCCGGATCACGTCGATCCAGACAGCGAAGATGATGACGGCACCGATCAGCACCATCTGCCAGAAGGAACTGACATTGTTGATGTTCAGCCCGTTTCGCAGCAGGCCCATGATGAGCACGCCGGCGAGCACGCCAATGACCGTGCCGCGGCCGCCGAAGAACGAGGCGCCGCCGATGATGACTGCCGCGATGGCGTCGAGCTCGAGGCCGATGCCGGCATTGGGGAATCCCGAGTCCGTGCGGCCGGCCAAAAGCAGTCCGCCAAGACCGGCCATGAATCCGGAAATCATGTAAACAAGCACCAGCACCCTATCGACATTGACGCCGGACACTCGCGCCGCCTGAGGGTTGCCGCCGATGGCGTAGATGTGTCGGCCGGTGTTGGTTTTTTCCAAGAAGAACCAAAGCCCTATGGCGCAGACCGCAACAAGGATGAGGCTGGCGGGAATGCCGGCGGGGGGCGCGAAAATGCCGAGGTCGTAATAGGCCTGACCGAGATAGCGGACTTCCGGCTGCAGCCCGGAAACCGGGGCGCCGTCGGTGACGAGATAGGTAAGACCCCGGGCGACGTTGAGCGTACCGAGCGTCATGATGAAGGGGTGTGGTAATCGCAGCCAAGTGAGTCCGACGCCGTTGACGATACCGACTACGATACCGACCATCGGACCGATCAGAAGCACCACGGGCCATGGCAGCCCTGCCCGGCTGGCGATCGCAAGCGTGACCATGGACAATGCCATGGTCGAGCCCACCGAAAGGTCGATGCCGGCGGTGACGATCACGACGAACATTCCCAGCGCCAGAAGCGCCAAAGTGGCGTTTTGCTTGAGGATGTTGGTGAGATTTTGCGGCGTCAAGAACACGTCGGGGCGCGAGATGGCGATGACAACCATCATGGCAATGACGACGAGGATGATGCCGTAGGTTTCGAGGAACTTGGAGAGCTTGGGGCTGTAAATCATATGCCGCCCTCCCCTAGTTCAGCCTGTCATGGGCGAGGGACGCTGTGTGTCCCTTGGTGCCCATGATCCAGCCGATGACTTCGTTGCGGCTGGTTTCCGCCAAGCCGCTCTCGGCAAAATTGGTGCCTTGATAGAGCGCCATGACGCGGTCGCAGCAGTAAAAGATATCGTCCATGCGGTGGGAGATGATGATCACCGCAACACCATGATCTTTCAGCCTTTTGATCAAATCGAGCACCTTGCCGACTTCCTTGATCGCAAGGGCGGCGGTGGGTTCGTCCATGATGACGAGCTGGGCGTGGAATGCCGTGGCGCGCGCTATGGCGACGGCCTGACGCTGGCCACCGGACAAATCCTCGGTGTTCTGGTCGACCGATTTGACGTGGATATGGAGGTTGTCGAGATGGTTCTGCGCCATCTCGCGAGCCTTCTTGTGGTCGATGATGGTGAGGGGGCCGAACTTCCTGCCCGGCTCGCGGCCCATGTAGATGTTTTCGTAGATCGCCATGTTTCCGGCGAGCGCAAAGTCTTGATAGACCATCTCAATTCCGGCGGCACGAGCGTCTTTGGGGCTGGAGAATTTGGCCGGTTTGCCGTCGAGGATCAGCTCGCCCTCTGAGGGCTGATAGAGGCCGGAGAGGATCTTCATCAGCGTGGATTTACCGGCGCCGTTGTCACCAACAACGCCGAGGACTTCGCCATGCCCGACGTGGAAATTCACGTCGTGGAGTGCGGTGATCGCGCCAAAGTATTTGGCGATTCCGCGCGCTTCGAGCAGCGGCGTGTCCGACTGAACCATATCTCTCCCTCCCCGTTCCATTTGCCCAAAATAGAATGCTTGATGCGCAATGGAAATTATATGGAATATTCATTCCACTTATGTCAGGGTGCGTCAAGACGAAAAAGCGCCGCCTGAGGCGCGAATAAGGGGCTGAATGGGGTCATCGGGGGCGTTCTGCCCTGATCTTGCGGAAAATTCGCAAATCGGGGGAAAGACCGGGGCCAGTATAGGACGCGCCCGTGGTGGGGGGATAAGAAGGGGTGCAACGGATATGCCGCGCGGGAAGATGATGGACCAGAACAACACGACTGCGACGCCACCGCGCGACTATGCGGCACTGCGCGAAATGGTCATCGCGCGCTGGGAAGATTTGCCGCGCCGGCTGACGCAGGTGGCCGAATATGCGCTGAACAATCCCGACGACGTGGCATTCGGCACCGCAGCCTCGATCGCGGCGAAGGCCGAGGTGCAGCCTTCGACGCTGGTGCGGTTTTCACAGGCGCTCGGGTATCAGGGGTTTTCGGACCTGCAGGACGTGTTCCGCTCGCGGCTGCGCGATCAGGTGCTGGGCTATGACGAGCGCATGGCGCAATTGCGCGAGCACGGCCATGGCGCCTCGCGGGCCTCGATGATCCTTGATGGCTTTGCCGATGCGTCGATGCGGTCGCTATCGGCGATGCGCAACAGGCACGACGAAGACGTCATGGAAAGGGCGCTCGACACGCTCGAGGGGGCCGACACGATCTATCTGATCGGGCTGCGGCGATCGTTTCCGGTGACCTCCTACATGGCGTACGCTTTGGGCAAGCTGGGGATAAAGACCATCCTGATCGATGCCGTGGCAGGGTTGGCGGCCGAACAGGCAGGGTTCGTCACCAAGCAGGATGCGGCCATCACCATATCGTTCACCCCCTATGCCAGCGAAACCGTGGCGTTGAGCCAACAGGTGCGGGACAAGGGTGCCGGGGTCGTCGCGATCACGGATTCTGTGTTTTCACCACTGGCGGGGCTGGCCGATGTCTGGTTCGAGGTGGCTGAAGCCGATTTCGAGGGGTTTCGGACCCTGAACGCAACGATGACGCTGGCCATGGCGCTGACGGTCGCATTGGCGGATCGACGCAAGGCGAAATAACCGCCAGGGGGCGCGGCGCAAGGTCGATCGGGCGGCTCCATGGGGCCGCCCTTTTGGGTTACCCATCACGGTGTCGCGCCGCTGGCGGCCTCGATGATGAGATCCGCAGTGGCCTGGGGGTCGGCCATGAACGCCAGATGGCCACCACTAATTTCGACAAGGGTCGCCCCTGCCCGCTCGGCCATCTGCCGCTGAATTTCGGGCGGGATGACGTGGTCGGCGTTCGCCAGTTGATACCAGCTCGGCTTGTCATGCCAGGCGGCGACGCTGAGGGTGGCGTTGCCGGCTTCTTCAAAGGCGATCGGCACCTGGGAATCGCGCATGAATTCGGCGAGCTCCGGATCGACGCTGTCGGCAAAGCCGGGCACGAACGCATCGGCACTAAAGAACACGAAGCCGTCTTCGGTGAATTCGAAGGGCGGCTCGACGCCTTCCTGTTGCGGGATGAGACCGAAGACGGATTCCCCCGCATCTGGAACGAAGGCTTCGACATAGACGAGGCCGGCGACATTGTCGTGGTCTCCCGCCTCGCTGATCACGGCGCCGCCATAGGAATGGCCAACCAGAATGGCCGGGCCATCCTGACGATCGAGCACCCTGTCGGTGGCTGCGACATCGTCGGCCAGCGAGGTGAGCGGGTTCTGGACGATAGAGACCGCATAGCCTTGGTCCGTGAGGATGTCGTAGATTTCGCGCCAGCCCGAGCCATCGGCCCAGGCGCCGTGGACGAGCACCACATTGGTGATCCCGCCTTCCTGCGCAAAGGATGGGGCGGTGCAGGCACACAACGCAGCGCCCAGCAGCGAAACTATTCGCAGATGTGAAGACATTGTCGGGTTCCTCTCTGGTTGATGCGGGGCTCAGGGTTTCCCGGCCCGCGGGGCGAGGCTAGCGACTAGCGTTGCGATGAGGCTTGGAGGAAACGGCGATCTTTGTACGAAATCGATTACAATGTTGGCCGCCCAATATGGTATTGTCGCCCGAGTGACTGCTTTTGTGCCGGACCATCCCGGCGTTCTGCAGAGTGCTAGACATGTCGGGTGCGGCAAAAAACGGCGACAAAACACCCAACGCGCGCGCAGTCGGCGTGCCTGCCGTCAAGATCATCGACAAGGGGCAGTTGCTGGCCATTCGCGGCGCCCTCACCCTGCCTGCCGGCGGGGAGCCCATTTCCATCCCCAGTTTCGGGCCGAGCGACGGCTATTACGTTTCGGTGCAGTTGCGCCCGCTCAGGCGCGCCGAAGTCTGGCGCAATGGCCGACATGTCGCGACGGTCAACGCGCCGAGCGCCGGAGTGCATATTTTCGACATGCGGGAGCGCTGGCGGGCGCTGATCTACAGCTCATTCCAGTCGGTGACGTTTTCGCTGCCGCGGACCGTGTTTGCCGGCGAGGACGATGGCACGGCGCGAACGGCATTGCCCGAGATCGACATCGGTCTCATCGACCCCACCCTGCGCCATCTGGCGATGGCGCTTACGCCTGCCTTCGCGCGGCCCAGCGAGGTTTCCCAGCTCTTTGCCGAGCATGTGCTGGAGGCTGTGGGGCAACATTTGCGGCGCGCTTATGGCGAGATCAGCTTTTCCGAACTGCAGCCGACGGGAGGGCTGGCCCCGTGGCAGAAGCGCCGGGCCAGCGACATGATGCGGGCAGCGCTGGACGGCGAGATCAGCAACGCCGACCTGGCGCGCGAATGCGGCCTTTCCCCGGGGCATTTCGCCAAGGCGTTCCGGCAATCTTTCGGGCTACCGCCGCATCGCTGGCTGATGCGGGAACGGGTGCGGCGCGCCATGGACATCATGACCGGCACGGCGCTGCCGCTCGACGAGATTGCCCTGGCGTGCGGGTTTTTCGACCAAGCGCATTTGACGCGCGTGTTTCGCGTCATGGTGGGACATACGCCAGCGGCGTGGCGGCGGGATCGGGGCCGTGGGGGTAGCGGGGACGCGAATGGGCGGGGCATTGTTGGAGAGGGTGGCGGGCTTGGCGTAGGCCCTCGGGTCAAGCCCGAGGGTGACGGTTTGGGGGTGGGCGGTGCGGCGGGTTAGCCGAGAGGTGGGTGGCGTTAAGGCTGGGTGAGAGACGGACTGGGTGGCATCAGATTGTTTGACTGAGACGAGCTGGGCTCAGTGGGTAACTTAGGGAAGTTAATCGCAGACGTTTCGCGACGTTCCAGTGTCCTCCCGGGCTAAGACCCGGGATCCGGTATGCTCGGCGGGGTGGTGGAGCGTCAGTGTTCCAACTTTTCAATCTGAGCATACTGGGTCCCGGCTCAAGGCCGGGATGACGGGGTGGGGTGTGGTGGCGGGTTGGTTATATCGGAGGCTGTGCGCGTGGGTGCGCTAGGAGAGTTGTACCACCTGCCTTGTCCGAAGGCTTTCGCTGGCGGCTTCGGCGAGTTTTTGGGCCATGAGGCCGTCGTGGCCGGAGGCGCGGGGGGCCTCGCCTTTTTCGAGGAAATCCAGGAACTTGTGGATTTCGGCGGTGTAGGCGAGTTGGTAACGCTCCACGAAAGAGAAGGGAATCTTGTCTTCGGTCCAGCCGTTTTCGTTGGCGAGTTCGACTGTGGTGTCATGAATGTTGGCGGCGCGGAGCAGGCCTTTGGAGCCATGGACTTCGATGCGCTGGTCGTGGCCGTAGGTGGCGCGGCGGGAGTTGGTGATGACGACGATCTTGCCGGAGGCCGTCTGCATGTGGACGGCGGCGGTGTCGATATCGCCGGCCTTGCCGATCTCGGGATCGGTCATGACGCCGCCAAGGGCGTGGACCGTGACGATCTCATCGCCGCCCAGCAGGAAACGGGCCATGTCGAAATCGTGGATCATCATGTCGCGGTAGAGCCCGCCCGAGCGCTCGATATAGGAGACCGGGGGCGCTGACGGATCGCGGCAGGTGATGGTGATGATCTCGGGATCACCGATTTCGCCGGCGCGGAGACGTTTCTCGAGGAAAGCGAAGTTGGGATCGTAGCGGCGGTGAAAGCCGATCATCAGGGGAACGCCGGCGTTTTCAACCACTTTCAGGCATTGTTCGATCCGTTCGACCGAGAGGGATACGGGCTTTTCGCAGAGGATCGCTTTTCCGGCGCGGGCGGCCTGTTCGATGAGATCGGCGTGGGTGTCCGTGGGTGTCGCGATGAGGATGGCGTCGACGTCGGGGGCGGCGATAATTTCTTCTACCGACTGGGTTTTCGCGCTGACGATACCGGCGAGTTTGGTGGCCGCCTCGGGCATGGCGTCGGCAATGTAACTGACCGTGGCGCGGCCCGAATTGGCGATGGCGCGGGCATGAACATTGCCGATGCGCCCTGCCCCCAGGATACCGAAACGCAGCATTATTTCCTCCCTATCGATCTCAATATTGCCGTGCACAACCTCGCATATATGGTTCGAGATCGGCGAATGTGTGCATGATCGACAGCGCTATACCGGACTTGGCAACACCCACGTGCGATCGAGACGATTTTTGCCGCAGGACGGAGCGGAATGCAATGGCAAAATGGAACGTATATTCTGAATTGACACCTTTTCGGAATTGATGTTTCACTTAACGTCTTACGAAACCGGGAGGGCAGCCGAAAGATGAGCGGGAGCGACGACCGGCTCGACGTGATCACCATCGGGCGTGCCTCGGTGGACCTTTACGGCCAGCAGATCGGCAGCCGGCTCGAGGACGTCGCGAGCTTTGCCAAATCGGTGGGCGGGTGCCCAGCCAACATCGCCATCGGCACGGCGCGGCTGGGGCTGAAATCGGCGTGGCTGGGTCGGGTCGGCGATGAACAGTTCGGGCGCTTCATCATCGAACAGATGGCGCGCGAGGGCGCTTCGAGCGAGGGAATCGTCGTCGATCCGCAGCGGCTGACGGCGCTGGCCATTCTGGCCGTCGAGGACGATAAAAAGTTTCCGCTGATCTTTTACCGCGAGGACTGCGCGGACATGGCGCTCGACGAGAGCGACGTGGACGAGGATTTCGTCATGCGCGCGGAATCGGTGCTGGTGACGGGGACGCATTTTTCGCGTCCCAATACGGCGGCGGCGCAGCATCGGGCCATCAAGATCGCGCGCAAAAATGGGCTAAAGGTTATCTTCGATATCGATTATCGGCCCAACCTTTGGGGGCTGGCTGGGCATGCGGCGGGGGAAGAGCGCTATATCGCCTCCTCGATCGTCTCGGAAAAGCTCAGAGAGGTTCTGCCCCATTGCGACCTTGTGGTGGGCACCGAAGAAGAAGTGCTGATCGGTTCGGGGGAAGCCGATCTTCACGCCGCGCTCAGGACGATCCGGTCCCTATCCTCCGCCGTGATCGTCCTGAAGCGCGGACCCATGGGGTGCATCGTTTATGACGGGCCAATCCCCGACGACCTTGAAGACGGGGTCGTGGGGCAAGGGTTCCCCATCGAGGTCTATAATACGCTGGGCGCGGGCGACGCGTTCATGAGCGGGTTTTTGCGCGGGTGGTTGCGCAGAGAGACGCTGGACGTCTGCGCGACCTGGGCCAATGCGTGCGGGGCGTTTGCCGTGTCGCGGCTTTTGTGTTCGCCGGAGATTCCGAGCTTTGAGGAGTTACAGTATTTTCTGGCGCATGGGAGCGCGGAAAAGGCGCTGCGCAAAGATGCGGCGCTTAATCATATCCATTGGGCGACGACCGGGCGGCGGCGGGATTTTCCGCAATTGATGGCGCTGGCCATCGACCATCGGGTGCAGCTTGAGGAGATCGCCGATCGGGTGGGCGCGGCGCGGGAGCGGATCGGGGCGTTCAAGGTGCTGGCGGTCGAGGCTGCCGCGCAGGTGGCCGATGGGCGCGACGGGTTCGGGATGCTGATCGATGAAAAACATGGGCGCGAGGCGCTGTTTGCGGCCTCCAAGCAGGAAAAATTCTGGATCGGGCGGCCGGTGGAGCAGCCGGGATCGCGGCCGCTGACGTTTGAATTTTCACAGGATATCGGGTCGATGCTTGTGGAATGGCCGGTCGACCATTGCATCAAGTGCCTGGCGTTTTATCACCCGGACGATGCCGATGCGTTGCGGGAGGAGCAGATCGAGACACTGGCGCGGCTCTACGATGCGGCGCGCAAGGTGGGACGGGAGCTGTTGATCGAGATCATCGCCGGCAAGGCGGGGCTGGTCGATGACGAGACTGTGCCGCGAGCGCTGCAGGCAATTTATGATCGCGGGATCAAGCCGGACTGGTGGAAGCTGGAGCCGCAGGCCGGAGCGAGCGCCTGGGCGCGGATCGATGAGGTGATCGAGGCGAACGATCCCTATTGCCGTGGCGTGGTTCTGTTGGGGCTGGAGGCGCCGCGCGAGGAGCTGGAGGCGGCGTTTGCCGCGACGGCGGGGTCGCGGACGGTCAAGGGGTTTGCCGTCGGGCGGACGATTTTTGCATCGGCTGCAGAGGCGTGGCTGGGGGGCGCGATGGGGGATGATGAGGCGGTTGCGGATATGGCGGAGCGGTTTGGGGAATTGGTGGACGCGTGGGGGGCGCGGGGGTGAGGCCTCTTTTGAGCTGGCGCAAGCGGAGCCTCGGGGCGGATGCTGAGGAGCGATGGGAGGCTGGGGGATGATCGCTGGCACGGAGCATACTGGGTCCCGGCTCAAGGCCGGGATGACGACGGGAGATGCGGACACGTTTGGGGAGCCAATTTGGAGAGGTGGCCGGCGGGCCGGTGAGGGGTGCGGCGGTTGCCAAGTACAAAGGACGACACGATGACCGAGACGATCAGGCTGACCATGGCGCAGGCTTTGGTGCGGTATTTGGCGGCGCAGAGGACTATGGTCGAGGGGGACACCGTGCCGCTGTTTGCGGGGGTCTGGGCGATTTTCGGGCATGGGAATGTCGCGGGGATGGGTGAGGCGCTGTATGGGGTGCGCGACGCGCTGCCGACCTATCGGGCGCATAATGAGCAGGGCATGGCGCATGCGGCGATCGGGTTTGCCAAGGCGAGTTTTCGGCGTCAGATGATGGCGTGCACCACCTCCATCGGGCCGGGGGCGACCAATATGGTGACCGCGGCGGCGCTGGCGCATGTGAACCGGTTGCCGGTGCTGTTTTTGCCCGGCGACGTGTTTGCCAACCGGCGGCCTGATCCGGTGTTGCAGCAGGTCGAGGATTTCGGTGACGGTACGGTTTCGGCCAACGATTGCTTTAGACCCGTATCGCGCTATTTCGACAGGATTTCGCGGCCCGAGCAGATCATCCCTGCCCTGCGGCGGGCGATGCAGGTTTTGACAGACCCGGCGGAATGCGGGCCGGTTACGTTGGCGCTATGCCAGGATACGCAGGCGGAGGCCTATGATTATCCGGTGTCGTTTTTCGACGAGACCGTGTGGGGGCAAAGGCGGGTTCGGCCCGACGAGGACGAACTGGCGCGGGCTGTGGAAGCCATCAGGGCGGCGAAAAAGCCGGTGCTGATCTCTGGTGGCGGGGTGCTGTATTCGGGCGCGAGCGGGGCGTTGGCGCGGTTTGCCGAGACCTATGGCGTGCCGGTAATGGAGACGCAGGCGGGGAAATCGGCCCTGCCCTCTTCTCATCGGTTCAATATGGGATCGGTGGGCGTGACGGGCACGAGCGCGGCGAATCGGCTGGCGGAAGAGGCGGATCTGGTTTTGGCGGTGGGGACGCGGCTGGCCGATTTTACGACCGGGTCGTGGGCGCTGTTTCAGAACCCGGATGTGCGGTTCGTGGGGCTGAATGTGGTGGCGGCGGATGCGGCGAAGCATTCGGCACTGCCGCTGGTGTGCGATGCCAAGATGGGGCTTGGGGCGCTCGATGAGGCGTTGAGCGGGTGGCATACGCCGGAAGGCTGGCAGGGCGAAGCGCGGCGCGGCAAGTCCGAATGGGAAGAGGCGGCGGGCAAGGTGACGATGGCGAGCAATGTTGCGCTGCCGAGCGATGCGCAGGTGATCGGCGCGGTGCAGCGGGTGGCGGGGGATGCCGTCGTCGTTTGCGCGGCGGGCGGTTTGCCGGGGGAATTGCACAAGCTGTGGCAGGCGGAGCGGCCGGGCAATTATCACCTGGAATATGGGTTTTCATGCATGGGGTATGAGATTGCCGGCGGCCTCGGCGTGAAGCTGGCGCGGCCCGATGACGAGGTGGTCGTGATGGTGGGGGATGGGAGCTATATGATGCTCAATTCCGAACTGTCGACGGCTGTCATGATGGGGGTCAAACTGACCGTCGTGCTGCTGGACAATCGCGGGTTCGGGTGCATCAACCGGCTGCAGATGGGCACGGGTGGGGCGAACTTCAACAATCTGTTTGCCGATGCGCATCGAGAGGTGATGCCCGATATCGATTTCGTCGCGCATGCGGGCGCGATGGGTGCGCATGCGGAAAAAGTGGCGGGGATTGCCGAACTCGAAACGGCGCTGAAGGCCGCGCGGGCGCGGGATGCAACGAGTGTGATCGTGATCGATACCGATGCGTTGGTGACCACCGAGGCCGGAGGGCATTGGTGGGACGTTGCGGTGCCGGAGGTGAGCGCGCGCGATGAGGTGCGGGCGAAGCGGGGTGCGTATGAGGAGGGGGTGAAGGGGCAGAGGATTGGGTGATGGTGGGGCTTTATCGAGACTCAGCGCCCCCTCATCCGACCCTTCGGGCCACCTTATCCCACCAGGGGACAAGGAAGACTTCGGCAGCCCTGGTGAAAGAGCTGCACCGCCGACCAAGCGCTTTCCTTCGGTGGAGAGTCGGCGTGGTCGATAGAACCACCAATGCGGAGGATACTGGGTCCCGGGTCAAGCCCGGGATGACGGTGAGGGTCGTGGCGGGCTCGGGTGCGGCAGAGCATTATGGGGTACGGGCTCTGGGGCTGATCATAGGATAGCGATAGAGGAAGGCCCCCCACCCGCCGCTTGGCGGCGACCCGGATCACGTCCGGGGCAGGCTCTCTTCCCGGAGGGAGAGGTTAAAAGCGAAGGCTAAGTTTACTGGACTTTAAAACGCTTGGCGTGGGCCGGGCAAAGGAATGGAAGAGAGTATGATCCGGATCGGTGCGAACCCTATTGGGTGGTCCAATGACGACATGATCGAAATCGGTGGGGAGACGCCGTTGGAGGTGTGTCTGAGCGAGGCGCGGGAGGCGGGGTTTACCGGCATGGAGCTGGGCAACAAGTTTCCGCGTGAGGCGGAGGCGTTGCGGCCGATACTCGAGAGCCATGGGCAGTCTCTTGTTTCGGGGTGGTATTCGACCGAGCTGTTGCTGCGGGACGAAAATGCGGAGCTTGAGGCGGCGCAGGCGCATGCGAGCCTTTTGCGCGACATGGGGTGCACGGTGATGATCGTGTGCGAGACCTCGAACGCCATTCATGGGCAGATGGAGACGCCGCTTTCGGCGCGGCCGGTGTTGCCGCACGAGGTGTGGGCGCGGTTCGGGATGCGGCTGACGGCGTTTGCGCAAAAGCTGAAACAGGCGTTCGGGCTGACGCTGGTCTATCACCATCATATGGGGACGATCGTGCAGACCGAAGCCGAGATCGATCGGCTGATGGCCGCGACGGGGGATGCAGTGCATCTGCTGCTCGATACGGGGCATGTGACCTGGGGCGGTGGCGATCCGGCGCGGGTGGCGCGCAATTATCGGGGGCGGATCGCGCATGTACACACAAAGGATGTGCGGGCCGATGTGATGATGAAATCGAACGCCGAGGACTGGAGCTTTCTGCGCTCGGTGCTGGCGGGGGTCTATACGGTGCCCGGCGATGGGCTCGTGGATTTTTCGCGCGTGTTTGCCGAGCTTGGCGGGTACGCGGGGTGGGTCGTGGTGGAGGCCGAGCAGGACCCGGAGAAAGCACATCCGTTGACCTACGCGAAGATGGGATATGGACATTTGCGCGGGGTGCTGGAGGGCGCGGGGTTTGAGGTTGGGGTGTGATGCCTCCGTCGATATGATCTGACTCTTGGGGAGCGGAGACTCAGCGCACTCCTCGGCGATGCGAAGCCATGGGGTGGGATGGAGCCGTTAAAGCAGAGCATACTGGGTCCCGGGTCAAGCCCGGGATGACGGCGGCGGTTGTGGCGAGGCTGGGGATAGTTCGAGGTCTGCGGTGATTTTCGGCGCCACGACAGCGACATGCTTGAGCGTCGTCCCGGGCGGAGACCCGGGAGCCAGTATGCTCGAGCGTGATGGGATCGGATTGGGACTACATCGATCTCGGAGCATACTGGGTCCCGGCGCGAGGCCGGGATGACGGATGGGGGTAAGGCGGGGGTTGGGGGTGGATTTGGATTTAGGAGGAAGATGATGTCGGAATTGCTCGTCAAACCCAGTGGTCATACCGGAAAGGTGATCGAAGTGACGCCGGAGAGTGCGGGGTGGGCCTATGTGGGGTTTGCGCTGCACAGGCTGGGGTCGGGCGACAGCGTGGCGGAGGTGACCGGGGAGCGGGAGGTCTGTCTGGTGCTGGTGTCGGGGACGGCGCAGATTTTGGCGGGGGGTAAGGATTTCGGGGCGGTCGGAGAGCGGATGAGTCCGTTCGATGGGAAACCGGCGGCGGTTTATGTGCCGGGGGATAGCGACTGGCGGGTGGAGGCAGTTACGGATGTGGAGTTGGCCGTGTGTTCCGCCCCTGCCCTGTCGGACAAAAAGGTTCGGCTGATTGCGCCGGATGCAATGAGCCAGGAGGTGCGGGGCAAGGGCACCAATACGCGGTATGTGACCAATATCCTGCCCGAGACCGATCCCACGGCGGATTCGCTGCTGGTGGTGGAGGTGATTACGCCGGGCGGGCATACCTCGTCCTACCCGCCGCATAAGCATGACCAGAACGATCTTCCCCATGAGAGCTATCTGGAAGAGACCTATTATCATCGGCTGAACCCGCCGCAGGGGTTCGGATTTCAGCGGGTTTATACCGACGACCGGTCACTGGACGAGGTGTTGCTGATCGAGGATGGGGTCACCGCGCTGGTGCCCAAGGGGTACCACCCGTGCGCGGCGATCCATGGGTATGATCTTTATTATCTCAACGTGATGGCGGGACCGCAGAGGATTTGGCGGTTTCACAATCAGGCGGAGCATGAGTGGTTGCTGAAGTAGGTGGGCGTGGGCCCGTGGGGCGAAAGGTGACGCGGTGGTGAGATCGCGGGCCGATGCTCAGCCGTAGGCGAAGGTGATCATGGCGAGGCTGATGAGGATCGACATCACGGTCAGGGGCCAGCCGAGGCGGGCGTAGTCGAAGAAGCGGTAGCCGGCGATGCCCATGACGAGGGTGTTGTTGTGGTGGCCGATGGGCGTCAGGAAATCGAGCGATGCGCCGATGGTGATGGCGATGAGCACGGGCGTGGCCGGGACGCCGTATTGTTCGGCGAAGGCAACGCCTACGGGGGCGAGCACCAGGACAGTCGTGGGGTTGTTGACGAAGGGGGTGAGGATCACGGCGCTCACCAGCATGACGGCGACGAGGGCCGCAAGGCCGGCCGTTGGCGCAACGCCGGCGCCGAACCGCGCGAGCGCTTCGGCAGCGCCGGTATCGGCGACGGCGCCGCCAAGAGGGATCATGGCGCCCAGGAGAATGAGAATGGGCCAATTGAGGCCCTCGAATCCCTGCCGCAATGACAGATGGCGGGTCAGCGCGAGGACGAGGACGACCAGACCGAAGGCGACAACGGGCTGGACGCCGCCGAACGCCGCGGCGATGACGCCGACGGCGAAGATGGCCAGCGGGACGAAATCGGGGCGTGGGCGGTGGGCTGCGGCAGGGGCGATCTGGAGCATGCCGCTCTCGGCGCATTCGCGCGCGATGATGGTAGGATCCCCTGTAAAGACCACGATATCGCCGACCGAAAGGCGGGCATCGGAGAGCCGTGCCTCGACGCGGCGCGGGGTGATGCCGAGGGCGGAGATGCGGACGCCTGCCTGCTCGAAGGCCACCATGTCCTCAATCGCGGAGCCGACATAGATGCTTTCGGGCAGGACGACGGCCTCGATGGTGACAGCATCGGCGGCGGACAAGGGGCCATCGAGCGCGGCTAGTGCCTCCTGAGAGGCTTCGATCACCAAGATATCGGCGGGCTCGACGCGCTTGTCCTTGCGTCCGAAAACGAAGGCGCCATTGCGGACGATGTTGTGGATGGTGACGCCGTGGCGGGCTTCGATTTCGCCCAGCGACATGCCGGCCAGCGGAGATGCGGGCGGGAGCGTCAGCTCGGTGAGATAGTTGCGCGCGTGGTGGCCGTGGACGGGATCGGACTGACGCCGCGATGTGCGGGGAATGACGAACCAGAGATAGAGGAGCCCGACCAGCGTCAAGGGCACGCCGACAATGCCGAGTTCGAAGAACCCGAGCGGGGTGCCCCGGACTTCGGCGACGGCGGTCGATCCCAGAAGATTGGCCGGGGTGCCGACCAGCGAGCAGAGGCCGCCGAGAAGGGTCGCAAAGCTTATGGGCATCAGGACGCGTTCGAGGGCGATGGCGCGGCGTTCGCAGAGGGAAACCGAGAGCGGCAGCATTAGCGCCAAAGCGCCGATATTGTTCATGAACACCGAAGCGAAGGCGCCGATGGCGCAGAGGCCGATGATGAGGGTGCGATCGTCCGAGAGTAGCCCGCCCAGTCGATCGGACGCGGCGTCCAGAATTGCCGAGCGCTTGAGAACCTCGACGATCAGCAGGATTTCAACGACGGTAACGACGGTGGCGCTCGAAAAGCCGGAAAAGAGCGCGGGAACGGGAACAAGCCCGACAAGGCCGCTGACGGCGAGGCCGCTCAGGGCGACGATCTCGAAACGCCGGACCATCGCGAAGGCGACCATCATGGCCGCCAGGAGCGCAAAAATGGCGATCTGCTCGAAACTCATGCGCACCCCATGGCTGCCGATGGAGCGATGACAACCCTATTTGCGGGAGGCGCGCAACCGAACTTTCAGGATGCCAGCTGCGTTTCGAACGGCTCGGCCACCGCGTCGGCGATGGTGGTGGTATCGAGGACGCGGCGTGTCTGGGTGGCGACTTCGGAAAAGACCCGGCGGGTTTCGCAGCGTTGCTCATCGATGCAGTCGGCGCAGCGGCGATAGGCCGTGATGCTCAGACAGGGCAACGGCGCGATGGGGCCGTCGATGATCCGGAGCACTTCGCCATAAGAAATCCGGTCGGCGGGTTTCAGCAGGATATAGCCCCCGCCCTTCCCGCGCTTACTCTCGAGAATGCCGTGATGCTTGAGATCGAGCAGGATCTGCTCGAGAAATTTCTTGGGGATATGTTGGCTCTTGGCAATGTCGGAAATGGCCAGCGGCCGGTCCTGATCAGCGCGGGCAAGGGCGACAAGCGCGCGCAACGCATACTTGGCTTTGTGCGAAATCATCGAGCGGAGAGCCGTTCGTCCTTTGGGGATGTAGGTGGTCACCATTCTAATCCCGATTAAGTCTATCTGCTTTTAATTAAGAAACCGAGTCGATGCAATTGGGGTCGGGGCGCGATCAAACCCGATGTGATTTTTATACTAGACTAGTTTGATAGGGTATAGCAGGATTACGCATGGTGGTTCGAACGAGGGGTTCGGATCGCAGAGGCCCAGCCTTGCGACAGGAGAACGCAATGACACAGGTGTCCCGAAAAAGCCGCTGAGTTCAGTTGCGGCGCATCACGTTCTTCCCAATTCGTCCCGCCGGGTGCTCACGCGCTCCCGGTCCAAATCTTGCATCCTATTTTCAGGAGACCATGATGTTTCGACGATGTTGGCTTGATGCCGATCGCTTCCACTTCGCCTCTCCGCTGTCAATCGCGGCCCGAGGCACGATCCCTAGCGCACGCCTATGCCACACGATCATTCCCGCAGCGTTCAGGGGGACGATGCGATGAACGCACAATCTCAAGATTTCACCTCGGTCGTCATCGTAGGCGGTGGCGCAAGCGGTGTTCTGCTGGCGGCGCATCTGTTGCGCGATCCGGCTGCGAACGTGCGGGTCACCATCGTTGAAAAGTCCAATCGCGTCGGCCATGGCATGGCCTATTCGACGGACAATCCCGAGCATGTGCTCAACGTGCCCGCCAAGGGCATGAGCGCCTTTCCGGACGATCCGGACCATTTTTACCGCTGGCTCAACGCCATCGACCCGGCGATCACGCCCGACAGTTTCCCGCCGCGCGCGCGTTACGGGCACTATCTGAGCCAATTGCTGGCCGATCTCGACGCGCGGTCGGACCGCAAGAGGCTGCACCTCGTCAATGCCCACTGCGAGGCGATCGAAGATACCGCCAAGGGCGTCGAGGTCCGGCTGGACGATGGGAGTTCGATCGTAGCGCATACGGGCGTTCTGGCCGTGGGCCATGAAGAACGCCAGGTGCGCGGCAACGAATTGGCCGTGCGGGCCGGCAGCATCGCCGACACTCCGCTCGACCCCTATGCGAAAGTTCTGGTGCTCGGGTCGGGGCTCAGCATGGTCGATGCCTGGCTGACACTGGCGGGGCGCCGGCATCAGGGGCCGATCATCGTCGTGTCGCGTCACGGGCTCTTGCCGCGCAAACACAAGCCGGTCGAGCCGGTTTCGCTCGATATCGCGGATATTCCAATGGGGACCTCGCTGACCCCGTTCGTGCACTGGTTTCGCGAACTGGTGGCCGACACTGTCGCCAAGGGCGGTGACTGGCGCTCGGCGGTGGATGGGCTGCGGCCGTTCAACCAGAAGATCTGGCAGAGCTGGTCGAAACAAACGCGGCAGCGCTTCCTCAAATATGTGCGACCGATCTGGAATATTCATCGCCACAGGCTGCCGCCCGTACTCCATGAGAGGCTGGAAGCGGCTGTCGAGAGCAGCCAGATCACGCTTATTGCAGGAGAGTTCCTAGGGCTCGAAGCGGGCGAAGGCTCGGGCGTGACGGCTACGATACGGCGGCGCGGACTGACCACGACCGAGGCGATGGATGTTGCGCGCGTCTATGATTGCGGCGGCGTGGCGGTCAATGTCAGCCAGAGTTCCAATCCGGTGATCCAGAAGCTGGTGTCAGCCGGCAAGGCACGACCGGACGCGATGCGGATCGGGCTGGACGTCACGCGCGATTGCGCGGTGGTCGACAGAGACGGACATGCGAGCGGGCGGCTGTTTGCCGTGGGCCCGCTGACGCGCAGCCAGTTCTTTGAAATCGAGTCCGTGCCGGAAATCCGCCTTCAGGCGCATATGCTGGCCAATCATCTGCGCAGCCGCGCATGGGCGAAACGCTGACCGCCAAGCGTTGCGCGGCGAACGTTAAGACTGTATTGAGCGAGCCTGAATGAGGACCGCCCTGCGCATGTGTGGGGCGGTTCTTGCGCATTTCTCTGGTTGGATCGGCCCATGATTTCGCAAAAGGCGCGCTACGCCTTCCGAGCCCTCATTTCTCTTGCCCGTCGCGGCGAGGGGCACTCGGTGGTGATTGCCGAACTGGCGCGGGCCGAGGACATTCCACAAAAGTTTCTCGAGCAAATCCTGCTCGATCTCAAGCGTGCCGGGCTGGTGACAAGCCGTCGTGGGAAGATCGGCGGGTACATGCTGATCAAAGATCCGCGTGAAATATTTTTCGGTGAAGTGCTGCGCCTGATCGACGGTCCGGTTGCCCCTCTGCCCTGCTTGAGCAAAATCGCCTACCGTAAGTGCGATGACTGTAAAAACGAAAACAATTGCGCTGTGCGGCAGGTGTTCGAGCAGGTCGCAATAGCGACACGAATGGTGCTGGACGGGACCTCAATCGCGCATGCCGCTGAAGGCAATATAGCTGAAATAACAACGCTTTACGCCCAGAGCGCTTAGGGGTTGAAATGATCACCGCGTGGCCCGGAGTTGCCGCATTTCCACCTTCTTGACAATCCCGACCTACTAGATAGGGTTTGAAAGTCGATCCAATCAGGAGGGTGACGATATGACTTTCAAACGCACACTGGCATTAGCCGCACTGACAGGCTCCATGCTGCTGGTCGGCGGCGTTACGGCGCACGGGCAGACGTTAATCAACGTCTCGTACGATCCGACCCGCGAGCTCTACCGCGAGTATAACGAAGCCTTCAACGCCTATTGGCAGGAACAGGGCAACCCCGCAGTCACCATTCAGGTTACGCATGGTGGGTCGGGCTCGCAGGCCCGTACGGTGATCGACGGTCTGGACGCCGACGTCGTGACCCTGGCGCTGGCCAGCGACATCGACGCGATTGCCGAAAACTCGGGCAAGGTGCGCGAAGACTGGCTGGGCACGCTGGCCAACAACAACGCACCCTACACCTCGACGATCGTCTTCCTCGTCCGCAAGGGCAATCCCAAGAACCTTCTCGACTGGGGTGATCTGGTCGGCGAGGGCGTCGAAGTGATTACGCCCAATCCCAAGACATCGGGCGGCGCGCGCTGGAACCTTCTGGCCGCATGGGCATGGGCCGAGGAAGAATTCAACGACGACGAAGAGCAGGTTCGCCAGTTCGTCGGCGACCTCTATCGCAACGTGCCGGTGCTCGACAGCGGTGCGCGCGGCTCGACGACGACCTTCGTGCAGCGCGGCATCGGCGACGTCCTTTTGGCCTGGGAAAACGAAGCGTTCCTCGCCATCGAAGAACTCGGCCCGGATGCATTCGACATCGTGGTCCCCTCGATCTCGATCCTGGCAGAACCCTCGGTTGCAGTCGTCGACGAAGTGGTCGATGCCAAAGGTACGCGCGAACTGGCTACGGCCTATCTCGAATATCTCTACTCCGACGTCGGCCAGACACTTGCGGCCAAGCACTATTACCGTCCGTCCGATCCTTCGGTGGTGACCGACCAGAGTCTGCTCGAACGCTTCCCGGACGTGCAGCTGGCAACCATCGATGATTTCGGTGGCTGGGGCGTGGTTCAGCCGGAATATTTCGGCGACGGCGGCATCTTCGACCAAATCTACCAGCCGGCACAGTAGCATATGAGTGTCGTCACCTCCTCCAAGGCAAGGTGGCGATGGAAACAGCCGAGCGTCATTCCAGGATTTGGACTGACGCTCGGTTTTGCCATCGCGTATCTGAGCCTCATCGTTCTCATCCCCCTTGCCGGCGTCGCCTGGCGGTCAGCAGCGCTCGGCTGGGATGAGTTTTTCCGCATAGCAACCGATGCCCGCGTGGTGGCCGCCCTCCGCACCAGTTTCTGGACAGCCGGGCTAGCGGCCGTGATCAACGCCGTATTTGGCGTCATCGTCGCCTGGGTGCTCGTGCGCTACGAGTTTCCCGGACGCCGCCTTGTCGACGCGGCGGTCGATCTGCCCTTTGCGCTGCCGACTGCAGTGGCCGGTATCGCACTTACGGCGCTTTATGCATCGACCGGATGGATCGGGCAGTATTTCGTCGATTGGGGGATCAGGATCGCATACACGCCGACGGGTATCGTCATCGCGCTGATCTTTATCGGCCTGCCCTTCGTGGTGCGCACGGTGCAGCCGGTTCTCGAAGACTTCGACAGTGAGGTCGAGGAGGCAGCGGCAACGCTGGGTGCGAGCCGGACACAGACGATCTTTTCGATCATCCTGCCGGCGCTGTTTCCAGCGATCCTCACCGGGTTCGCGCTCGCGTTCGGGCGTGCGGTGGGGGAATACGGATCGGTGATCTTTATCGCCGGCAATATCCCCTATGTCTCTGAAATCGCGCCACTTCTGATCGTGATGCGGCTCGAGGAGTTCAACTATCCCGCGGCGGCGGCGATCGGCGCGATCATGCTGATCTTTGCCTTCATCATTTTGTTTGCGATCAACCTCATTCAGGCCTGGAGCCGCAGGAGGTATGGCCATGGGTAGAGCTGATTTCCGGAACCCGGTCTCGGAGTCTCGCCGTGCCAAATGGATCACGATCTTCGTGGCGGGCGTCTTTCTGGCGCTGGTGCTGTTCATTCCGCTGGTGGCGGTTTTCGTCGAGGCGTTTCGGCTGGGCTGGGGCGCGGTGCTGGCGGCCATAACGCAGCCAGACGCGCTGGCGGCTATTCGCCTGACATTGCTGGTGGCGGCCATTTCGGTGCCGCTCAACATGGTGTTCGGCGTGGCGGCAGCGTGGGCGATCGCCAAATACGAGTTCAAGGGCAAGGCGTTTTTGACGACGCTGATCGACCTTCCGTTCTCGGTTTCGCCGGTGATCGCCGGGCTTGTCTATGTGCTGCTGTTTGGCACGGGCAGCTTTCTCGGTCCGATCTTCAACTCCGCGGGCATGCAAATTCTCTTTGCGGTACCGGGCGTGGTTCTGGCGACGATGTTTGTCACCTTCCCGTTCGTTGCGCGCGAATTGATCCCGCTGATGGAAGATCAGGGCACGGGTGACGAAGAGGCGGCGATTTCGCTTGGGGCTAGCGGGTGGCAGACGTTCTGGCGCGTTACCCTGCCCAATATCAAATGGGGGTTGCTCTATGGCGTGCTGCTATCGAACGCGCGGGCAATGGGCGAATTTGGTGCCGTATCGGTCGTTTCGGGCCGGCTGCGGGGCGAGACCGTGACCATGCCTCTGCATATCGAAATCTTGTATAACGAATATAATTTTGCCGCTGCGTTTGCCGTGGCTGCGCTGCTTGCGCTGCTGGCGTTGGTGACGCTCGTGCTCAAAGCGCTGCTGGAACGGGTCTATGGACGCGATCACGCCGGCGCCGTGCGGCATTAGGATCGGGGAGCACATAATGGAAGTCAAAGTCAAAAACGTCCGCAAGGAATTCGACAAGTTCCCGGCACTCAAAGACGTGTCGCTCAACATCAAGTCGGGCGAACTGATCGCCTTGCTCGGGCCGTCCGGCTCCGGCAAGACCACCCTGCTCCGCCTGATTGCCGGGCTGGATTTCCCCAATGTCGGGGCGATCTATTTCGGCGACCAGGACGCATCGCAGAAAAGCGTGCGTGAACGCAATGTGGGGTTCGTGTTCCAGCATTATGCGCTGTTTCGGCATATGCGGGTGCTCGATAATGTCGGTTTCGGGCTCAAGGTGCGCAAGAAGGGCGATCGGCCATCCAAGGCCGAGATCGAACGCAGGGCAATGGAGCTGCTGGACTTCGTGCAGCTCAAGGGGCTTGAAAAGCGCTATCCCAATCAACTTTCGGGGGGGCAAAGGCAGCGCGTCGCACTGGCGCGGGCGTTAGCCATCGAGCCCAAGGTGCTGTTGCTGGACGAACCTTTCGGGGCGCTGGATGCGCAGGTGCGCAAGGAGTTGCGGCGCTGGTTGCGCGATATTCACGACAAGACCGGGCACACGACGGTGTTCGTGACCCATGACCAGGAAGAAGCGCTGGAGCTTGCCGACCGGGTGGTGGTGATGAGCCAGGGGCGCATCGAACAGGTCGGGACGCCCGACGAGATCTACGACACGCCCAACTCGCCGGCGGTGTTCTCGTTTATCGGAGAATCCTCAAAGCTGCCGGTGTCGATCGAAAATGGTCAGCTTTATCTCGCCGATCGGCCGCTGGGGCTCGATGCCAAGGGTGTTCCGGATGGCGAGGGGCAATTGTTTTTCCGCCCGCATGACGTGGAAGTGGTGGAGACCGGAGAGACGGCGATCGTAGGGACTGTTGTTGTCAGCCGCCGTACGGCGGGGACGCGGCAGGTGGAGCTTGAAGTCGGTGGCGCCAAGGAGCGCGTGGAGATCGAAATCCCGGTGGATCATCCAGCGACGAGCCGCAGCCGGATCGCGTTTCGGCCGAAAAAGTGGAGTGTGTTTGCGGGGTAGCGACCGATTGCGACTAGGAGAAACCTTTCATGCGCCGGACGGCGCATGGCTGGTCCTCGGGTGAAGCCCGGGGATGACGGTGGGGGTTTGGTTGGAGCTGGGGGGCTATCGGCGCTGCAAACACGCTCGAGATATGAGCGACTGCGCACTTGGTGAAGGCCCCCTCACCCGGCCTGCGGCCGACCTCTCCCCCTAGGGAGAGGTTGTTTTATGGCGGACGCAGCGGCAGCCTTGACCTCTCCCGCTAGGGAGAGGTGGTGACCGGGGAGAGGTTGTGCCCTCCTCTAAAGCGTTGCCAGTTCTCGGTTGTCGAGCTGTGCACCGTAGCCTTCGCGGATGGTCATTTTGGATTCCAGGGCTGCGATGACGGTGTCGCAGAAATTGGTGCCCATCAGCTCGGAGACGTTGTTGAGGCCGCCGGGGGTGAAGGTGTTGATCTCCAAGATCTTGTCGCCAACGATGTCGAGGCCGACAAGGAACATGCCGTCGTGGATCAATTTGGGACGGACGGCTTCGGCGACGGCCAGAATTCTGTCGCTGATCTCGACGGGCGCGACCGTGCCGCCACGGTGGACGTTGGAGCGGGTTTCGCCTTCGGCGGGGACGCGGCGGAAGGCGGCATATTTGCCATCGCGGACCAGCGGTTTACCGTTCATCATGAAAAAGCGAACATCGCCTTCGGACGCCTCGGGCATGAAGCTCTGGGCGATGAGGTAGCCTTCTTCGCTGACGGCCTCGAAAATCTGGTTGAGGTTGGCGTCTTTCGGCGAAGCGATCTTGAAGACATTCTTGCCGCCCGAACCCTGCAGGGGCTTGATGATGACGCCCTTGCGCTGGCCGTCGATGAAATTGCGGATTTCCTCGATGCTCTTGGTGATCATCGTGTCGGGGCGGACGGACTGGGGAAAGTCCTGGAAATAGAGCTTGTTCTGGGCCTTGGCGAGACCATCGGGGTCGTTGACGACGAGCACGCCGCGCGCTGCGGCGAGGCGACCGAACAGGGCGCCGACATGGGCTGCCCATGGGTGTTCGGCGGCATCGAGCGAGGGGTCGTTGCGCAGGAACAGAACGTCGATTTCGCTGGCGTCGAAACGCTTTACTTCGCCTTTTTCCTGCAGATCCTTAAAGAGCGTGCTGGACTTCTTGTATTTGGCGGACGGCAGGGTCAGGGCGCGCACGGCGAGGCTGTCGTCGGGGCAGAGGACGAAATCGCCCGGCGTCACATAGCAGACCTCATGGCCGCGCTGGATGGCGGCGAGAGCGAGAACTGTCGTCGTATAATTGGGGGATTCGCCCTTGATGGAATTGACGAAGAAAGCGATGCGCATGGGTGCTCCTATGCGTTGATCATGTCGAGGGGAGAGAGGCCGGCACGGGCTTTTTCGAGACGCTCCGACGCTCCCTTTTGCGTGAGGAACCGCGGCAGGATGCGGGGGGATTTGAGGAGGCCGCGACCGCCCAGCTCCTGCATGACGGGGAAATGGGATGCGGCGACCTTGCCCATCCAGAAGGGGTCGAGGCTGCCGCCGCCTTCCAAATGGGCGAGAATTTCCAAGAGACCGCGCAGATAAACGGCATCCTTGGCCAGCCCGCCACCACGATAGACGCGCAAAGTGAGGGTGAAGGCCGTGCTTTGGGAAAAGCCGTAATCGCGGGTCATGGCGTTAAACGTGGTCTGGAACGGCGCGCCGTCGAGCATCATGGAACAGGCAATGACGCGGGCCGCGATCAGGCGCAGGCGCGCGGGAGTCATGCCGCCGACGAGATATTCGGCGAGGACGGCGAGGCCCTCCTGCAGCCCCTCATAGCCGGCAAGGCCGGAGCGGAAGAGGCGCAGGCCCTGGGCGGAACCGTTGAAATAGGTAAGCAGATGGACGCCGACTTCGTGGCTCAACAAAGCCTCGACGCGGCCCTTGGGCATCGACATGCCGTTGGAGATCAGGAGGCGCCGTCCCGTGACCATCATGCCCGAGGGGAGATCATCGCGGAGTTCGATGGCTGCGTTGAAGGTCGGATCATCGCCGGCATAAGCGGCGATCATGGCGTCGGCCCGCTTCTTGACGAGCGCGGTGCCGACCTGTGTGGTGTCGGTGGCGCTGCCGGGGCCGCATTTATCGAGGATGGATTTGGCCGCTTTGAGCAGAGAGGGCTCGATCGAGCCGTACAACGCGCGACCGAATTCGCGAAAACGCGGGGTTTCGCGCGAGGCTATCATCGAGAGTTGTAGATCGAGTTCCTGGCGCTTTTCTTCGTAGAGGCGCGAGAGGACGGGATCTTCGAACCTGTCGAGATCGATCGAGTACAGCGCGCGCTTCTGGCGGTCCACGCTGGCGGTGAGCGGGCGATAGAGAAAGCGCGGGGTGCGCTTGCAGCCGCTTTCCACGAACTGCTCGTGCGCGGGGCGCGCATTGATCGGGGTGACCGAGAGCAGGAAATCGAAGGACTGTGCGACCTCGTCGATGGCGCGGTCGGCGCGGGTGACCGTGTCGATGAAGACCTGGCGGCCGAGTGCGCGATGGGTCGCGGGCTTCATGGCCCCGGTCTTGCGGGCAAAGGCGGCGCTGGCCTGGAGCAGCGAATCCACCATGTTCTCGATGACGCGTTCGCGCAGGTCGGGATAAACTGTGTCTGCATCCGGCGCGCGGTAGATGGGCGCGAAGGCGACGTGCAAGGCCGGCAAATCGGTGAGGCGAGCGACCAGCGGGGCGGACTTTCCCGTGGCGAGGGCGGATTTGGAGACCTGGGGCAGACGGAATTTGACGTCTGTCGACTGGATGGCTGTGGCCATCGCGGCAAGAGCCGACTGGGTGGCGTCGTCTTCGGAGGCCGCCAATTCGATCTCGAATGGCGGGAGGTGGGCGGCGTCTTCTGCGAGGTGGTCTTTTTCGAGTTCGCCGATTTCGATGACCAGGAAAGCGCCAAATTTTTCGGTCATGGCGGCGCTGACCTGCGCAATGATGGCGCGGGCTTCTGACTGGTTGCGGAACAGGAGATAGGACGCATTGGCCGAGGCAACGGCGCGAGCAGCCTCGCGGACGCGATCGAGGCGGTGGATGACGAGGAAGGGCAGCGCCCGGTCGATGTGCAGGCGCGCACCGCGCCCGAGGTCGCAGCGCAGGGCCTCGCCGTTTTCAAGCGCAGCGGCGATGGTTTCGGCGAGGGGCCGGTTCTTTTGAGGCGTCGGCTTGCGTTTTGCCGTCATGTCACCGCCTTGAGTTTTTCGCTCAGCACGGGAAGCGTGGCGGTGATGGCGGCGCGAAACTGATCGAGATGGCTGAGCGAGGGTTCGCCGGTCCATTCGTCCATGAAGACCTTCTTGAATTCGATGGCGATGGCGCAGCCGGTTTTGGGGAAGCGCTCGTGGACGAAGCGGGTCTGCTCTCCCCTGCCCTCGAAAGCGACGTTTTCGCGCACGTCGATGGGAGCGCCATCGACGGATTGCGCGGCAAGGGCTTCGAGGAAGGGATCGAGTAGCGGGGCCCAGCGGTCACGATCCATCGAGAAGGTGCCGATGTTGATGACCGGCGCCTTTTCGGGATCGGTCGGTGTGGCGTCGGCGCCGTCGCGGCGGTGATTGTAGGAGTGGATGTCGAGAAGGATAAAGCCGCCATGCATGGCCTCGAGACCCGCCAGGGTCTGTTCGAGCATGGCGTAATAGGCGTCGTGAATGGCGAGGGACGCGTCGACCTGTGCTTGCGGGAGCGTGTCGTGCCAGACGTTAAGGCCCCAAGCCTGGTCGGGGCGCAGATAGACGGCGGCGTCGCGGGCGCGGTTGAGGTCGATTTCGAAGCGCGAGCGGTGGAAGATGACGCGGTTGGGGAGGTCCCGGATGAAATATTCGGTGAAGGGGTCTTCTTCGCGCAGGCGGCCATCTTCGGGGAGCGCGTAGTGGGGCGTGAGGTCCGGGCGGGTGTGGTGGCCGTTGTGGATGGCGGTGCCGATGATGGGCGAAGCGCTACGCTCGACGGTCCAGAGGGGATCGGCGGTCGTGACAACATGTCCGGTGCGCGCGGCAAACTGCTGGTGCGTGGTCAAAGGTCCGGTCTCAATGGCTTTAATCAAAAATTCGGGCGTTTGGCCCGTGCGTGCCGATGAGAACGGATGAGGTCCGGGGTGGTTCCGGGGGATCGGTTTTGGGGGAGTTTCGGGTGGGGCTCAGCCGGGCGGGTGAGGGCTGGGTGGGCGCTCTGTGGGTTCTGGTTCGAGCCCGAGGATGACGGTTGGGATGGGCTGAGGGTCTCTTTCCATCGATCGCTTGCGCCCGCCTTCTCCCACGAGGGGAGAAGGCGAACAGCGACAAATCAGTGCCAGATTTAGTTTACGCGGGCGAAGGCCATGACGGTTTGCCAAGGGACAGTAATGGCGCCAGAGGCGGAGTCTTCGCAGGCGACGTCGTCACGGGAGGTGTCGATGCGAAGGATCCAGTCGCCCTCGGGCAGGGTAAATTCGCAGTCATCGCCTGCGTTGAGGATGATCAACACGTCGCCTCCCAGGGAGGCGCAAATGTTGAGGCCGAAGCAGCGGAGGTCGCCATCCTGCCAGGCGCCGTCGGACATGATTTCGCCCGAGGGGTGGAGCCATGCAGCGGTCGGCTGGACGTCGGGTTCGTCGGTTTCAGCCACGGTGAAGCGGGCCTTGGACAATTGCATCGACTTGCGGAACGCTGCGAGTGCGGCGACCGCGTCGACAAGTTCGGGGCGCGCCGCGGACCAGTCGAGCCAGGAGATCTCATTGTCCTGGCAGTAAGCGTTGTTATTGCCATTCTGGGTGTTGCCGAATTCGTCGCCAGCCAAGATCATCGGGACGCCCTGGCTCAGAAGGACCGTGCCGAGCATGGCGCGGGCGCGGCGGATGCGGGCGGCGATGATGTCCTGGTTTCCGGTCTCGCCTTCCTCGCCCATATTGTCCGAGATGTTGTGGTCGTGACCGTCATTGTTGTCTTCGCCATTCGCCTCGTTGTGCTTCTGGGTGTAGCTGACGGTGTCCCACAATGTGTAGCCATCATGAGCAGCGACGAAGTTGACGCTGGATGTGGCTGGGCGATGGCTGTGATTAAACTGCACGGGTGAGCCGGCGAGGCGTTCGGACATGGCACCGATGAGGCCGGGATCCTTGCGCCAGAAGCCGCGCGTGTCGTCGCGAAATTTGTCATTCCATTCGCGGAACGGCCAGCGGTAACCGCCAACCTGATAGCCGCCATCGCCGATGTCCCAGGGTTCGGCGATGAGTTTTACGCCGCCGAGGACCGGGTCCTGACGCAGGGCGTTGAAGAACGAGCCATCACGCTCGAAACCTTCGGATTCACGACCGAGGGTGGAGGCGAGATCGAAGCGGAAGCCGTCGACATGCATAGCCTGCACCCAGTAGCGCAGGCTGTCGAGCACCATGCGGAGGACCATGGGGTGCGCGACGTTCAATGTGTTGCCGGTGCCGGTGGTGTCGAAGCTGTGGCGCTTGTTGTCCGAGAGCAGATAGTAGCTGGCGTTGTCGATGCCGCGGAAAGACAGGGTCGGGCCGAGTTCGTTGCCTTCGCAGGTATGGTTGAAGACTACGTCGAGGATGACTTCGATGCCGGCAGCGTGGAATTTCCTGACGGCCTCCTTCACTTCGCGGATTTGGCCGGTGTGAAGGTATGGCGCGTGAGGGGCGAAGAACGAAAGGGTGGAGTAGCCCCAATAGTTCGAGAGACCCTGATCGACGAGATAGCGGTCATTGGCAAAGGCGTGGACGGGCAAGAGCTCCACGGCGGAGACACCGATGTGCTTGAGGTGTTCGATGAAGCCGTCTGTGGCGAGGCCCTTGAAGGTGCCGCGAAGCTCTTCGGGCACGTCGTCGCGCTGCATGGTGAGGCCGCGTACGTGGCCCTCATAGACGAATGTGTCCTGCCAGCGGGTGCGCAGGGCCTCGTCGGTGTCCCAATCGAAAGCCGGGTCGGCGACGACGCCCTTGGGCATGAAGGGGGCGCTGTCGCGCTCGTCGAAACTCAAGTCGTCTTCGCCGATGGTGTAGCCGTGCAGCGCGTCGTCCCATTGGACGGCGCCTCGCAGTTCGCGGGCGTAGGGGTCGAGCAGGAGCTTATTGGGGTTGAAGCGGTGGCCCTCTTCGGGGGCGTAGGGGCCGTGGACGCGGTAGCCATAGACCTGGCCGGGCTTGATGCCCGGGAGATAGCCGAACCAGATGCCGCCTTCCATGGCGGGGAGATCGAGCCGGTGGAGCTCGGTTTCACCGGTGGGATCGAACAGGCAAAGCTCGACGCGTTCGGCGTGCTCGGAAAAGAGCGCGAAATTGGTGCCCTCGCCGTTATAGTCGGCGCCGAGAATATCGGCGCGCGCAGAATGCAGGTCAAAGACCGGCTTTTCGTCAAGGGTTTTAAGCATTTCGGTTTTCCATGGCGGGCCGGAGGCCGGCGGGGCTGAAAGTATTGCGCGATGCGCGGCGCAAAGTCACCATGGTTGTCGGCGAGCGCTGTTCGGCGCGGCGGTCTAGCATGGGTTGGGTGATAAGGATGGTGCCTTCCGCGGTGCGGCGGAACCATTTGCGGTCTTCGAGCGGGTCTTCGCCAACGACAAGGCCCGGTGGCAGTTTGGCGCCAGGGGCGACAATCGCGCGCGACAGGCGGACCCAGCTCGATGTCGTAGCGCCGGGCATGACGATGCTATCGGCGCCGAAACGCCATTTATGGCCCGATTGCGGGCCGGGGAGCACGACGGGAGGCGCGGCGGCGAAATCGAGATGGGCAAGGCGCAGGGCATCGAGGGTCCCGACATCGCGCCAATAGGATTTGCCGGTGGCCGTGGATGGCGGCAGGCGCCAGGCGTTGGCACCCCCCTGCTCTACGGCGTGCGGGATGATGTGGTGGCCGAAATCGGTTGCGTCTTCGTCTTCGGCAAGAGCGCTTTGCAGCCAGGCACGCGAGAAGACGTAGATGCCCATGCTGGCGAGCGATTTGTCGGGCTGACCCTCGATAGACGGCGGATTGGCGGGCTTTTCGTGGAAGGCGATGATGCGGCCATCGGCGCGCGCGTGCATGACGCCGAAACCGGATGCCTCGGCACGCGGGACCACGTCGACGGCGACGGTCACGTCGGCGCCCGAGCGGCGGTGATCGGCAATCAGCGCTCCATAATCCATCTCATAGATATGGTCGGCGGCAAGGACGAGGATTTCGGTCGCGCCAAGGGCTTCGATTTCGGCCCAGTTGCGGCGCACGGCGTCCGCGGTGCCGAGGTAAGCGTTGCGGCCATCGCGAAGCAAAAGATTGCCTTGGGGGAAATGGCCGGCCCAACGGTGGGGCAAGTGGGCATGGAGCGTATCGGGTGCGAACTGAGTTGCGACGATAAGACTGGACAGGCCGGCACGAGCAGCATTGGCCATTGAAAAATCGATGATACGATTGGCACCGGCGAAGAACACCGCAGGCTTGCTTTCCGCGACGGTCAACTCATGAAGCCGGGTGCCCTTGCCACCGGCGAGCAGAATGGTTGCAACACCGGAAAGATCGGTGTCGGCGGACGGAGATTGCAGCGCAACGGTCACGCGAGCGGTCCTCAAATGTTGAAAAGCCCGACGACATATGTCCGGCGCTTTTCAAACGCGGCTTTGACGCGCCGGTTCCGGTGCGCTGCGGTCAAAATTGACCTAATGGGGTGCGGCGTTTTGGCGCCAACCCAGAGAAAGGGTTTTACCGCCAAAGTCTTGCGCCCAGAGCGTATCGGTTTCGTCTTCGGGAGCAGGACCGAAGCTGGCGATAAGCGCGCGGTTTTCAATGTATCTTATGAGGGTGAAACCCGCGTCGGTCACGTCGAGTTCGGCGGTCGCGGCGGCGAAGAATTCGGGATGCTCGCGACGCAGGCGCAACAAGAGATGGGTGAGGCGCGCCTTATCAGATGATAGTCCCTCGTCGGCGTGGAGTTCGGCCAATGCCGACCAATCGACCGGCAGGCGGTTGTCGGGATCGGTGAGGGCGAGGAAAATCGCCTCGGACCCGCGATAGAAATCGGGAAAACCGGGCAGGATCGCTTTGAGGATCAGCTGGGCGAAGATCAGGCCGTCGCCAATGGCGATGAGCGTATCGAGTTCAGCCGGACGGGTTTCGCGCCACGTGTCGCAGAGGGCATCGGCAAAGGCGATAGCGGCGACTTCGACCGGTGAATTGGGATGGGTCCAGAAGGTGGACTGCTTGGCCTCCCGCATGGCTTTGAGGATATGGGCATCGAGGCGCTGGGTGCGGTCGGCATCGGCCTCGTCCCAGATCGCGAGGGCGGACTGGGCGATGTACCAGCGCCATTTCGGCTCTACAGCCTCGGCGGCGGGGAGCTGGACCGCCTGATTGTGAAGGGCGGCGAAGGCATCGGGCGCGTGGCTTATGGCGACAAGGCGCATGCGGGAATCTTCGGAGCGCTTGGTGTCGTGGGTCGAGGTCAGCGTCATGTCCCAAGGGGTGCGCTGGGCGAAAAAGGCGTTAGCCTCTTCGTCCGTCACCGACGCCTGTTCGGGTTCGGCACCAACTTCATTGGCGGCGAGGTAACGCGTCCAGCGGAAACCTGCGGTGTCCTCTTGCGATTTGGCAAGAAGCGCGCCCGAGACCTGCTGGAAGCGGATCGCGAGGGCCTGGCGGGCCGGCGTATAGGGATCGGACAGCGCCGTGGCGAGGATATCGACCACAATGCCCGAGCGCAGACCGGTTTTGGCGGTGTCGGCCATTCTGGCGATGACAGCCTTATCGTCGGCGCTGGTCCCGTCGGCATCGATATAAGTGCGATAGCGCGGTGTAGCCGAGAGAAGTGCAACAAGCGCTTCGCGCAGAGCCTCGGGCCCGGGTTCGGCAATGGGCGAGTTGCGGGTGGCCTGATGGGCCAGCACGACAAGCTTGTGGAGTTCGGCGGCGAGTTCGTTTTCGAGGATGTCGCGCTTTGCGATGTGGAGGGCAGCATCGAAATTCTCGGTGATGCCGGTTGCTTCGCGCCAATGGGTGTCGAGCTGCCGCACCCCATCTTCGGGCGTGAGAATGCGGGCGATGAGGCGCGCGGCTTCGTAGCCCGTGGTGCCCACTGTTTGCCAGGCGAATGGCAGGGTTTCTTCGCCGACGAGGATTTTTTCGACCCAGACGGGCGTGCCGGGCAGCGCGGTGGCGAGGCGGTCGAGATAGGTTTTGGGGTCCGCAAGGCCATCGATGTGATCGACGCGGAGGGCATCGACTTGACCGGATTTGACCAGATCGATGATCAGGGCATGGGTATCGTCAAAGACCTTTTCGTCCTCGACGCGCATGCCGATGAGGCCCGTGACGTTGAAAAAGCGGCGATGGGTGATGGAATCGCGCTCGGCCTCCCAATGGCGGAGGCGCCAATATTGGGTTTCGTGCAGACGGCGGATGGCGCGGGCGCCGGTGCCATCAAGGCCAGTGCCCTTGCCGAGCGGCACGCGGGTTTCGTCAAAGACGAGATGATCGTCTTCGACGGTGAATTTGTCCTCGGCGAGCATCTTTTCGAACGGTTCGGGGAGGATGGGCAGGACCAGCGGACCGGCCTGCCAATCGATATCGAAATGGGGGGCGTAGCGGCTGGACGGGCCCTCGATAAGGACTTCGCGCAGCCATGGGTTTTCGAGCGAAAACGCCGTGTGGTTGGGGACGATATCGAGGATTATGCCCAGGCCGGCACCGTGTGCGGCATCGGACAGGCTCTCGAACGCTTGTCGGCCGCCCAGGGCGGGATCGATCTCGGTCGGGTCGATGGCATCATAGCCATGGGTGGAGCCGGTGGTGGCCGTGAAAATCGGCGAGAGATAGAGATGGGAGATGCCAAGATCGGCCAGATAGGGGATGCGGCGTTCGATCTCGGCAAAGTCGACACCCTCGCGGAGCTGGATGCGATAGGTGGCGATGGGGGGCGTAGTCATGCGCTGTGGCTCCAGGCGGCGATGGCGAATGTGTCGCGCGTTATGTCGAAGAGGGAAAAGTCGGGGTCGCGATCCATCGGTGGATGGTCGCCGACGTCGCCGAAATTGAGGTGGATGACGAGTTCGCCCGCTTCGTAGGTCCAGTGGGCCGTGAGCGCCTTTTCGGCGGTGCGGCGGATGATGGGATCTCCGGCGCGCTCAGTGGCGATGAGCGGGGCCACATAGGCGTTACGGAAGGTGAGTGCGGCGCGGGTGAGGTCGAGCCATTCGCGGGCGCTCCCAGTCTCGGACCAGTCGATCTTTGAATCGGTAAAGGTCTGTTCCGCGATCGGATCAGGGACACCATCGCCCAGAGCGGCGATGCCTGCGAACTCGGCCGCCCTGCCCTTTCGCACGGCCTCGGCCAGCTCGCCCTCGTAGTCGGCGAAGAACAGGAACGGCGATGTGGCGCCGCGCTCTTCGCCCATAAAGACCATGGGGATGAAGGGGCTGAGGAGCAGCAAAGCATAAGCGGTTTTGACGCCCTCGGCATCGGCGAGGGTCAGCAAGCGATCGCCATGGGCGCGGTTGCCGATCTGGTCGTGGGTTTGCGTGGAATTGACGAAGCTGGTGAAGGGCAAATGGGCGCAGCTTTGGCCGCGCGGTTCATCGCGCCCTGGGCGGAACTGGCCCTCCTCCACATGGCCGCGTTCGAGAGCGCGGGCGATATCGCCGACTGGCTCGACGGCGAAGGGAGCATAGTAGTCCTGGCTCTCGCCGGTGAGGGCGGTGTGGATGGCGTGGTGGAAATCATCGTTCCAGGTGGCGGTATAAAGGCCGGATTCGCGCAAGCCCGGCTCGTTACCCTCATCCTCGACAATGAGGTGGAGAGGGCGGCCGAGATCGAGATCGGCTACGGCTTGGCCGAAATCGGCAAAGAAGCGGTCGGCGCCTGGCCCCTTGATCTGGTGGACAGCATCAAGACGCAGGCCGTCGAGGCGGTAATCGGTGAGCCACATAAGAGCGCAATCGATCCAGTAGCGGCGGACTGCGGGCTGATCGAAGTCGATGGCGGCACCCCAAGGGGTGTGGGCCTTTTCGTCGAAGAATTTTGGGGCTGTCTGGTGAATATAAGCTCCGTCTGGGCCGAAATGGTTCATGACCAGATCGAGGATGACCATGAGGCCCGCGGACTGGGCGGCCTCGATAAGCTGGCGCAGATCGTCGGGGGTGCCGTAGGCGGGGTGCGGGGCATAGGGCAGGACGCCGTCGTAGCCCCAGCCGCGCGCGCCGGACCATTGGCCGATGGGCATGATCTCGATAGCTGTGAAGCCGAGTTCGGCAAGGTGGCTCATTTTTTCGGCGGCGGACGCGAAAGTGCCTTCAGGCGTGAAGGTGCCGATATGAAGTTCGTAGATGACGGCTTCGTGCCATGGGCGGCCGGGCCACTCCGATGACCATTGGTAGGCGGGATCGGTGAGGCGCGAGGGGCCGTGGACGTCCGACTCTTGCTGGTGGCTGGCGGGATCGGGGAATTTCTGGCCGTCGATAACAAAGGTGTAGGCGGCGCCTGCCGGGGCCGCGATCGTTCCAGACCAGAAGCCTTCGACATTGGGCTGGAGAGGGTGGGCGGATCCGTCGATCTCAACGGCCACGACTTTGGCGTCAGGCGCCCAGGTCGAAATTGCCCACTGGCCATTGCCGTCGGGCCGTGCGCGCCAGAAGTTTTCACTCGTCATTATGGGGAGCCCCTGCCCGCGCTGTTGATCGTCGAGACGACCTAACGCCGGGCTTTAATTGGCGTTCCTGATGTTTATGACGAATTGTTTGCAGCTATGGGCTCGCGGCGGTGCCGGGGGCTGACATAGGACCCATGCTCGATTATGCAGCTATGATGCCAGCTCTGGCCGAGCCGAGCCTCGCGGCCGGGTATGCGGCGCGCTGGCGGGAGGGTGTTATGAACGCTTATACGATTGCCGATCTCAAGGCACAGGCGCAGCGGCGCGTGCCGCGCATGTTCTTCGACTATGCCGATTCCGGATCGTGGACCGAGGGGACGTATCGGTCCAACGAGGAGGATTTTCATAAAGTCCTGTTCCGGCAGCGGGTGGCTGTGGACATGACCAACCGATCGCTGAAATCAACCATGGTTGGGGATGAGGTGTCGATGCCCGTGGCGATCGCGCCGACCGGGTTCGGCGGCATGCAGCACCCGGACGGGGAAATGCTGGGCGCCAGGGCTGCGCGGGCGTTCGGGATACCGTTCACGCTGTCGACGATGAGCATCTGTTCGATCGAGGACGTGTCGGAGGCGACCGGCGGGGCGCCGTTCTGGTTCCAGCTCTACGTGATGCGGGACCGGGAGTTCATGTACAATTTGATCGACAGGGCCAAGGCTGCCGGTTGTTCCGCGCTGGTTCTGACGCTCGATTTGCAGATTCTAGGGCAGCGGCACAAGGATTTGCGCAACGGGCTTTCGGCGCCGCCCAAGATCAATCTCAACACGTTCTGGCAATTGGCTAGCCGGCCGCGCTGGTGTTTGTCGATGCTCAAGACCAAGCGGCACACGTTCCGCAACATCGTGGGGCACGCGAAATCGGTGGGCGATCTGTCTTCGCTGTCGTCCTGGACAGCCGAGCAGTTCGACCCGCAATTGAGCTGGAAAGATATCGAGTGGATCAAGGAGCGCTGGGGCGGCAAGCTGATCCTCAAGGGCATCATGGACCCCGAAGACGCGCGGATGGCGGCGGCGTCGGGGGCCGATGCGCTGATCGTGTCCAATCATGGCGGGCGCCAGCTCGACGGAGCGCCCTCCTCGCTGGCGGCGCTGCCGGCGATCGTCGAAGCGGTGGGCGACAAGATCGAAGTGCATATGGATGGCGGCATCCGCTCGGGGCAGGACGTGATGCGGGCGCTGTGCCTTGGGGCCAAGGGGGTCTATATCGGGCGGCCATGGCTTTATGGCGTGGCGGCGGGCGGAGAGGCTGGTGTGAAGACCGCGCTCGATATCATCCGCAAAGAGCTCGATCTGACCATGGCGTTTTGCGGCGAGCGCGATATCCGCAATGCTGGGCGGCACAATCTGGTGAACCCGGACGTGTTCAAGGGATAGAGGCTGGTGTGTGTGGCGGGTTCTGCTGGGTCCTCGGGTCAAGCCCGAGGATGACGGTTGGAGGTGGGTGGGCGCTGTGGGAAGCCCCTTTGCGCTGGCGGAACTCCTTCGTTGGTTAAGCCCCTCCGCTCACCGAAACCCACCGCTGTCATCACGTGCGGAGACCTGGGATCCAGTATGTTCGGCGGGGCGGGAGGGCACGGGGACAATATCGGGCGCGGAGCATACTGGGTCCCGGCGCAAGGCCGGGATGACGGGTGCGGTGACCTGACGAATGGGCGATAGCCTCAAAGGTCGTCATCCTCGGGAGTGACCGGAGAGATGACGGTTGGTGGGGTGGTGGCGCGGTGTGGGTCGCACTGGCGGTGATCGATACCTAGCAAGAGCCAATGTGGCTCGTGCCGGGAGACGAAATGAAAAAGGGCGCCGTGGGGCGCCCTTTTGTCGCTTAGTGGCCCGGAACCGGGGTGGCGGCGACGGGTTGCGGCGGGCGGCGGATGAAGAAGGCCGCGAGGACCGCGAAGAGCGAGATGATCGCGCCGCAGAGGAAGGCAAGCTGGATGCCTTGTGAGGTGGCGGGGACGAGTTCCGCGCCATCGGCGACCAGTTCGGTGGTGCGCAGGGTCATCAGCGAGACGAACAGGGCGATGCCAGCCGCGCCCGCAACCTGCTGCACCGTGCCGATCACCGCGCTGCCGTGCGAATAGAATTTCGGCGTCAGCGACCCAAGGCTCGAGGTGAAGAGCGGCGTGAACATCAGCGCAAGGCCTATGCTCAGCACGACGTGCAGCGAGAGCAGGAACGGGATTGCCGTGAACTGATCGAGGGTCGTCATTGTCCAGAGAACGCCGCTGACCAGAATCGAGCCGGGCACGATCAGCACCGTCGGTCCGAACTTATCGAACAGGCGACCGACGAACGGCGCCATCAGGCCCATGACGAGGCCGCCGGGAAGCAGCATGAGGCCCGTCTGAGACGCATCGAGGCCCAGAACGTTCTGCATGTAGATCGGCAGTAGGATCAGCGAACCGAACATGGCCATCATCGAAATGGCCATCATCACAACGCAGATCGTAAAGAGCGGCGTAGCGAAGGTGCGCAGGTCGAGCAGCGCTGCATCGCGCTTTTGCAGCGCGAACTGGCGGGCGACGAACAGTCCGAGGCCGATGACACCGACAGCGACGGGCAGCCACGCCGGGAAGATCGACGGCCCTGCCCCGTGCGAGGTATCGCCACCGAGACTCGACAGACCATAAACGAGACCGCCAAAGCCGAGGGCGGCAAGAACGACCGAGAGCGGATCGAACGGCGCCTTGGATGGTGTCGTGACGTTCTGAATCTTGGCTGCGCCAAGCGCGAGCGCGCCAATGGCGATGGGCAGGACGAGATAGAACATCCAGCGCCATTCGAAATGCTCGAGGATGAACCCGCCAATGGTCGGGCCGAGCGCGGGGGCAACGGAAATGACGATCGAAATGTTGCCCATGGTGCGACCACGCGATTGCGCCGGGACGAGGTTCATGACCGTTGTCATGAGCAGCGGCATCATGATCGCGGTGCCGCAGGCCTGGACGATGCGACCGACGAGAAGAATTTCAAATCCGGGCGCGGTGCCCGAAATGAGTGTGCCTGCGGTAAACAGCGACATGGCCAGTATGAACACTGGGCGCGTGTTGAGGCGTTGCAGCAGATAGCCGGTGATGGGGATGACCACGGCCATGGTGAGCATGAACGCCGAGGTGAGCCACTGGGCCGAACTGGCCGTGATGCCGAGGTCGGTCATCAGGTGCGGGATGGCCACGCTCATGATGGTTTCGTTGAGGATCACAACGAAGGCGGACACCAGCAAGAGGCCGATGACCAGCCGGTTGCGGGCCGTCATGTCGGGCTCGCCCATAGGCGTTTGAGGCGCGGTGGCGCCGTTCACATCTGTCGGGGACATAAGGGTACTCGCGTCATGGCGCATCCGCCGCTCCAGCGGACGCGAATTGGGCCGTGTTCATTCTGCCTGTTGGGCAAAAGAGTCAAGCCATGGGTGTAGAAAAGTTTGAGTGTCTGGGCGCGGCATGTGCGATTTGCGCTTGCCCGAGAGAAGATATGGGCTTTCACTGCCCGGGTCGGCCCTTCGGCCGACCAGACTTCGCCAGAACTTTCGCATCGCCCTGGGGGTCGGGCTGCGGCCAATGTCAAAGGATGAGGATGATCATGCATTTCAAACGCAGAAGCGGAGCCTTGCTCTCCGCCGCACTCCTGTCGTCGGTTCCCGTCTGGGCACAGGACGTTCCCCAACCCGAAGATACGACAGCGATTGCCGATAACGAATCCGTGACCGCAGAGGATTTCATGGTGGCGTCCGCCCACCCGCTGGCCACACAGGCCGGTTACGATGTTCTCGCCGCCGGTGGTTCGGCGGCGGATGCGGCGGTGGCCGTGCAGACGATGCTGGGGCTGGTCGAGCCCCAAAGCTCGGGTCTCGGCGGGGGCGCATTCCTTGTTTACTGGGACGCCGAAGCCGGCGCGCTTTCGACCTATGACGCGCGCGAAAAAGCGCCAATGGCGGCTGACGGCGACTATTGGCTCGATGAGAACGGCGAGCCGATGGCGTTCATGGAGGCCGTCGTTGGTGGACGGTCCGCCGGTGTGCCGGGCACGCCGATGCTGCTTGAACGGCTGCATGCGGATCATGGGTCGATGGAGTGGGCGGAATTGCTGCGGCCGGCCATCGATACGGCGACCGAAGGATTTACCGTCAGCCAGCGCATGGCGGATTCGGTGGAAGCGGCCGAAGGGCTCGATGCATTCGTTACCACGTCGGAGTATTTTCTGCCGGGCGGCGAGCCGATCGCGGAAGGCTCGACGCTGACCAACCAGGAGTATGCCGATACACTGGCGCTGTTTGCGGCAGAGGGCGCGGCGCCGTTCTATACCGGCGAGATCGCCGAGGACATCGTTGCGGCACTTCAGACCAACATCAATCCCGGCATCCTCACCATGGAGGATTTTGGGGCCTATACCGTGGAACTGCGCGATCCGGTGTGTGCCGATTATCGTGGCTATGAAGTGTGCGGGATGGGGCCGCCATCTTCCGGCGCCTATACGGTGGGGCAGATTCTCGGGATTCTCGAGCCGTTCGACATTCCTTCCATGGAAGACGGGGTCGAGTTCCGGCATCTGTTCGCCGAAGCCTCGCGCCTGGCGTTCGCCGATCGCGGGCTTTACCTCGCCGACAGCGATTTCGTGGAGATTCCCGAAGGCTATCTCGATGAGGCGTACCTGACCGAGCGTAGTGCGTTGATCGATCCCGATATGTCGATGGGTCCCGCAGCGCCGGGCGTTCCACCGGGGTGGGACGAGGCTTCGCTGGCGTCCGATATCGAGCGTCCGCGTGCGGGCACCTCGCATTTCGTCATCGTGGATGCCGAGGGCAACATGATCTCGGCGACCACGACGATCGAAAGTGGGTTCGGTAGCCGTGTGATGACGCGCGGCTTCCTGCTCAACAACGAGTTGACGGACTTCTCGTTTGCGCCGGAAGCCGATGGCGTGCCCATCGCAAACCGTGTCGAGCCGGAAAAGCGGCCGCGGTCGTCGATGGCGCCCACCATTGTTCTCGAAAATGGCGCACCGGTGTTGCTGACCGGTAGCCCGGGCGGCGCGGCGATCATCCACTATACGGCGCTGTCGCTGGTTTCGATGCTCGATTGGGGCATGGACCCGCAGGAGGCGATCGACCTGCCGCATTCGACCAACCTCAACGGCGCAACCAATGTCGAGGAAGGCGAAGGGGCCGAGGAACTGGCCGCCGGGCTGACTGAGCTGGGCCACGAGGTCAACATCACCAACCTCAACTCGGGACTGCATGTGATTGCGATCACCGATGAGGGGCTGGTCGGGGCCGCCGATAAGCGGCGCGAAGGCACCGTGATGGGTGACTGAGGCGCTGGTGTCTTTGGGAACACTGAAGCTGGATCCCGGGGATTAACCCCGGGATGACAGTGGAGGGTGGGTGGAGCGCGGTGACATCACTAGCGCTCGATACCCCCTCCCCGGGCTGCCGCCCACCCTCTCCCCCGAAGGGAGAGGGTTTTTTGTTGCGCGGGGGTTGGTGGGAAGAACTGTTGCCAGGGCGGAGAATTATTCAGGCAGCGTGCCGCCGAGGGAAAGGGTCAACTCCTTGGCGGCTTCGGCGACGAGTTCGCCAAGGCCGTGGAGGCGGTCTTTGGTGACGCGGACAGAGAGGCCGGAGATGGAGATGGCGCAGAGGGCTTCGGCCTGGACATTGTGGACCACCGCCGCGACGCAGCGCAGGCCGAGGACGTATTCCTCGTCGTCGATGGCATAACCGCGCTGGCGGATCGCCGCGATGTCCGCGCGCAGGGCCGATGGTGAGGTAATCGAGTGTTCGGTGGCTTTGCGCAGGCCGCGAGCCGAGATGATTGCGTCGATATCGGGATCGGCGTAGCTGGCGAGGATGGCTTTGCCCATGCCCGAATTGGCCATGGGCGCCCTGCCCCCGACGCGGGTTATGGCGCGCATGATTTCGCGGCTTTCGACCTGCGTGAGCACCACGACTTCACCATCGTCGACGACGCCGAGATTGGCGGTTTCGCGGGACTGGTCACGCAGGCGGCGCAGGATTGGCAGCGCTGGGGCGACGAAATTGCGCTGGCGCACGAAGGCCGAACCAATGGTGAAAGCACCGCGCCCGATGTGCCACATGCCATCGGAACGATCGAACTGGACGAAGCGGCGCTGTTCAAGCGTGGTGAGCAGGCGATGGACGGTGGAGACGGAGAGGCCGGTGCGCTTTGCGAGGTCGGTGAGGCGAAAGCCGTCCTCGTCCTCACCCAGTGCTTCAAGGATTGCCATGGCGCGCTCGACCGATTGAACAGTGCCGCTGCGCTTTTCCTGTCCGGTCATCGCCATCCCTCCGTACACCGCGCAATCCCCAAAACGAACCGCCCGCGCCATCACTGGCACGGGCGGTCTTTATTCATCAAGCGGTATCGATCAGCGCTTTGATGCCATCCGGGTCGCGGCGACGGGGGTTGGTACCCAGTCGTCGAAGGATAGGTCGCGGTCGCCGTTTTCATCGCGGATCGAGGTTTGCAGGCCCATCTGGTTCAAGAGGCCAAGGAAGGGCTGCGGAGGCAGTTCTTCGATGTTGACCATCTTGTGTACGTCCCAGGTGCCCCTGGCGATAAGCATCGCCGCGGCAACGGCGGGAACACCGGCGGTATAGGAAATGCCCTGGCTCCCGACTTCCTCGAAGGCTTCCTTGTGGTCGGCCACGTTGTAGATGAAGATCTCGCGCTCCTCACCGTCCTTGGTGCCCTTGACCAGATCGCCGATGCAGGTCTTGCCCTCGTAATTGGGGGCAAGCGACGACGGATCAGGCAAAACGGCCTTCACCACTTTGAGCGGCACGACTTCGAGGCCCTCTGCGGTGGTCACGGGCTGCTCGGAGAGCAGGCCGAGGCTCTGCAGGACCGTAAAGACGTTGATGTAGTGCTCGCCGAACCCCATCCAGAAGCGGATGTCGGGGACGTTCAGATTGCGCGACAGCGAGTGCAGCTCGTCATGGCCCGAGAGATAGGACGTGAACTCGCCCACCACCGGCAGATCGTCGGTGCGCGAAACCTCGAACATCTTGTTGGTCTGCCACTGGCTGTTCTGCCAGGAATAGACGACGCCGGTGAATTCCCGGAAATTGATTTCCGGATCGAAGTTCGTGGCGAAGTATTTTCCGTGGCTGCCGGCGTTGATGTCGATGATGTCGATCGAGGAGACCTCGTCGAAATACTCTTCGACAGCCAGAGCCGCATAGGCATTGACCACGCCGGGATCGAACCCTGCGCCGAGCACGGCGGTGATGCCGGCCTTTTCGCAGCGTTCACGACGCTTCCACTCGTAATTGCCGTACCAGGGCGGGGTCTCGCAGATCTTTTCGGGCTCTTCATGGATGGCCGTGTCGATATAGGCCACACCCGTCTGGATGCACGCCTCGAGCACGCTCATGTTGATGAAGGATGAGCCCACATTGATCACGATCTGCGATCGCGTCCGGGAAATCAGCGCTTTTGTCGCCTCGATATCGAGGGCATCGAGCTGATGGGCTTCGATGACACCGGGCTTTTTCAGCGCCTTCTTATCGAGGACGCTTTTGACGATGTCATGGCATTTGTCGACGGTCCGGGAGGCGATATGGATATCGCCAAGCACGTCATTGTTCTGCGCACACTTATGCGCGACGACCTGCGCCACACCTCCGGCACCAATGATCAGAACGTTCTTTTTCAATTTTCACGAAACACCTTTTCAGAGGTTGAACCAAGCTACGCACGCTGTTCGAAATCGGGATCTCACCCCAGGTTACGACAGGCTTTGCGCGTAGTCCTCAAACGTGAACTCTTTTACGAGTTCCACCTGTCCGTCCAGGTGACGTACCGCGATAGACGGCATCTGGACCCCGTTGAACCAGTTCTTCTTGACCATGGTATACCCGCCGGCATCCAGGAACGCGATGCGGTCCCCAGCCTTGAGTTCATGTTCGAACTGGAACTCTCCAAAAATGTCTCCGGCAAGACAGGTTTTGCCGCAGACAATATAGGTGTGCGGCCCGGTATTGGGGGCCACGCTTGTATATTCGCTGTAGGTCAGCAGATCGAGCATATGCGCTTCGGTCGATGAGTCAACGATTGCAACGTTTTTGCCATTGAACACCGTGTCGAGGACGGTGACCTCAAGGGTGGTCGATTTGGTGACCGAGGCCTCGCCGGGCTCGAGATAGAGCTGGATGCCGTAGCGCTCGCTCATATCTTTCAGGCGCTTGGCCAGCGTGTCGATGGGGTAGTTCTCGTTTGTGAAACGGATTCCGCCGCCGAGGCTAACCCATTCCAGCTTATGAAGGATTTCGCCGTAGCGTTCCTCGATGGCCTTGAGCAGCGTATCGAGGCTTTCGTATTCGTCGTTCTCACAGTTGAAGTGGAACATCACACCCGAGATGCGATCGAGCACCGGGGTGACGCGGTCCATGTCCCATTCGCCAAGGCGCGAAAAAGGGCGCGCCGGGTCGGCGAGCAGGAAATGGGAGTGGGAGATGCCGGGGTTGAGGCGCAGCCCGATCTTCTTGTTCTGCGCTTCTGCCTTTTGGGCGTAGCGCTCGAACTGGCTGACCGAATTGAAGATGATCTTGTCGCAGGCCGCGATCGCTTCGTCGATCTCGTGATCGGCCCAGGCTACCGAATAAGCATGGGTCTCGCCGCCGAATTTCTCGCGGCCGAGTTTGACTTCATAAAGCGATGAGGATGTCGTTCCATCCATGTGCTCTGCCATCAGGTCGAACACCGACCATGTGGCGAAGGCCTTGAGCGCAAGGACGCATTTGACGCCCGATGTCTGACGCAAATACGATATTTTTTCCAGATTTCGGAGAAGTACCGATTTGTCGAGCAGGTAATAGGGTGTCTGTAGCGTCAATTCTTGCGATCGAACCTCCTTGGTCCTCGAGCATGAGGATGAGAGCATGGCAGAGCGATTTTTATCGGTCGCGTTCCCGAACCGAAAAAGTGGGAGCCACTTTTTCTAGGAACGCTCCATAAAAAAATCCGCGCCGGATGAAACGCGGAAGACACCCCATCTAACGATTGGGTGTGCCACACACAAGACCCCATCGGCAAAAATTTCGTGACGCCGTGATAAGGCTTTGGTTTAAGCCGGGGTATGAAAACGCTTTATGTCATCGGCATCGGAACGGGCAATCCCGAGCATATCACCATGCAGGGCATCGCTGCGCTCAATCGGGCCGACGTTGTGTTCATTCCAACAAAGGGTGAGGACAAGGCGGCGCTTGCGGCGGTGCGGCGAGAGGTTTGCGCGCGGTATATTTCGCGCGATGTGCGGATGGTGGAATACGCGATCGGGTCACGGGACGATAGCGTCGTCGATTATGGCCAGCGGGTGCGCGACTGGCACGATGAGATTGCCGGGCGCTACGAGGAGATGTTTTCGCAGGCGCCCGAAGATGGCAATGGCGCGCTGCTCGTCTGGGGAGATCCGGGGCTCTACGACAGCACGCTGCGGATATTGGAGGCCGTGCGTCGCGGCGGCATGGATTTTGAGGTCAGGGTCATTCCCGGCATCACTGCTATCCAGGCGCTAACGGCAGCGTTTGCGATACCGCTCAATACCATCGGCAATCCGGTGACGATCACGACGGGGCGGCAGTTGGCTGCGGGTTGGCCGGAGGGGGCGGATACGGTTGTGGTTATGCTGGATGGCAAGCGGACATACGAGGCGCTGGACCCCGACTTGCATATCTACTGGGCGGCGTATGTCGGGATGGAAATGGAGATTTTGATCGAGGGGAAGCTGGGTGCGGTCCGGGAGGAGATCAGCGTAGCGCGAGAGGCGGCGCGGGCGCGGCATGGATGGGTGATGGATATTTATCTGTTGCGGAAGATGGGTTGAAGGGCGAAGGGTGACGGTTCTTGGCTGATCGCTCGCCCTGGCGTCATACTAGACTCGGCGCCCCCCTTATTTCAGATGGCCAATACCCAATCACGACGGGATGTGACTCCTATCTCATAGCGTCTCGGCTTGCTAAGAGACGGGCATGATCGACTCTGCAGCAAAACTCTCGCCCCGGGGCGCCTGCCCTACTCTTGATGATCCGATGCCGGTGGCCGATGGGCTGTTGGCGCGGTTCCGGCCGGAGGGAGGGCTTTCGCCGGATCAGGTGTTGGCGCTGGCCGAGGCTGCGGACGGGCATGGGAACGGGTTGATCGAGGTGACGGCGCGGGGCAATCTGCAGGTGCGCGGGCTCTCCGCAGGAAGCGCGGGCGCGTTTCGGGCGGCGATCATCGATGCTGGAATCGCGCCGCAGCCAGCACCGGCGATCGAGATTTCGCCGCTGGCAGGGCTGGACCCCAAGGCCCGCGTCGATCCTCGTCCTCTGGCGGCCGCGCTGCGTGCGGTCTGCGATGCGGCGCTGGCGGCCGGGCCGCTTTCGCCGAAATTGTCGATCGTGCTCATCACGGGTGGGCAGGTTCTGCTCGACGGGTTGAAGGCCGACATCCGGCTGATCGCGCTCAGCGAAGGTTGGGCGCTGGAGCTGGGGAGCGACACGCTGGGGGCGCTGGCGACCGAGGCCGTGCCCGATGCGGTGGCGACGATCCTTGCGATGGTGCAGGCGCTGGGGCCAAGGGCTCGGGCCAGCGATTTGCGGAGCGAGGATGCGGCCACGGCGATCAAGGGGCTGACGTCCTTGGAGCATACGAGCGTGCGGCCAGCGAGTTACATGATCGGGCCGCTGAGCCTTGCCGATGGGGCGCCGGCGCTGCGGGTCGGCTTGCCGTTCGGGCAGGTGCGCGCGTGGCATTTGCGGGAACTCGCGCGGGTGATGGATACCCATGACATCGCGGAAGCGCGCCCGGCGCCGGACCGGACGCTGGTGCTGCTGGGCGTAACCGCTGCGGGGCTGCGGGCGTTATCGCCGGCGCTGGCAGGCATCGGGTTCTGGACGCGGCCCGATGTGACGGGCGCGCGGCTTTCGATCTGTTCGGGAGCTGAGCGCGACGATGGCGGGGCGATCCAGGCGGCAGAATTGGCGCAGGCGCTTTATGCCGGTGGCCCGGATTTGATCGACGGGTCGTTTCACATCCACGTTTCCACTTGCGCCAAGGGGTGTCCGCATGCGGGGCGGCCGGGGATCATGCTCGATGGCAACGCGCTGAGGCTTTATCGCGGTGCGGCAGAAAACCCGTTTGCAAGGCTCGATCCGGACGCTATTGAGACCTCCATCGTTTCTTTGGCCAGCCGAATCCGCGATACTCGCCAGCCCGGCGAGTCGACGCTTTCCGTGCTGGACCGGCTGGGGCATCAATGACCGCATACGACTATATCCGCGACGGACAGGAGATTTATCGGCAGTCCTTTGCGACGATTCGCGCCGAGGCCGATCTGTCGCACTTTTCGCCCGAGGAAGCCGATGTCGCCGTGCGGATGATCCATGCATGCGGGATGGTGGAGGCAGCCCAGTTCTTTCGGTTTTCCGATGGGTTCGTTGCGGCGGCGCGGACGGCGCTGGAACGGGGCAAGCCGATTTTTACCGATGCCGAAATGGTAGCGCGCGGGGTGACGCGGTCGCGGTTGCCGGCGAATAACGAAGTGATCTGCGAGGTCCATAATCCCGAGACGCCCTATCTGGCGCAGGATCATGGCAATACGCGTTCTGCTGCGGCGATCCATATCTGGCTGCCGCGCATGGAAGGCGCTGTGGTGGCGATCGGCAATGCGCCAACGGCCTTGTTTCACTTGCTCGAACTGTTGCGCGACGGGGCGCCCAAGCCTGCGGCGATCATCGGGATGCCGGTGGGGTTTGTCGGCGCGGCTGAGTCAAAACAGGCGCTTAGCGAAAATTCCTACGGCGTTCCTTTCGCCATCGTCGAGGGCAGGCTTGGGGGCAGCGCCATGACGGCGGCGGCGCTCAATGCGCTGGCACGGCCCGGCATATGAGCGCGCGGCTGATCGGGGTCGGGACGGGTCCGGGCGATCCGGAGCTGCTGACGCTCAAGGCGGTGCGGGCGATCCTCGATGCCGATGTGATCGCGCATTTTCTCAAACGCGGGAGGGCGGGCAATGCCCGTGCGATCGTTGCAACGCACTGGCCGGAGACAGCGATCGAGCTGCCCCTGCCCTATCCGGTGACCACCGAAATGCACCGGCACCACCATGGGTACAAGAGCCAGATTGCCGGGTTCTTCGACGAGTCGGCACACCAGATTGCGGAGCATCTCGATGCGGGGCGAACGGTGGCGGTGCTGTCGGAGGGCGATCCGTTCTTTTATGGCTCGTACATGCATATCCATGTTCGGCTGGCCGATCGCTATGAGACTGAGGTGATCCCGGGGATTACGTCGCTGTCGGGGTGCTGGTCGCAGGCGGGCGTGCCGCTGATGCAGGGGGACGATATCTTCACCGTGCTCCCCGGCACGCTGGATGTCGAGGCGCTGGCGCAGCGATTGGCCAATACCGATAGCGCGGTGATCATGAAGGTCGGGCGCAACCTGCCGAAAATCCGGCAAGCACTTGAAGCTGCGGGGAAGATGGCGGGCGCGATCTATGTCGAGCGCGGCACGATGCAAAACGCCGTCGTCATGCCGCTGGCCGAGCGCGACGACGCCCCTGCCCCCTATTTCAGCCAGGTGCTGGTGCCCGGGTGGGCGGGGCGGCCATGACGGGGATGCTTTATGTCATCGGGCTGGGGCCTGGCGACGAGGGGCAGGTGACGCCGGAAGCGCGCGAGGCGATCGCGGCGGCGAGCCATTTCTTTGGCTACAAGCCCTATGTCGCGCGGCTGGATTTGAGGAATGACCAGATCGCGGTGCCATCGGATAATCGCGAGGAACTGGACCGGGCAAGCGCGGCGCTGACGCTGGCGGCGGAGGGCAAGACGGTTGCCGTGGTTTCGGGAGGCGATCCGGGAATTTTCGCAATGGCCTCAGCTGTTTGCGAGGCGATTGATGAGGGGCCGGAGGCTTGGAAATCGGTGGATTTGCGGGTGGTGCCGGGGATTACCGCCATGCTGGCGCTGGCCGCGAAAATCGGGGCGCCGCTGGGTGGGGATTTTTGCACGATCTCGCTGTCGGACAATCTAAAGCCTTGGGAAACAATCGAAAAACGGTTGCGGCTGGCCGCGGAGGGGGAGTTTGCGATTGCGATCTACAACCCGATCTCGAAAGCGCGGCCTTGGCAATTGGGTAAGGCTTTCAACATCTTGCGTGAAATATTGCCCAAAGAGATTCCGGTGATTTACGGGCATTCGGTGGGACGCGAGAACGAGAAAATCGACATCACGACGCTGGGCGAAGCCGTGGCGGAGGACGCGAATATGTCCACATGTCTGGTAGTTGGCAGCCGGTTTACGCGCGTGATCGACCGCCGGGATCGGCCTTTCTTGGCCTATACGCTTCGCCATGTGCGGGAGGGGCAAAATGACTGAGCGCTGGCTGACGATCGTGGGGATCGGCGAGGATGGATTGGACGGGCTGACCGACCTTACCAAGGCGCGGATCGCAGACGCCGAAGTGGTGTTTGGCGGGCAGCGTCATCTCGACATGATCCGTGGGATGAACCTCGCCGAGCGGCGGCGGTGGCAGAGCCCCATCGAGATTTCGGTGGAGGAAGTGGCGCGGCTGCGCGGGCGCAAGAAAGTGTGCGTTCTGGCCAGCGGCGATCCATTCCATTACGGGATCGGGGCGACACTGGCGCGGTTGATACCGGGCCGCGAGATGATTGTCGTCACCTCCCCCTCGTCGTTCTCTCTTGCGGCAGCGCGGATGGGGTGGGCGTTGCAGGACGTAACGGTGCTGTCGCTGCATGGGCGGCCCATCGAACTGGTGCGACGGCATCTGCATCCGGGGCGAAAGATTCTGGCGCTGACGTCCGACGAGAACGGGCCAAAAGAAATCGCGGCGCTGCTTGACGCGTCGGGGTTCGGGCCGAGTGGGTTGACCGTGCTTGAGGCCGTAGGCGGGCCGCGCGAAAAGCTGCGGGACACGAACGCCGCGGATTTCGATATCGAGGGCATTTCGCCGCTCAATGTGCTGGCGATCGACGTGCGAGCCGATGCCGATGCGCTGGTTTTGCCGCTGACGCCTGGGCTGCCGGACGAGTGGTTCGCCCATGACGGTCAGATCACCAAGCGCGAAGTGCGGGCCTTGACGCTGGGTGCGCTGGCGCCGCGGCGGGGGGAAACGCTGTGGGACATTGGCGCGGGGTCGGGGTCGGTCGGCATCGAATGGATGCTGATGGACCCGTCGCTTTCGGCCATCGCCATCGAGCACGAGCCCGAGCGGATCGACAGGATTGCCGAGAACGCTGCGATGCTGGGCGTGCCGGGGCTGACGATCAAGCGCGGGCGGGCGCCCGATGCGCTGGAAAAGCTTGCATCGCCTGATGCCATTTTTATCGGTGGCGGCGGGACCGATGACGGCGTGGTGGATGCCGCGATCGAGGCGCTGAAGCCCGGTGGGCGGCTGGTAGCCAATGCCGTGACGCTTGAGATGGAGGCGCTCCTTGCGCTGCTGCATCAGCAGATGGGCGGCAGCCTCACGCGCATCCAGATTGCGCGCGCCGAAGCACTGGGGACGATGAGCGGGTGGAAGCCGGCCATGCCAATCACCCAATGGGTTTGGGTCAAATGAAGGTCCACTTCATCGGCGCCGGTCCGGGGGCTGCGGACCTGATTACGGTGCGCGGACGGGACCTTCTGGCGCGGTGTCCGGTGTGCCTTTACGCGGGCTCGATCGTGCCGAAGGCGATGCTGGACTGGTGTCCGCAAAGCGCGAGATTGGTCGACACGGCGCCGATGTCGCTCGACGAGATCGAGGCGGAGTATGTTGCGGCTCGGGACGCGGGACAGGATGTTGCACGGCTGCATTCGGGCGATCTGTCGGTGTGGAGCGCAGTGGCCGAGCAGATCCGGTTGCTGGAGCGGCTGGGGATTGACTATACGCTCACGCCGGGCGTGCCGGCCTTTGCGGCGGCGGCAGCGGCCTTGGGGCAAGAACTGACCAAGCCGGGGCTGGCGCAAAGCCTAGTCCTGACGCGGGTGTCGGGGCGGGCGTCGCCGATGCCAGCGGGCGAGACACTGGCGGGGTTCGGCGCGACGGGGTCGACGCTTGCCATTCATTTGGCGATCCATGCGATCGAGACGGTCGTGGCCGATTTGACCCCGCTCTATGGGGCTGATTGTCCCGTGGCGGTCGTCGCGTGGGCGAGCTGGGACAGCGAGCGCATCGTGCGCGGGACGCTCGGGACGATCGCCGGGCTTTTGGCGAGCGATCCGATCGAAAGGACGGCGATCATATTCGTGGGGCCGACGCTGGACGCGGACGGGTTCCGCAACAGCGCGCTGTATGACTCGGAGTATCAGCGGCGGTTTCGGGGGAAGGCTTAGGTCTCATACGGCGGTATAAGACCGCTGGTGCACCTTCCGAGCCGTCGCGCGTATTGAGGCTCAACGCACCCTCAAGCACCCTGATCTCAACGTCGTTGCAGGAGTTGCTACCCCTACCCGCCGGGCTTGTTGTTGACGACGAGGCGATGGCGGGGATTATCTACCTTATCGACGACGACGCGGTCGCGACCGTTGGTTTTGGCAGCGTAGAGGGCGGCGTCGGCGTCGCGGATCAGGTCGGCGGGCGTAGCAAGCGCAGTGTCGAGATTGTATTCGGCGACGCCCAGGCTGGCGGTGATCCTGGTGCCGATGCTGCCGATGCGCACGATGCTGGCGGCGGTAATCGCCTGGCGGATCCGTTCCGCAACGGCAGCCGCCCCTTCGCTATCGGTTTCGGGCAAAATGACGGCGAACTCCTCCCCACCATAGCGGGCGGCAAGATCGGCGGGGCGGTGCAGTCCCCCCTTGATCGCGTCGGCGACCATGACGAGGCATTCGTCGCCCGCCTGGTGACCATAGGTGTCGTTGTAGCGCTTGAAGTGGTCGACATCGAGCAGGATAAGGCTGAGCGGGGTCCCTGCCCGGCCGCAGCGGGCCATGTCGCGCGCCAGCGTCTCGTCGAATACGCGGCGATTGGCGAGCCCGGTGAGCGCGTCGGTGGATGCCTGCCGCGACAGGTCGGCATTGGCTTCTATCAGCGCCTTTTCGGCGAGTTTCAGGTCGGTCACGTCGGTGACCATGACAATTGAGCTGTCATTGGGCGCGGGACGATTGCGGATCTGGACGAAACGGCCATCGAACAACTCGACGGTGACAACGTTGGGAATACGCAAAAGACTGCCGACGCGCTCGGCCCAGCCCTCAACATCGTCCTGGGGCACATCGACCTGCTCCCCGGTGCGAGCGCATTCGCGCAAGATCTCATTGACGTGGACGCCGGGCACGCGGACATGAGCGGAGAGCGGGAAATTCGACCGATACTGCTCGTTGCAAAAGACGAGATAGCCCATCGAATCGAAAACAGCGAGGCCGTCGCTCATTTCGCTGAGGGCGAGGGACAGCCTGTCGCGACTCTCGATCAACTCCGTTTCAAGTCGTTTGAGGTGGGTCGTCTCCACGGTCACGCCGGCAAGGCCCATGACGTGGCCGTCGCGGTCTCGCACAGGAACCTTGGATGAGCGGAAGCAACGCTTTTCACCGTAATCATCGACCTCTTCCTCTTCCACATCGAGTGTGGGTTGGCCGGTTTCGATGATCTGCTGTTCCTGCGCCAGCAGCCTGTCGGCATGCTCCTTGTCGGTAATGTCACGATCGGTAAGGCCGATCATCTGCCGTGGATCGGTAAATCCGTTGTGGCGCGCCACTGCATGATTGGCGGCGATAAAGCGGCTGGAGGCATCCTTCACGTAAATGAACTCAGGCGTCTGGGCGAGCGCGGCGGCGAGGATGCGGCGCTCGCGCACCACCATGCGGCCCTTTCGAATCGCCAGCCCCATGATCAGCGTGGCGACAAAGCTCAGTAGCGTCGTGGGCGGCATGAACTCGCGAATGACCGCATCGTCGACCGAGGTGCGCAAAAGGAGCGCTGTTGCCAGAACCACAACGGATGTCGCGAGAGCGAGATTGACGAGCCAGATGCTCGATGGGGTGGGCGAGCGGGCCCCCACGCGCATCGCCCAGCCTATGAGAACCGCAGCGGAAATGTAGAAGACGCCGGCATAGACACCTGAGCCCCCTTCGAGGACCCGATAGGTTATGGCGATAGCTGCGGCGATGATCCCGGAAACGGGTCCGGCAAAGAATGCGGCGACCGAAATGATGCCCGCGCGCAGATCAAAGAAGACGCCCGGCGCGACTTCGACTGCCATGAACATGGTGCCGATGGCGCCAACGCCGGCGAGACCACCAACGGCAAGCTTGCGTAACGCCCGTGGCTGATCGTCCAGCCAATCGGTAAGCTGGAACCAGATTGCCGCAAAAAGTGCGACCACCGCCAGGTTGGCGACTAACTCATGCCATGTAGCCGTCACGCGCTTCTCTAAATCCTTACATAGGGCCATTCGGCTATGCGCCCAATGGACTCCCTATTCTGGTTCGGTCGCGCCAGCCTAGTGCCATAGCTCTCAGCGTGCTGCAAATGCGCGAACTGTTCTGCGCCCCAACGAACTATGCCCTACACCTTTCTGGATGCAAACGGGGTTAATGCGAAGGATCGAATGCTGGACACCGTGTCGCTACGCCCGGTGCGGGAACATTTCGGTTGACGGCGACTTTGTGTTGCAAGCCGGTTTTCGGCATGGGCATGGGGATTACATAGTGCAAAAATCCGAAGGACATTTCGAACGTCTGGCGCGCGCCGGCTATTGGGCCAAGGGCATCGTCAACATCCTTTTGGGCGGCCTCTCCCTGTCGTCAGTGATTTCGGGTGGACAAGGCGAGGACACGCCCGAGGACGCACTTTCATCACTGCTGGGCGCGCCCATGGGGCGCATCATTCTGGGGCTGATTGCCCTGGGCCTTGCGGGATACGTGCTTTGGCGTCTCGCGCAATCGGTGCTCAATGCCGACGACCACGATAATGACACCATGGGGATCGTGACGCGACTGGGCCAGTTCTTCAGCGCCGTGGCGAACAGTTTTCTCGTTATGACGGCCGCTGGTCTGGCCATCCAGGGCGGAGGGTCCGGCGGTGGGTCGGACCAGACTTCCATCATTGCCATGGTGATGGCACAGCCATTCGGGCCCTGGCTCGTCGGTATTGTCGGGTTGATCTTCGTTGGCGCAGGTCTGGGACAGATCTATCGCGGCGCAGTCAAGGATTATGAAGGGCGGATCGTTATTCCCGCCGACAAGAAGGCCGTGCTCGATCCGGTGAGCCAGTTCGGGCTGATCGCCCGTGGCGCCTTGTTCGTCGTGATCGGTGGGCTGATCGTTTATGCCGGGATCACGGTTTCGCCCGAAGACACCGGCGGTTTGCGCGATGCGCTGGACTGGCTGCGCAGCCAACCCTATGGCGCCGTATTCTACGGCATGGCCGCGGCGGGGCTTGCGGCTTATGGCGGGTACTCTATCGTGCAGGCGCTGTATCGGCGGATGGATGCGCCCGATGCCGAAGACGTCAAGCAAATGATACCCAACGGACGATAGACATGTTCAGAACGGCGCTCAAGAAAGTCGATGTGGATCAGGTGCGCCGGTTCATCACCGCCGAATACCTGATGCTGCTGGCCGTCGGGCTGTCGAGCCTTCTGATTTTCTTTTTCATCGACATCGCCGATGACGTGATGGAGGGCGACACGCTCGAAGCGGACATGGCGATCATGAACCTGTTTCGCGTTCCGGGAGATCCGACCCAAGTTATCGGCCCGCCCTATCTGCACGAGGCGGTGCGCGATATCACGGCGCTCGGCAGCGGGACCATACTGGCTCTCATCGTCACCATCGTGGTGGCGGTGCTGCTGATGGTCAACGAACGGCGCGGAGCGATCCTGATCGTTGTCTCAACCATCAGCGGCGCGATTCTGTCAAATACTCTCAAGCTAGGCTTTTCGCGGCAACGGCCTGAATTCGATACGTTCTATGCGGAGATGACCAACAGCTTTCCCAGTGGGCACGCCATGCTCACGGCCGTGACGTTTCTGACGCTGGGGGCGCTTCTCGCGCGGATCGTGGACAGTTGGCGGTTGCGGGTGTTCTTTTTCGCCGTAGCGATCATTCTGACGCTCGGTGTCGGGGTGAGCCGGGTGTTTTTGGGGGTTCACTATCCCAGTGACGTGGTGGCGGGATGGGCGCTGGGCTCGGCCTGGGCGCTGGCTTGGAGTGCCATTGCCGCTTTTCTGCAGCGGCGCGGAATCATTTAACGACACTTACCCAGTTTTACGGGCTAAACGGCGCGATTGGGGGTTTGGCGCCCCAATGGCGCGTTGCAGTTTGCCAAGGCGCGCACTAGCGATACAGTCGCAAAACTATAACTCCTGTGGGAGGAGCAAATGCGCGCGCTCGCGTTAGCGGTTCAGGCGATTGGCAGCCTGAACCGGATCATTGGCAATGTGTTTTCCTGGCTGGCCGTCGCCGTTGTGGTGGTCTGCTTTGCCGTCGTTGTTCAACGCTATTTCTTCAACACGACGATTTTGTGGATGCAGGATCTCTATGTCTGGCTCAGCGGCGCGATGTTCACCGCCGTGGCCGGCTTCGCGCTGTTCCGCGACGATCATGTGCGGGTGGACATTTTCTATCGACCCGCCAGCGTTCGCAGGAAGGCCATAGCCGACCTCGTGGGCGTCGTCATTTTCCTTCTGCCGTTCATGTATGTCGTCTGGAACTGGGGCTGGATATACGTCCAGCGCTCCTGGAGCTTTTATGAGGCATCCCAGAATATCGGCGGCATGCCGGGACTGTTCGTCCTGAAATCCTTCATTCTCGTTTTTACCGTCCTCGTCACGCTGCAGGGACTGGCGATGATCGGGCGTTCGATCCTCGTCCTGAGCGGCAAGGAAGACCTCCTCGCCGAACCCTATCGCTACAAGCTCGATACCGACGAGGAGATGCCCAATGTCTAGCGTTCTGATTGGGGAAATCCTCTCTGGTCTGCTGTTTTTCGGCGTTATCGGGTTCCTGATGCTGGGCTTTCCGGTGGCGTTCACGCTGGCCGGTACCTCGCTGATCTTTGGCGCCGTCGGCTACTTCCTCGGCGTGTTCGACTTCTCGAACATGGGCAATCTCATGGGCCGGTATATCGGGTTCATGACCAATGAAGTGCTGGTCGCGGTGCCGCTGTTCATCTTCATGGGCGTGATGTTGGAGAAATCCAAGATCGCCGAGCAATTGCTGCTCACCATGGGGAAGCTGTTCGGCAATTTGCGCGGCGGACTGGGCATATCGGTCATCGTGGTGGGCGCACTTCTGGCCGCCTCGACCGGCGTGGTGGGCGCGACGGTCGTGACGATGGGGCTGATCTCGCTCCCGGCAATGCTGCGGGCGAAATACGATCCAAAGCTGGCTTCGGGCGTTATCTGCGCCTCGGGCACGCTGGGGCAGATCATTCCGCCATCTACGGTTCTGATCTTCATGGGCGACATGCTGACCTCGATCAACGCTCAGGTGCAGATGGCGCAGGGCAATTTCGCGCCGACACCCGTGACTGTGGGTGACCTGTTCGCCGGGGCGTTCATCCCGGGCATGCTGCTTGTGGCACTCTACATCTGCTGGATGATCTTCAAGGCGATCACCGACCCGGAAAGCTGCCCGGCGACGCCGATGAGCGAAGATGAGCGCAAGGGCATTCTCAAGGAGGTTGCGGTTGCCCTCCTGCCGCCGCTGGTCCTGATCCTTTTGGTGCTCGGCTCGATCCTTACCGGCATTGCCACCCCGACGGAGGCGGGCTCGGTGGGTGCTGTCGGTGCCACCATCCTCGCGGCACTACGCTGGCGGTTGTCGTTCAAGGTGTTCCGCGACGCGGCCATGGCCACCGCAACCATCACCTCGATGATCTTCATCATTCTGTTCGGCGCATCGGTGTTCTCGATCGTCTTCCGCGTCATGGGCGGCGACAATCTTGTGCACGAATTCCTGGCCAATCTGCCGGGGGGCGCTATCGGGGCGATGATCGTCGTGATGCTGATCATGTTCGTGCTCGGGTTCATTCTCGACACCTTCGAGATCATCTTCATCATCATCCCGATTACCGCTCCGATCCTGCTCGCGCTGGGCGTGGATCCGATCTGGCTGGGCGTGATGGTGGGCGTGAACCTGCAGACCAGCTTCATGACGCCGCCCTTCGGCTTCTCGCTGTTCTACCTGCGCGGGGTAGCGCCAAGCAGGGTGACAACGGGGATGATCTACAAGGGGGCAGTGCCGTTCGTTGCACTGCAAGTGGTGGCGATAACGATATTGTTCATCTTCCCGCAATTAATCACCTGGCTGCCCTCGGTCATGTGACATCACGCCAATTACGGCAGAGGGCCCGTCGATCCGTTCGGCGGGCCCTTTTTTTGCGCGCGATCGATTGACGCGATCGGGATGGCGGCATTCTAATACCGCATTTGCTGCTGCCATCTCATGTCAGGCACAGGCGGCATGCTATGCGCTTATTTCGATGGAGAATGCCACGATGAGCCCTGCCCTGCGCCCCTTACGCAAACGCGAATCGATGCCAGACTTCGTTCGGGAGGCGCTGCATGCGCGCGGTCTGTGGGATGCGTACAACGCCCGTCCGCCCTACCAGCGAAACGACTATCTGCTCTGGATCAACAAGGTGAAGCGCCAGGACACCAAGGACAAGCATCTCGCGCAAATGCTCGACGAGCTGGAGGCGGGCGGCGTGTATATGGGTATGGCATGGAGCGGAACGCGGAGCGGCCCCGACAAAAGCTGATCGCATTACTCTGCCGCGTTTTGGCAGGTCACAAAAAAGGCCCGAACCGGAGTTCGGGCCTTTCGATTGTTGGTATCCGTACGGGCCTATTCGAGCGTGAAATACTGCTCGCGGGCGCGCAGGTAGAGCGAGTCGGTGCCGTCGGTCTTCTGCCGGACGATGTTGAAGGCTTCGACGTAGCTTTCGGCAACGCGCTTGGTGAGGTCGTCGCCATTGTCGCGGATATCGGTGAGGATTTCCTTGGCGGCTACGGCACCGGCTTCCATGATTTCATCAGGGAACTGACGCACCGTCACGCCATGGTCATTAACGAGCGTCTGGAGCGCGCGCGGGTCGTTGGCGGCGAAGTCGGATGCCACTTCGTCGTATTCGGCCTGGCAGACGAACCGGACGAGGTCCTGCAGGTCCTGCGGAAGGGCCTGATACTTGGCCTTGTCGACGACGAGTTCGGTGGCCAGACCAGGCTCGATGAAGCTCGGGAAGTAGTAGTTCTTGGCAATCTGGTAGAAGCCGAGGGCCAGATCGTTATAGGGGCCGACGAATTCGGCGGCGTCCAACGTGCCGTTCTGGAGCGCGGGGAAGATGTCCCCGGCGGCAAGGTTGGTCACCGAGGCGCCGAGCTTTTCCCACACCTGACCACCAAGGCCGGGTGTGCGGAAGCGAAGGCCCTGAATATCGGCGACGCCGGTCAACTCGTTGCGGAACCAGCCGCCGGCCTGCGTGCCGGTATCACCCGACAGGAAGCCCTGGACGCCGAAACCGTCATAGATTTCGTCCCAAAGCTGCTGTCCGCCCATGTGGCGCACCCAGGCCGCGAGTTCGCGGTTGGTCATGCCGAACGGAACACCGGTGTAGAACGAAAGGCCCATGGACTTGTTCTGCCAGTAATAGGCAGCGCCATGGCTCATTTCGGCCGAGCCGTCGATAACGGCATCAAGGGCCTGGAGGCCGGGGACCATTTCACCCGCGGCGTAAACCTGAACGGTCAGACGACCGCCCGAAGCGGCGGTGATGCGGTCGGCAAGGCGCTGGGCGCCGACGCCGAGGCCGGGGAAATTCTGCGGCCATGTGGTGACCATGCGCCAGGTGATATTGCCCTGGGCGATGGCCGGAGCGGCCAGCGTTGTAGCGGCAGCAGCGGCGCCAGCAGTGGCCGCACCCGCCTTCAAGAAGAAGTCGCGTCTTTTCATCAATTTTCCTCCCAATGGCGCCAGTTTGCGCCGGATAGAAACGGTTTGAGCTACGCTTCGAGAGCCGCCACCGTTGAGCGCATCTTCGAAGCGCCGGCCAAGCAGAAGGCCAAGAGCGATGCGCTGTCGAGGGGACAGTTCCCGGCCCTTGCCGAATTATCGCCAAAGGCTACCCACTACTACGCAGTCGATGATAAAGAACGCGCCCGGAAATTGCTACAATCGCCTGTCGCCTGCTGTATTGGGCGGCTTGGGAGGAGACATCGGCCATGCAGTTGCGGCACAAGATTCTTGCGCTGTCCATCGTTCCGCTCGTGCTCGCCATCGCGGCGATCACTTGGCTGGTGACGTGGCAGTCGACGAGCCTGGCGCGGACGAGCATCGACACGTTCGAACGCAACATGTTGCAGGCCAAGCAGGACGAATTGCTCAACCTCACCAATCTGGCGCTGTCGGCCATCGACGATGTGTATTCCGCAGCCGGGCCTGACGATGAGGCGGCAAAGGAAGAGGTGCGCTCTATCCTCAATGCGCTCGACTATGGCGAGGATGGGTATTTCTTCGTCTATGACTATGACGGGGTCAATGTCGTCCACCCCCGCCAGACCTATCGTCCGGGGCAGAACTGGCTGGAGCTCGAAGATCCGACCGGCAATCGGGTGATCTACAATCTGATCGAAAAGGCCAAGGAGGGTGGCGGGCTGCACCAATATCTATGGGAGAAGCCTTCAGCGGGGACGATCGCAGAAAAGCTCTCGTTTGCGGTCGGGCTGGATAAGTGGGAATGGATGCTGGGGACCGGGGTCTATCTCGACGACGTCTATGCGCAGACCGCCGCCGCGCAGGAGGATCTGCGCAATTCGATCAGCTCCACCTTCTTTACCGTCATGCTTATCGCCGTCCCCGCGGTGCTCCTGGTGTTCGGGACCTGGATGATCCTCAATCAGCATGAGCGGCGCATGGCCGACCACAAGCTCAAGGATTTGACCCAGCGGATCATCGATACTCAGGAAGAGGAACGCTCACGCATCGCCCGCGAACTTCATGACGGGATCAGCCAGATCCTGATCGGGGTGCGCTACACGATCGATCTGGCGCGACGAAAGGTCGAAAGCGGTGCGGAGGGCGCGCCCGAGGCCATCGGAAAGGGCGCCGATGCGCTCAATGGCGCAATCAAGGAAGTACGACGCTTGAGCCATGATTTGCGCCCAGGGGCACTGGACGATCTGGGGCTTTCGGCGGCGCTGGAGGCGCTGACCCACAATTTTGCCGAGCGCACCGGGATTGCCGTCACCCTTGAAGCCGTTGCGTTCAAGAACATGCTGTTGCCCGAGGCCCGGACAGCACTCTACCGCGTGGCGCAGGAAGCGCTCAACAATATCGACCGGCACGCCAAGGCGACCGCAGTAACGATCGCCCTATCGAGCCCGCATGGGCGGGTGCAGATGGTTATTACCGACAATGGCAAGGGGTTTGCCCGTGACGGGCGAAGTCGCGGCGGGCTGGGGCTGCGCAACATGCAGGAGCGCATGGCCCATTTCGGGGGAAAGATGCTGGTCGAAACCTCTCCACAGGGGACGACACTGCGCGCCATATTGCCCAAGACCGTGTTTACCCGCACCGCACGATTGCAGGAGGTCGCGTGACCATGACGATCAAGGTACTGCTCGTGGACAATCATCCTCTCGTGCTCGATGGGCTCAAAGCTATCCTCGAGACGTACGACCATATCGCCGTGGTCGGCGCCGCGCCCTCGGCACTTGCGGCGCTGGAGATTGCTCGCACGACTGCGCCGGACGTCGTGTTGATGGACATCAACATGCCCGAGCTAAACGGTTTGGATGCTATCGAATTGTTCAAGGAGCAGTGTCCGTCGACCAAGCTTCTGATGCTCTCGATGCACGATAGTCGCGAGTATATTTCCACATCGGTGATGTATGGCGCCTCGGGCTACATCCTCAAGGATGTGTCGACCGAGGAAATCATCAGGGCGATCGATACGGTCGCTGCAGGCGGCACGTTCTTTTCGACCGGAGTGTCGGACGTGTTGCTGGAGCGCGGCGACAAATCGGCCAAGACCAAGGCACTGACGACGCGCGAGCAAGCCATTCTGCTTTTGATAGCGGGGGGCAAATCCAACAAGGACGTGGCGGCAACGCTCGATATTTCTGCACGGACAGTCGAAACCCACCGCAAGAACATCAAGAAAAAGCTCGGCATCCCGACAACGGCCGGGCTGACGCGGTATGCTATCGAGAATGGGCTGATCGGGAATTAGCGCGCGATCGTGACCGGCGGTTCGCATAATCCGCTTGGACATCGACGACAAAGTCTACATGCTCTGGCGCAGTGACTCGTTGAACCCGGACGCTTGATGGCCGCCTATATCCTGCGACGCCTTTTGTTGATGATCCCCACGGTGTTCGGGATCATGGTGGTTTCGTTTCTCGTCATCCAGTTTGCGCCGGGCGGGCCGGTCGAGCAGGCGATTGCGCGGTTTTCGGGTACCGATGTTTCGGCGCTGTCTCGGATCACCGGGTCGTCGGGCGGTGACTTTACCGGACAGAGCGGGATCGACACCTCCGGCGCCAGTTCATCGAATGCTGGCGGCGAGGTGCAATCGGCCTATCGCGGGGCGCGGGGGTTGTCGCCGCAATTTATCGCCCAGCTCGAGGCGCAGTACGGCTTCGACCGGCCGCCGGTCGAGCGGTTCTTTTCGATGATCTGGGATTATCTGCGGTTCGATTTCGGGCAGTCCTATTATCGCGACATCTCGGTGATCGATCTGGTGCTCGAGAAAATGCCGGTCTCGATCTCCCTCGGGCTGTGGATGACGCTGATCTCCTATGGGATTTCCATTCCGCTGGGGATTGCCAAAGCGGTGCGGGACGGGTCGAAATTCGACGTGTGGACCTCGGGGGTGGTCATCATCGGCTATGCGATCCCGGGATTTCTGTTTGCGATCCTGCTGATTGTCCTCTTTGCCGGCGGTAGCTTCTGGTCGCTGTTTCCGCTGCGAGGGCTGACCTCGTCGAACTTCGCGTCGATGCCGTGGTATCAACAGATTCTCGACTATGCCTGGCATCTGACGCTGCCGATTATCTCGATGGCGATCGGGGCGTTCGCGACAACGACGCTTTTAACCAAGAACTCGTTTCTCGATGAAATCCGCAAGCAGTATGTGACCACCGCGCGCGCCAAGGGATTGAGCGAAAATCGGGTGCTGTACCGGCACGTGTTCCGCAACGCGATGCTGATCATCATTGCCGGGTTTCCGGGTGCGTTTATCGGGGCGTTTTTCGGCGGTTCGCTTTTGATCGAGACGATCTTTTCGCTCGATGGTCTGGGGCTGCTGGGCTTCCAGTCGATCGTGACGCGCGACTATCCTATGGTGTTTGCCACGCTCTACATTTTCTCGCTGTTCGGGCTGATCCTCAGCCTTCTGTCGGACCTCACCTATATGTGGATCGACCCCCGCATCGATTTCGAAAAGCGGGAGGTCTAGCGTGGCGCTCTCGGCGATCAACCGGCGGCGGCTGGACAATTTCAAGCGCAACAGGCGCGGGTTCGTCTCGTTCTGGCTGTTTCTCGTGCTGGTGCTACTGAGCCTATTTGCCGAGGCGATCAGCAACGACAAGCCGCTCATCGCCTACTACAAGGGCGAGGTGCTGTTTCCTGTGGTGGTCGATTATCCCGAGACCAAGTTTGGTGGGTTCCTGGCGGTGACGCAGTACCGCTCGGGCGCGATCCAGCGTGAGATCGAAGAGAACGGCTGGATGATCTGGCCGCTGTTTCGCTATTCCCATCGCTCGGTGGATACCGCCCTGCCCCGCCCCGCGCCGACGCCGCCGAGCTGGCTGATGAGCCGCGAGGAAAACTGCGTGCGCTATGCCCAGGGGGTCGAGGATCCCTCATGCGTGCTGGGCAACATGCACGTGCTCGGTACCGACGATCAGGGACGAGACGTCTTGGCGCGGCTAATCTATGGGTTCCGGATTTCGGTGCTGTTCGGGCTGACGCTGACTGTGCTCTCGTCGGTTGTTGGCGTGGTGGCGGGGGCGGTGCAAGGCTATTTCGGCGGCTGGACGGATTTGCTGTTTCAGCGGTTCATCGAAATCTGGACCTCGATTCCCTCGCTCTATCTGCTGCTGATTATCTCGAGCGTTATCGCACCCAGTTTCTGGGTGCTGCTGGGGATATTGCTGCTGTTCTCCTGGGTGGCGCTGGTGGGCGTGGTGCGGGCGGAATTTTTGCGCGGGCGGAATTTCGAGTACGTCAACGCGGCGCGGGCACTGGGCGTCGGCAACCGGACGATCATGTTTCGGCACCTTCTGCCCAACGCCATGGTGGCGACGGTGACGTTTATGCCGTTTATTCTCGGCGGGTCGATCACGACGCTGACTTCGCTCGATTTTCTTGGGTTCGGGTTACCGCCGGGGTCGCCGTCGCTGGGCGAACTGCTGGCGCAGGGCAAGAACAATCTGCAGGCGCCATGGCTGGGGCTGACGGGGTTCATGGTGATTTCGGTGATGCTGAGCCTTCTGGTGTTTGCGGGCGAGGCGGTGCGCGATGCCTTCGATCCGCGCAAGACGTTCGGGTGAGGCGATGACCGAGCCCCTCCTCTCCATCCGCAACCTCGACGTCACGTTCCAGATGCAGGACCGTCGCGTCGATGCCGTCAAATCGGTGAGCTTCGATATTGCCAAGGGTGAGACCGTGGCGCTGGTCGGGGAGTCGGGTTCGGGCAAATCGGTGACGGCGCTGTCAGTGCTCAGACTGCTGCCCTACCCGTCAGCCATGCATCCGGCCGGCGAAATCGTCTATCAGGGACAGGATTTGCTCAGGGCCGACGAAAAGGCGCTGCGTAAGGTGCGGGGTCGCACCATCTCGATGATCTTTCAGGAGCCGATGACCTCGCTCAACCCGCTCCATACGATCGAGCGGCAGATCAGCGAGGTGCTGTCGACGCACCTGGGGATGGGGCGGGTGGCGGCGCGCACGCGGGTGCTCGAATTGCTCCATGCTGTCGGGATCGCCGATCCGGAGACGCGGTTGGCTTCATTTCCGCACCAATTGTCGGGCGGGCAGCGCCAGCGGGTGATGATCGCCATGGCGCTGGCCTGCGAGCCCGATCTTTTGATCGCCGATGAACCGACTACCGCGCTCGATGTTACGGTTCAGGCGCAAATCCTGGATCTTCTGAAAAAGCTCCAGCGCGAGATGGGGATGGCCATGCTGTTCATCACCCATGATCTGGGGATCGTCAGACGCATGGCGGACCGGGTGTGCGTCATGCGCGGCGGCGAGATCGTCGAGCGGGCGGATACGGCGACGCTATTTGCCGATCCGCAGCACGCCTACACAAAGCAATTGCTCTCGAGCGAATTGAGCGAGACGCCACCGCCGCCGACGGGAACTGGCCGGGCCGTGATGGCCGTCGATGATCTGAAGGTGTGGTTTCCGATCAAGCGCGGGCTGCTCAAACGCACCGTCGGGCACATCAGGGCCGTGGATGGCGTGGACCTGAGCGTTGGCGCAGGTGAAACGCTGGGCGTTGTCGGCGAATCGGGGTCAGGCAAGACGACACTGGGGCTCGCGATGTTGCGGCTGACGTCGTCCCGGGGGCGGATCGTTTTTCTGGGCTCCGATTTGCAGGGCAAGAGCTTTCGCGACATGCGGCCCTACCGCGCCGATATGCAGGTGGTGTTCCAGGACCCCTTTGGATCGCTGTCACCGCGGATGACTATAGGCGACATCATCGCCGAGGGGCTGCTGGTTCATTTTCCGCGCTTGAGCGAAGCTGAGCGGACCGGAAAGGTCGAAGCGGTGCTGGGCGAGGTCGGGCTGGATGGAGCGATGCATAATCGCTATCCGCATGAGTTTTCCGGTGGCCAGCGCCAGAGGATCGCGATCGCGCGGGCGCTGGTGCTGGAGCCGAAATTTCTCATTCTCGATGAGCCGACATCGGCACTCGACATGAGCGTGCAGGCGCAGATCGTCAAACTCCTGCGCGATCTGCAGGCCCGGCGTGGGCTGAGCTACGTGTTTATTTCGCACAATCTCAAGGTGGTGCGGGCCATCGCCAATGAGGTGGCGGTGATGCAGCACGGCAAGATCGTCGAGCGCGGGCCGACCGAGACCTTGTTCAGCGATCCGCAGCACCCCTACACGCAAACCCTTCTGGCGGCGGCGCTGGAAGATGGTGTCGGCTGAGGGTCAACGGCTTGCGGCTCGGGCCGCGCCGGGCCTTGGGAATAAATCCTGGGGGTTACAAACTGGCTGCTGGCAACCGCTAACCCCCTACCTCCGTGCCCCCGGGATTTATTCCCTCGATCCACTCTGGGTCAGCGAAGAGCGCCAACCGGTTTGGAGTTCCCAACACCCTTGTTGCGTGGGTTACGCGTATGGCGCACGAAAATTGCGCACTTCCATCGTGCCTCAAGCAATTGTGGTATCCACTTTTTTGCAAAGCACTTTAAGATCGGTCAGACTCTCCTCAGAAAACCAAGAGGAATTGCAATGAAGCCTCTCGCCCTTGCCGCGCTTTTCGGCGCCACTCTCATCAGCCTGCCGGCCATGGCGCAGGGCGAGCCGGAATGGCGTCACGCCATGGCGCTCGATATCGCGCCAAAATACGAAGCTGGTTTCACGCATTTCGACTACGTCAATCCCGACGCGCCGAAGGGTGGAACGGTGCGCATGCCGGCGTTGGGCGGGTTCGATACGTTCAACCCGATCCTGCCGCAGGGCGAACCGGCGACCGGACTCGGCCTGGTTTATGAAACGCTGATGACGCCCAGTTCGGACGAAAGCTCGGTGAGTTATGGGCTTCTGGCCGATGCGGTCTCGTATCCGGACGATTTTTCCGCCGTGACGTTCCGCATCGATCCGGATGCGCGCTGGGCCGATGGCGAACAGGTCACCGCCGAAGACGTCCTCTGGAGTTTTGATGCGGTTATGGAGCATTCGCCGATTTACGCCGAATATTATGCGCCGGTGACCGCTGCGCAGGTGACGGGCGAAGGCGAGATCACCTTCACATTCTCGGAAACCGGAAACCGTGAGCTACCCTATATCATGGGGCAGCTGATGGTGATGCCGCAGCATTGGTGGGAGGGCGAAAACGACCGCGGTCAGCAGCGTGATATCGGTTCTTCGACGCTCGAATTGCCGATGGGGTCCGGTCCCTACCAGCTGTCCAGCTTCGATGCCGGGCGTACCGTGACCTACACACGCAACCCCGATTATTGGGGCGCCGACAAGCCCGTCAATGTCGGCTCGTCGAACTTCGACGAATATCGCATCGAGTATTTCCGCGACACGACGGTGATGTTCGAAGCGTTCAAGGCCGACCAGTTCGACTGGTGGACCGAAAATATCGCGCGGCGCTGGGCCACTGGCTATGATTTTCCTGCGGTGCAGGACGGCCGCGTCGTCATGGAAGAATTCGAGAACGGCTACAATGCAAGCGGCGTGATGTGGGGTTTCGTGCCCAATCAGCGGCATGAGAAGTTCCAGGATCCGCGGGTCCGCGAAGCCCTGAACTACGCGCTCGATTTCGAGGAGCTGAACCGCACGCTGTTCTACGAGCAGTATGACCGTATCGATTCATACTTTTTCGGCACCGACCTCGCTGCAGGAGACGGCCCTCCTGAAGGGCTTGAGCTGGAAATCCTGGAGGAGGTCCGCGACCTTATTCCGGCCAGCGTCTTTACCGCGCGGTTCACCAATCCGGTCGGAGGCAGCGACGATGCGTTGCGCGAGAATTTGCGTGAGGCGTTGCGGCTGTTCAACGAAGCCGGCTACACGCTGGACGGATCGCGGCTGGTCGATGCCAATGGCAACCAGTTCGGGTTCGAGATCCTCTCCTATGACAATGTCATCGAGCCGGTGGCGCTGCACTGGGCGGGCAATCTCAATGCGATCGGCGCCAATGTAACGTTCCGGGTGGTCGATACCCCGCAATACACCAATCGCGTGCGCGCTTTCGATTACGATGTGATCTACACCCGCTGGGCGCAATCACTGTCGCCCGGCAACGAGCAGCGGTTCATGTGGGGATCAAGTTCGGCCGAAGAACAGGGCTCGCGCAATTATGCCGGCATTTCCGATCCGGGCGTCGATGCCTTGATCCAGCGGCTGGTATCCGCCCCCGATCGCGAAACGCTTGAGGCGGCGACGCGGGCTTTGGATCGCGTGTTGCTGGCCATGCACAACGTCGTACCCAGCTACACGATCACTTATGCACGGACCGCAAGGTGGGATCGGTTCAGCCACCCAGAGATCCTGCCCGAATTTGCGATCGGGTTCCCCGATGTGTGGTGGTGGGACGAAGACAAGGCCGCCGCGACAGGCGGACAATAAAGGCATGGGCCCGGCAGCGCGCCGGGCCTGCCCAATTCCAGACAGTATGAGATAGATATGGATCAGGACGTCATCGTCATCGGCGCCGGCATCGTCGGCATTTCGACAGCCATTCACCTGACGCGCCGTGGGCGCTCGGTGCTTCTGATCGACAAGAACGAGCCGGGGCGCGAAACCTCATATGGCAATGCCGGAATCATCCAGCGCGAGGGCGTGCGCCCGCACGCGTTTCCGCGCGATCTGGCGACGTTGATGCAGGTGGGTCTGCATCTTTCCACTGCCGCTCGATATGACCCGTTTGCGCTGCCGCGCGTGACCCCTGCCCTGTTGCGCTATTGGTGGGAATCCTCGCCCAGCCATTATTCCCACGTCGTCAAAAGCTACGCGCCCTTGATCGGCATGTCGATCGATGAGCATTCCGACCTGATCGACGCATCCGGCGCGCAGGATCTCGTGGTCAAGAAGGGCTGGTATCTGGCGTTTCGCACCGAAGGCAAACTCAAGGCCGAAGCCGCCAAGGCGAAGAAAGATCTCGAGCTTTACGGCATCAACCACCGCGTGGTGGATGGTGCGGCGATGGCGCAGGAAGAGCCCGACTTCAAGGAAAAGTTGGCTGGCGCCATTCACTGGACAGACCCGTGGACGATCCGCAATCCCGGCGCGCTGGTGACCAAATATTTCGAGTTGTACAAGTCGATGGGCGGACGCTTCCTCGGCGGCGCGGCCAGCGGGCTGGAGCAGACTGGGGATATCTGGTCGGTGGACGTTGGGGGGCAGCGCCATTCCGCCAAGGAGGTCGTCGTAACGCTTGGGCCCTGGGCGCCCGAGGCGCTGGAGCCCTTGGGCTATCGCCTGCCGCTGTTCGTCAAGCGCGGGTACCACATGCATTTTGGCGCCGAGGGCGATGCAAAGCTCAACAACTGGCTGATCGATGCGGAGGTGGGCTATCTCCTCGCGCCCATGGAACAGGGGATCAGGCTGACCACCGGCGCAGAATTTGCGCTGCGCGACGCGGCCCCCACCCCAATCCAGCTCGGTCGGGCCGAAACCGCAGCGCGGGGTCTGTTCCCGCTGGGCGAGCGCCTCGATCCGCAGCCATGGAAGGGCGCGCGACCCTGTACGCCGGACATGATGCCCATCATCGGCCCGGCGCCCAAGCACCGGGGGCTATGGGTTGGTATCGGGCACGCGCATCACGGCTTTACGCTCGGGCCGGCCACGGGGCACCTATTGGCTCAGGCGATGACGGGGGAAAAACCGGTTATCGATATCACTCCATTTGCCATGGAGCGGTTCAAGGGGACGTATCCGCGCTAGATCAGCTCGCCTTGCGCGTGGTCTGGGCGACAGGTAGGGGCGCGAGACGCGAGAGAAGATCGGCTGCGTCGGTTTCCGACAGCGGCCGGGAAAACAGAAAGCCCTGGACTTCGGTGCAGCCATGGGCCCGCACCGCATCGAGCTGGGCTTCGGTCTCGACCCCCTCGGCGGTCGTCGACATGCCGAGGCTCTTGCCCAGGGCGATGACAGCCTTGATAATTTCGAGATTGGCGTCCTGGGACCCGACATCTTCGATGAACGAGCGGTCGATCTTGATCTTGTCGAACGGGAAGGCCCGCAGATAGGACAGCGACGAATAGCCGGTCCCGAAATCGTCCATGGAAATGCGGATGCCCATGGCTCGCAAGGTGTGAAGGGTATCGAGCGCTTGATCGTGGTCGGTAAGCATCACGGATTCGGTAATCTCGAGCTCCAGCCGATCCGCCGATAACCCCGCATCGTCGAGAGCGCGCCGAACGACTTCGATCAGGCGATGGCTCTTGAACTGGACCGGGGAAAGATTGACGGCAATCCTGATATCGGACGGCCAGGCGGCGGCGGCTCGACATGCCTCACGCAACACCCATTCGCCCAAAGGTACAATGAAGCCGATTTCTTCGGCGACAGGGATGAATTCCACCGGCGAGACGACGCCCAGTTCGGAGTGTTCCCAGCGCAAAAGGGCTTCCATGCAGCTGACGCGGCTACTGTCGAGGTCCATAAGCGGCTGATAGACCAGGCTGAATTCGTCGCGTGTGAGGCCGAGCCGCAAGCCGCTCTCAATGGTGCGACGATGTTGCATGGCGGCGTCCATGCCCTTTTCAAAGAAGCGGTAATTGCCACGCCCATCACCCTTAGCGCGATAGAGCGCGAGATCGGCGTTCTTGAGCAAGGTTTCGCTCGACTCCCCGTCATGGGGGGCAACGGCTATTCCGATCGACGTGCCGATGATGACGCGATGCCCCTCGATTTCCATGGGCTGGGAAATGGCGGCGATCAGGCGCTCGGCCAGGGCGGCCGCATCTGTGGGGCTTTTGAGGGGGCCGGCCAGAAGCGCAAATTCGTCGCCCCCCAGACGCGCGGCGCATTCATGGTCGCGCTTGGCATGGTTGATGCGCGCGGCAACTTCGATGAGAACGGCATCGCCGACGGCATGGCCCAACGTGTCGTTGATGATCTTGAAGTGGTCGAGATCGAAACAGAGGACGGCCATCATCTCGCCGCGACGGATGCGAGATTCGCCCATGGCCATTTCTTCGTTGAACAGCGTCCGGTTGGGCAGGTCGGTCAGCGCGTCGTGGCGGGCCAGATGGTGGATGCGGGCTTCGGAGCGGCGTTGCTCGGTGATGTCCTGATGGGTTTCCACCCAACCGCCATCGGGCATGGGTTGGTGGACGACGGAGATGATCTGGCCATTCTCGAACTCGCAAATGTCGACGGCGCGCTTGCCTTCGGTGATGGTCTGTACCCGGCGGTGCAGGAAAGCCATGGGCCCATCGACCGGGCGCATGCCGGCGTCGAAGCGATGATCGAGAATATCGGTGAGCAGCGTTCCGGGGCGCTGAAGTTCGGGCGGTAGATCGTAAAGGGAGGCGTAGTTGGCATTGCAGATGACGAGGCGGTGTTCTGCATCGATCATGCACAGGCCGTGCGCCATATTGTCGACGGCGGCTTCGAACCGCATCGCCTGACGCGCGATCTCGGCCTCGCGCTGGGATAGCGCCGTCAAATGATCGCTGGCGTCGGTTATGTCTTCGTGCGTGACCAGCCAACCGATGCCGGGGCGATTGGAATATGTCGTACGGATGTCGCGGTCACGCAGATTCTGTTCGTATTGCGTGGGCAGTTCGCGCTGGCGTTGGCGCTCGAAGCGGGCCAGCATGGCCTGGTAGAGTTCATCGACGGTGAAGCCGAAGAAATTACCTGCCTCGATGACGGCGTCACAGCACTCGTAAAGACTCATGCCGGCGACGATGGCGCCTGTGGGCAGGCCGAAGGTCCAGGCGTAGCGGGAGTTGAACAGCTCGAGCCGGAGATCCTCGCTCCAGATGCACAGGCCGTATGGCATAGCCTCCAGCGCTGCATCGACCGCGGTGGCATTGGTCATTCCCCTGCTAGCCGTCATATCCCCGTCCCATCCCCACGTCCGAATTGGCGAAGCATGAGGGCAAGTCTTGAACCAACAGTGAATCCGATAGGCAAATTTGCGTATTCACAGCGGAGGGATAATGAGCCGTTAAGGAACTAAAACCGAATTTGAACGTTTGTTTGCCGCCTATTCGGGCAGTGGCTTAATATAAATCAACATGCGCCAGCCTTAAACGGCCGCGCACAGCAAAAAGGGGAGCCGGCGCATGTCTCGCAATACGCTCTATTTACTGATCGGCGCACTTATCGTCGTCGTTATCGGCTTTGCAATTTACGCGTTTCAGCAGGAAACCCAGCCGCAGGGCGTTGAAATCCAGATCAACGAAGAAGGCCTCTCGGTCGAGGGCAACTAGTCCGCGAGGGGTTTCCAGCCCCGCGGCAATTGAATAAAGCTCATGGCGTCCTGGACCTGTTCAGCCGTAGCAATCCGGCCGGGCAGGTCCACATTTCTGCTTGTCGGATGCCTTGACCATGACCGCCGCCTACCCCCCGTCCCTGCCGCAGTACCTCATAGAGCGTTCGGTCAAAATCGCGCTCGAAGAAGATTTGGGCCAGGCGGGCGATATCACCTCGCAGGCCACCATTGCGCCTACGTCCGTGGCGCGGGCGCGCATCAACACGCGCGAGAATGGCGTGGTGTGCGGCCTGGAATTTGCGCAAACGGCGTTTTCGCTGATTGGATCGGGCGTTTCGGTGACGCTCTTGGCCAGTGATGGCGACACCATCTCGGCCGGGGCGGCGTTGGTCGAGATCGCGGGCAACGCGCGCGCCATCCTTGCCGCCGAACGCACGGCGCTGAACTTCATGACGCATCTGAGCGGCATCGCAACGCTGACGCAGCAGTTCGTGGCACGCACGGAAGGCACCGCCGCGCGCATATGCTGCACGCGAAAAACCATTCCAGGGCTTCGGGCGGCGGAGAAATATGCCGTGCGGTGTGGTGGCGGACATAATCACCGCTTTGGGCTCGACGACGCCATTCTCATCAAGGATAACCATATCGCCGTAGCCGGCAGCGTTAGTGCGGCCATAGCTACGGCGCGGGCTTTTGCCGGCCATCTCGTGGCGATCGAGGTGGAGGTCGATACGCTTGCTCAGCTTGAGGAAGCGCTTTCGGCGGGCGCCGATGCGGTCCTTCTCGACAATATGGACGATGTAATGCTGGCCGAAGCCGTGGCTATCACGGGTGGACGCGCCAAGCTGGAAGCTTCGGGGAACGTCACTCTCGACCGTATCCCGACGATCGCTCGGACTGGCGTGGATTACATATCGACGAGTCGCATTACCATGGCAGCGTCCCCTCTCGATTTCGGCCTTGATATCGATATCTCCTGAGGCGCGATCGATACCATCTCGATTACCCGAAAACGATCCAAAGGCAACGGGCGCGCGTATAGATTGCCAAGTGATGATCCGTCATATATAGCGGCGGCATATTCTCGTTGAGCATATGGTTATACCGACATGAATGTCCGCACACTGTGCCTCTCGTTCCTCTATGAACGGAACGCGAGCGGCTATGAGATCCGCAAGCTCTGCACGGAAGCTGAAGGTGCCTACTTCGTAGAAGCCAGCTTCGGCTCAATCTATCCGGCACTTTCGAGGCTCGAGGATGACGGGCTGGTCACAAGTACTGTGGAACATCAGTCTGGCAAGCCCTCCAAGAAGATCTACGCCATAACGGAGATGGGCCGCGCGGCGTTTATCGACGCGCTGCACGAGCCGCTCGGCGAAGATGTCTTTCGCAGTCCTTTTCTACTTTTTGCGCGGTTCGCGCACCTTGTCGATGCCGATCTCGTGCGCATTCGCGTGATGGCGCGGCTTGAGGGAATGGATAAGGAAATCGCGGAGTTACGCCGTATTCAAACCGAAATGGACGAAGGCGTCACACAATCTTCGGATGCCAGCCATGCAAATGACGCATGGGTGCTTAGCTATGGGCTCAGTTGCCTGGAAGTTGCAAGGCGTCATCTTCATACCCACATGAACGAGTTAATTGCCAGCGCGCGTCAAAACCGCGCCACGCAGCAAGCAGCAGAATAGGGGACGCTGTTCATGCGCATACTTAAATCCTTTGGATTGTCTTTCATTATTTTGCTGATTGCCGGCGGTTGGCTGGCGACTGGAACCTTCGTCATGGGCGGCCAGGGGCCGGGCAATGGCGAAACGCCGATTATCGGTCTGATCGAGGGCGAAGAGCATGGCCCGATCGCCACGGCGCTTGGCGACGCAGGTGTTCTCGTCGAGCATTCGCCAGAGACTGTCGAACAGGCCCGGCTGACAGTCGCCGAGCGCATCGCGCAGGCCGCACCATCGGCAACTGGCGGTGTATCGGTCCGGACGCAGAATTTTACAGTCCAGCAGATGCCCCTTGAGGTGACCCTGCGCGGTCGCACGACGGCTGCCGCCAATATCGCGGCGGTTGCCGAGACCTCAGGTGTCGTCGAAACCGTCCATGTCGCGAAGGGCGACCGGGTCGAAACCGGCGACCTGCTCTGCACCCTTGCCCCGGGGACGCGCGCCGCAGCCGTGGCGCAGGCCGAAGCCGGGCTTTTGCAGGCGCAGGCCGGACTTGCCCAGGCACAGCTCGATTTTGACACCAACGCCACTCTGCGCGAGCGTGGTCTGGCGCCTGCCAATACCGCCTCGGCTGTCGAGGTAGCACTTGCAGGCGCACGGGCACAAGTCAGCGCCGCGGAGGCATCACTGGACAATGCCCGCGCCGAGCTCGAGCGCACAAATATCGTCGCCGAAGTCGATGGTCTCGTTCAGGCGCCTATCGCCGTTCGCGGCTCGATGTTGTCTCAGGGCAGCCCTTGCGCGACAATCGTCCAGCTCGATCCCATGCTGTTCACAGGCGCCGTGGCCGAAGCCAATATCGGGATGGCGCGCACCGGCCTCGACGCCACGCTGCGCACGGTCACCGACCAGACGGCGGAAGGCAAAGTCACATATATCGCCGCAACCGCCGACGAGGGGACCCGTTCGTTCCCCGTGGAAATCGAGTTTCCAAACCCCGACTTCGCCATTCGCGATGGGGTGACGGCTCAGGCCGTGGTGCAGATGGGCGCGATGCCGGGACATTTGTTGCCGCAGTCGGTGCTGACGCTCAATGACGAGGGTGTTCTGGGTGTCCGCGCTGTGGAAGACGGCGTCGCGAAATTCCATGAGATCACTATCGTGTCCGATACGCGCGAAGGGGTGTGGGTTGTCGGCCTGCCCTCGTCGGTGGACATCATTACCATCGGCCAAGAATTCGTGGTCGATGGCCAAAGCGTCCAGGCAAGCCAGAGCGCGGGATCGACATCGTCTGAACAAGGCGCTCCCGCATGACAAACTTCATCGAACGCATTCTGAGAATGCCGCGCGTCGTGATGACAATCATGGCGCTGCTTTTGCTTGCGGGCGGCATTTCCTATTCGGCGCTGCCCAAGGAAAGCTTTCCAGCGATCGACGTGCCCTATCTCTACGTCTCGATCAGCCAGACCGGTGTTTCGCCGCGTGACGCGGAGAACCTTCTGGCCAAGCCGGCCGAAGAGGAACTGACGGGGCTGCCGGGCCTCGTTAATATGAATTCCACGTCGACCACCGGGCACGCCTCGGTGTTCCTCGAATTCGATGCCAATGTCGATGTCGACCAGGCGCTGGCGGATACGCGTGCACGCCTCGACGCGATCAGCTCCAAGCTCCCTGACGATGCCAGCGATCCGACCGTTTCCGAAATCGACATGGTCGGCTTCCCGGTCGTGTCGGTCGCGGTTTATGGCGATGTTTCCGAACGCGAACTGGTACGGCGCGCAGAAGAACTGCAGACCGCCATCGAGGGCATCAACGACGTTCGCGAAGTCACACTGTCGGGCTCGCGCGAAGAGGTGGTGGAAGTCACCATCGACCTATTGCGGCTCGAGGCTTACAACCTCACCGCCAGTCAGCTTTTCGATGCGCTTGCGCGCAACAATCTCGTGATCCCTGGCGGCACGATCAACTCCGGACAGGGCGCGTTCAACGTCGAAGTGCCCGGCATGATCCAGAGCGCGCAGGACGTTTTCGAACTGCCGATCAAGACCGATGGCAACACCGTCGTGTCGTTTGGCGATGTGGCGAGCGTCACGCGTACGCTTGAGGATGCGACAGAGTACACCAAGGTCAACGGCTCCCCTGCCCTGATCCTGGGCGTCAGCAAGAATGCCGATACCAACATCATCGGCGTGTCCGAAGAAGTCCGTGCGCTGACTGCCCAAGTGGCCCAGAACTGGCCGGCCGGCGTGGGCTACAGCTTCTTTCTCGATCAGGCGGATACGACGACCAGTCTGTTCCGCTCGCTTGAAGCCGCTGTCGTGACCGCCGTTGCGCTGGTGCTGATCACCTGCGTCGCCGTTCTTGGCGTGCGCGCAGCGTTCATGATCGGCATGTCGATCCCGCTCTCGTTCATGATCGCGTTTCTCTACATGCAGATGACGGGCATGACGATCAACATGATGGTCATGTTCGGCCTCGTGATCGCGGTGGGTGTTCTTGTCGACGACCCCGTGGTGGTTGTCGAATATGCCGAGCGAAAATTGCAGGAGGGCGTTTCCAAGAAGGAAGCGTTCATCCAGGCGATGCGCAAGATGTTTGTGCCCGTGGTGGGCGCCACGGCGACGACGCTGGCGGCCTTCGTGCCACTACTGTTCTGGCCGGGCATCATCGGCAAGTTCATGAGCCATCTGCCCACGATCGTGATCGTGGTGATGTGTGCGTCCTTCATTTCCGCGCTGATCTTCATGCCGGTGATCGGTTCGATCATCGCCTCGACCCATGTCGATCCCAAGCGCAAGGAAGCCGCTGACATCGTCATGTATCCCGAAAAATTCCACCCCAAGAAGGTGCGTGGCATTACGGGCGTCTATGTGCGGATCATGTCGGTCCTGCTGCGCTGGCCAATCCCCACACTGATCGTCGGCTTCGGCATCGTCGGCGGCATCTTCGTGACCTATGCCAACAACCCCACCGGCGTGGAAGCCTTCCCGGCATCCGAGCCTGAGTTTGCGACGGTTGCCGTCGTGGCGCGCGGCAACTACTCGCCCGAAGAAGTCCGCGACATGCTGGTCGAGGTCGAAGACGAACTGATGCAGGTCGTGGGTATCCAGGACATCATCATGCAGTTCGGCACGACTGGCGCCATGGGCACCATGCCGCCGGACACGATCGGCAATTTCCAGCTCCAGCTGGTCAATTTCAACAATCGCGTTCGCGCCGAGGAAATCTTCACCGATATCCGCGAGCGGGTTGCCGACATCTCTGGCCTGCAGGTGCAGGTTCTGGCGACCGAAAGCGGTCCGCCAGCCGGCAAGGACATCAATATGCGCGTCGAAAGCGCCAATTATGATGACCTCGTGCCGACCGTAACCCGCATTCGCGCGTTTCTGGAAAACGAGCTGCCCAACACGACCGACATCGAGGACGGACGGCCATCGCCCGGCATCGACTGGCAGATCACCGTCGACCGTGTGGAGGCAGCGCGTTACGGCATAGGGGTGCGCGAACTCGCCCCCTATGTGCAGCTCGTGACGGGCGGCGTGAACCTTGGCACCTATCGTGACCAGCAAACCGGTGACGAACTCGATATCAAGGTGCGCCTGCCGCAGGAAGAGCGCACGCTCGATGCGCTCGACTCCATGCGGATCGCCACCCAACAGGGCATGGTGCCCGTCTCGAACTTCATCGATCGCACAGCCGTGCCGAAGGTGGCCAATATCGAGCGGCGCAACCAGATCTATATGATGCCGATTGCAGCGAGCCTCACCGGGCTGCCCGAGAACGTCTATCCCGCCCAGCGCGTGCTAGAGTTGCAGGCCTGGCTGGACGAACAGGAATGGCCTGAAGGCGTAACCTTTGCATTCGGTGGCGCCGAAGAGCAGATGGGCGATGCCAATGCCTTTATCGGGCAGGCGTTCGGGGCTGCATTGTTCATGATCTTCCTGATCCTGCTGCTCGAATACAACAGCTTCTATCAGGTGTTCGTGACGCTCTCGACGGTGATGATGTCGGTGGCGGGCGTGCTGTTGGGCATGTTGGCCACGGGCATGAGCTTTTCAGCAATCATGACGGGGCTCGGGGTGGTGGCCTTGGCGGGTATCGTGGTCAAGAACGGTATCGTCCTGATCGATACCTATAACGAGTACAACCGGCACCAAAAGGTCGAACCGGTCACCGCCATGCTGCTGACTACCGCGCAGCGCGTGCGGCCGGTGCTCCTGACGGCGTTCCTCACCGCACTCGGCGTTATCCCCATGTGGGCGAATGTGGAGTTTGACTTCATCCGCCGCGAAATCGTGGTGGGTGGTATCGCAGGGTCGTGGTTTATCCATTTGTCGGCGGCACTGGTCAGCGGCCTGTTCTTTGCCACCGCACTGACCCTGATCATGGTGCCGGTGATGATCACTGCGCCAAGCGTGATCAAGCATCAGGTCGGAAGCATCTTTGGCTGGATCCGTGGCCGCGGCGCGGTCGCACAGCCGGCAGGCTTCGATGGCATGGCTGTCGAAATCCCCGATAGGGCAGACGGCCAGAAGCGGCATGTGGTGACTAAAGAATCCGAACTGGTCGAACACAACCAGAATGGCGTCACCATTCTCTCGCGACGACCAGCCGCGGAATAGCACCTGTCGAGACGATAAAGGCCCCGCAGTGCGGGGCCTTTTTTATTCCGCCGGCTCTTGCGCGGGGCGTCGCGTCACGAACCCCTCCGGATCGTCCTCTGCGGCGCGGAGGCGTTCGCTGGCCTCTGCGGCTTCACGCTGGCGGTTCCACATCTGGGCGTAAAGCCCGTTTTGGGCCAATAGCCCGGCGTGGGTGCCGCGCTCGGCAATCATTCCCTCGCGCAGCACGATGATCTCATCGGCATCGACGACGGTCGAGAGCCTGTGCGCGATAACCAGCGTCGTGCGCCCGCGCGAGACCGTGTCCAGCGCGGACTGGATTTCGCGCTCGGTATGGGTATCGAGTGCCGATGTCGCTTCATCGAGGATCAGGATCGGCGGCGCTTTGAGCAGCGTCCTCGCGATTGCGACGCGCTGCTTTTCGCCACCAGATAGCTTAAGGCCGCGTTCGCCGACCTGCGTGTTATACCCGTTGGGCAGCGTTTCGATGAACGGCCCGATCTGCGCCATCCGGGCAGCGGCCCTTATCTCCTCGTCCGTGGCGTTGGGGCGGCCATAGGCGATGTTGTAGGCGATGGTATCGTTAAACAGCACGGTATCCTGCGGCACCATGCCGATAGCGGCGCGAAGCGAGGACTGCGTGACGTCGCGAATGTCCTGGCCATCGATTGTGACCCGCCCTTCGATTGCGTCATAAAACCGGAAGATCAGGCGCGAAATCGTGGATTTTCCCGCCCCCGATGGGCCAACGACGGCGATTGTCTTCCCCGCTGGCACCGTAAAGCTTACGCCCTTTAAAATGGGGCGGTCGGGGTCGTAGTGGAAGTGGACGTTCTCGAACGCGAGCACAGGGCCATCGAGCTTGAGCGCCCCTGCCCCAGCCTTGTCCTCGATCTCCGGGTCTTGATCGAGCAGTCGGAACATCGCCTCGATATCGGCCAGCCCCTGACGGATTTCGCGATAGACGAAACCGATCTGATTGAGCGGACGATAGATCTGCATCATGAAGGCGTTGAGCAGGACGAAATCACCCACTGTGAGATCGCCGTTCACCACTCCATTTGCCGCCATCAGCGAGAGGGTGACCATGCCGACCCAGAAGATCACCCCCTGCCCGAAATTGAGAAAGCCCAGCGAGGTCCAGATACGGGTGGCGGCGCGCTCATAGCCGGTCATGGCTCGGTCGAACCGATCGGCCTCCAGCGCCTCATTGCCGAAATATTTGACCGTTTCGAAGTTCAGCAGGCTGTCGATCGCCTTGGCGTTTGCATCGGTGTCGCTCTCGTTCATGTCGCGCCGAATGGCGATACGCCAGTTCGAGGCGCGGACAGTGAAGACCATGTAGAGCACCACGATGGCGACGAGGACCAGCACATAGGACAGACCGAACATCCAGCCAAAGATCGCGCCGACGATGATGAATTCCACGAGCGTCGGCGCGGTATTGAGCATGGTGAACCGGACGATGGTCTCGATGCCCTTGGTGCCGCGCTCGATGATGCGGCTGAGCCCGCCCGTCTTGCGCTGCAGGTGGAAACGCAGGGACAGGCGGTGAATATGCGTGAACGTCCGAAACGCCAATTGCCGGACAGCGTGTTGACCGACACGCGCGAACAACACGTCGCGCAGTTGCTGGAAGCCGGTGTCGATGATCTGGCCGAGTCCGTAGGCGAGCACGAGAATGATCGGGACTGAAAGCCCGAGGATCAACCCGGCCTGCGGACCGGTGAGGCTCAGGCTGTCGATGATGCCCTTATAGGCGAATGGCACGAGCGTACTGGCCACCTTGGCCAGCAACAGCGCACCGATGGCCCAGACCACACGCCGCCGGAGATCGGGACGGTCGGCGGGCCACATATAGACCCAGAGATTGCGGATAGTGTTCAGTATGGCGCTGTCGTCGGCGCTGACGGAATCTTTCGGCGCCTTGGCCATGAAAATACCTTTGGGTTGATGAGCCGGGCGAATGCCCCGCCTGTCAGGATGCGGGCTGGAGGCCGCGATCGCACGCCGAGGCCGACGGGCCGAGTTTGCCCAGATATGCACCCACTGCCGCGTTGAATTGATCGAGCCTGTCGGTTCGCACGCGGTAATTGTTGCGCGTGCCCTGCGCCTGACGCTCGATGACACCGGCGTCGAGCAAAACCTTGAGATGCTGGGATACCGTGCTCTGGGCCAGTGACAGGCAGTCGGTTACGTCATTGCAGCAGCAGTTTTCCGAACGCGTCGAGACGATGCGCAGGATTTCAAGGCGCACCGGGTGGCCCAAGGCCCTCATCATCGCGGCGATATCGTCTTCGTGCATGGTGGCTGCTTCCATCGTCACAAAACGATAAAGAAAAGCCGCGCCGGTGGCAAGACCGGCGCGGCGGGGCTGTTCAGTGGCTCACCCTTCGGCGGCTTCGTCCTCACCAACGACGGTATTGGTGCCCGGCAGGTCGAAGACCTGGCCGGGATAGATGAGGTCGGGATCGCGGATCTGGTCGGTATTGGCCTCAAAGATCTGCGTGTAGCGCATGCCGGCACCATAGACGCGTCGCGCAATCGTCCACAGATTGTCGCCCTGCCGGATAATGGCCAGCCCGGACGTCGTGCGACCGTCCTCGGTCACGCCCACAAGGGTGGGTATGTCCGTTTGGTCGGTACCGCCCGGTGCGGCGGGAGTCGCGTCGTCCTCCGACGGCGTTTCGCTTGCAGCATCCGGCGCGACTGGTTGGGACGGAGCCGCATCCGGTGCGTCCGGTTGACCCAGCGCCGGAGTGGGCGTGTCGGCTTCCGACGCGGCGGCGGTGGCCATGGGTTCTGCGGGTTCGGCCCCTTCGGATTCGGATGTCACGTCAGGCGCCGGCGTACCCACATTCGCTGCCTCGGGCTCAGCGGCGTCGACGGGTGATGGCGTGGTCGGTGTTTCTGGCTGTGGCTCCTCAAGGGGTGTCGAGGGCGTCGGCGCGCCGGGCTCGACCGCGGGTTCGTCCGTCGTGGGCGACTGGGACCCGGAACCGGCATCCTCGGCCACAACGATCGGGGCTTCATTCACCGTATCGGGCACGTCCATGACGAAGTTGACTTCGGAGCGTCCTACGACGTTTCCAGCGGCATCGAGCATGTCGATCCGCACGCGTTGGGCCGCGCCGGTGAGGACGTTAATGGCTTCGACCAGCCAACGGCCATCGGCCACTTCGGTACTACCGACAAGCCGGTTTTCGACGTAAAGCCGCACCGTCATCCCGTCCTCGCCCGCTCCGGCAAAGAAGTTGCGGTCGCCATCGATTTCGACGGCGTCGATTGTCGGCGCCGTGGCGGGCAATGCTGCCGGTTCAGCCGCATCGGGCACCGAGGCGACAGTGGTGGGCATATCAGCGGACGGCGCTTCGGTTGCGGTTTCGGCAGGAGTCGCAAGGTCGGGTTGCAAAGCCGGGCTGTCGCTCTCAGCTGCAGTCTCGTTTGTTATCCCGGCAGCATCATCAGTTTGGTCTGCTACAGCCGTCTCGATAGGGTTGCCAGCGGCCTCGGTTTCATCCGGTGTCGCGGCGTCATCGTCTCCGGGTACTTCGGTCTGGGCGATGGCGATCGTCGTTTCGGACGGCTGGCTTTCGCGCTCAGCGGTTTCGCCCTGATCGTTGCCAGCATCTGCATCGCTTTCGGCGTCTGCCACGACCAGCGGCTCCGCGCTCTGCAGGCCCTGAAGAATTTCGCTGGCTTGACCCGGCGCAGACGCAATGACGAGCGGTTCGCCTTCGCGATCGTCCTGAACCACCACGATGATCGAGGATTCGGCGAAATCTTGGGTTTCGACGTCGAGCACGCGCAGTTCAACACCGCCCGATGGCAAGGGTTCGTCGGTTACGAACACCCAGTCACCGGCCACGCCCGCTGTTTCGCTACCGATTTCCTGATCGTCTGCGTAGAGCACGATTTCGCCCGATGGCGTGGCACTACCTGCGATAACGGCGGACCCATCGGGTTCCACACGCACCACATCCAGCGAGGGCAGATCGGTCGCGTCTGCAATGCTTGCTTCGGGTTCCGCGTCAGTATCGGGAGCCACATCCTGCGCGATGGGTTCGGCAGGCTGCTCAGGCTCGGCGCCATCAGCCACTTGCGTCGGCGCGTCGGTGCTGTCGGTCTCAGGTGCCTCGACAGGCTGCTCGGCCTCCACGTCCTCGGCGGGTGCTTCCGGTTCCGCTTCGACGACAGGCGCATCTGCAGGCTCGGCGGCATCGTCTGCGACGGCGATCTCGGACGCGTCCGCGTCTTCGCTCTCTTGCGTTGCTGCGGTCTGTTCGGTGGCCGGCTCATCGCCGGGCACCACCGCACCGTCGAAGAACGTCTCGTTCATGCAGATGGGAAAGTCACCACGCTGCACACAGTTGAGTGTGCCGGGCCCGGCAATCACCCCGACGACGATGATACCCGTCACCGCGGCGGCGCCGACGGCGAGAACGAGAGGAGAAAGGGGTCCGGCCAGAGGAGCCTCCACGTGTTGCCCGGCCGCCGCATCGGCCTTGATTTATGATTCGCGACTGATCTTCAGTCGTTCCAAACTAGTTCATTTCGCTGACTTGAGAAAACAACGAACTTAAATCCGCGCTTTGCTGCAGTCGCTCTAACTCGACGTGGCCGTCTTCATCAACTTGTAGGTGAACGACTCATACAGAGCCTCGAAGGAAGCATCAACGATATTGGGCGAAACACCCACAGTGAACCACCGTTCACCGGTGGAATCGCGGCTTTCTATCAGCACACGGGTGACCGCGCCCGTGCCGCCGTCGAGGATTCTCACCTTGAAGTCGACGAGTTCGAGATCGTCTATACGATCGGAATACTTGCCCAAGTCTTTGCGCATCGCCAGATCGAGCGCGTTGATCGGGCCATTACCTTCGGCCACCGACATCAAGACTTCACCATCGACGTCAATCTTGACTACAGCCTCGCATATGGTGACCAATTCGCCTTTGGCGTTGTGCCGCCGCTCGATGGCGGCCCGATAGCCCGTGACCTCGAAGAATTTGGGCAGCGTGCCCAAAAGCTTGTGCGCCATAAGATAGAACGAGGCTTCCGCGCCATCATAGGAATAGCCGCGCGCCTCACGCTCCTTGACCTGCCGCAGCATCTTGTCGAGCCGCGGATCGTCCTTGGCCAGCTCGATCCCAAAGCGCTTGAGCGAACTCAAGAGATTCGACTTCCCCGCCTGCTGGCTGACCATGATGGCGCGCTCATTGCCCACCACTTCGGGCAGGACGTGCTCATATGTAGACGGATCCTTGGCAATCGCCGACGCGTGGATGCCCGCCTTTGTCGCAAACGCCGACGCCCCGACATAGGGCGCCTGTCGATTTGGCGCCCGATTGAGCATTTCATCGAACGCCCGCGACACATGGGTCAGCGTTTCCAATTGTTCGGGTCCGACGCCCGTCTCGAACCGCTCGGCGAATACCGGCTTTAAGACCAGCGTCGGGATCAGCGTCACAAGGTTTGCGTTGCCGCAACGCTCACCCAAACCGTTGAGCGTGCCCTGAATCTGGCGCACGCCGGCGCGCACAGCAGCCAGCGAATTGGCCACCGCCTGCCCCGTATCGTCATGGGCGTGGATGCCCAACCTGTCGCCCGGCGCGACGGTCAAGACGTCCGCGACGATCTCCTCGACCTCCGAAGGCATGGTTCCGCCATTGGTGTCGCACAGCACCACCCAGCGCGCCCCAGCGTCGCGCGCAGTCTTGACGCATTCCAGGGCGTAGGTTCGGTTGGCCTTATAGCCATCGAAAAAATGCTCGCAATCGACGAGGGCTTCCTTGCCCCCGGCAATCGCCGCCGCCACACTTTCGGCGAGGCTTTTGAGGTTTTCCTTGGTCGAAATCCCCAGCGCCAGCTTGACCTGATGGTCCCAGGCCTTGGAGACGTAGCAGATCGCATCGGCGCGCGAATTGACCAGATCGGCGATACCGGGATCATTGTCCACCGACCGCCCTGCTCGCTTGGTCATGCCGAAGGCAACGAAGCGGGCCGCTTTCGTGCGTTTTTCCGAAAAGAACTCGGTGTCGACCACATTCGCGCCGGGATAGCCCCCTTCGACATAATCGATGCCAATCGCCTCGAGCATGCGGGAAATGGCGATCTTGTCCTCGAGCGAAAATTCAACGCCCGTCGTCTGGGCGCCGTCGCGGAGGGTGGTGTCGAAAAGATAGAGGCGTTCTTTGGTCATGAGCGGAAACTTGAACCGATTTGGAGTTCTGGGTCAGCCGGGCGCGTGGCACACGGCTTCGATATTGTGGCCGTCGAGGTCGAAGACGAAGGCGCCGTAATAATTGGGGTGATAGATTTGGCGAAGGCCGGGCGCGCCGTTGTCGCGTCCGCCAACCTCGAGCGCCTTGGCATAAAACGCATCGACATCGGCACGGCTCTTCGCAGCAAAGGCGATATGGAGCCTTCCCGTGCTTCGCCCACCAGCGTTTATCCAGAACTCGGGTTTGCCGTCACCGTACCCCGCAAGCATGCCCGCGGGTGTGGGAAATTCCTGCATGCGACGATACCCAAGCGTTGCAAGCACGCTGTCGTAGAACGCCCGCGACTTGTCATAGTCCGCAACGCTTAGTCCGAAATGGTCGATCATGGTCAATGCTCCTCAGGGCCAACTGTCCGTATCGTGGTCGGGATGCTGGTTAGATACCGGCACGCCTTCGATCCGTTCGTCGCGCAGGGTATGGACCGTGGGGAACCACGCCATACGCGCCTCGACCCCACTCTGGTGGGTCGGTGCGAAGCGTTCGGGATGATCGAGCGTTGCGAGCGCGATATCGATGGACCCGCTATTGTGACGCCGAAAGGTCAATGGCGTACCGCACTGGTTGCAAAAGCCGCGCGACGCGTGCTTCGAACTTTGAAACTCGGCAATCTGGCCGCGCGTCCAGTGCAGCGCCGCTACGGGCACCGAGGCCCATGTCACGGCCGGCGCGCCATGGGCTTTCTGGCACATGCGGCAATGGCAAAGCTCGGGATCGTCGAACGGCCCTTCGGACTGATACCGCACCGCCCCGCACTGGCAGCCACCGCTCAGCGTATCGCCATGGCTGGTCACCGTCTGCCTCCCTTCGGCCAGTACTTGGTGTCATGGTCGGGGTGCTGATAGGACACCATTTCGGCATAGGCCCTCTCGGCCTCGGGGGTATCGAACATAGGCCTCGCCGGCACCTCGGCAAGCGTGGGCACTGCCGGGTGGATATGGTCGGACGCCAGCGCCACGGTGAAGGTCAGCATGTCGGGCTGATCAAAACACCCGGCATTGATGGCCGTATAGCCCGGCTCCCAGACAAAGGTCATCGGCGTTCCGCAGTCTCGGCAAAACCCACGTGTCGCAACGGATGAGCTTTGGAAGGCCGCCGTCGCTCCGCGCGTCCATTCGAGATCGCCATCATCGACCCCGATCGCCGCGCCGAACAATCCGCCCGTCGCCTTCTGGCACATGCGGCAATGGCAAATCGAGCCCTCCAACCTGTCGCCGGTTATGCGGAACCGTATGGCTCCGCATTGGCATCCGCCGGTCCTGACTGTCTCGCCGCTCATGCCTGCCTCGGCGACGCGTGCCAGTCACCCGTATCGTGATCTGGGTGCTGGTGGCTGCTGGCTTTGATCGCCGCGGCCCATTCTTCGCCAGCGGTTTCTGTCGCCCCGCCATCCTCGATGGCCGTAATGGTCTCGAACCATGCGACCTTGCCCTCGGTGCCCGTATTGGCGCCCGGTGGAAAATCGCCGGGGTTGTCGAGCGAACCGATCATGAGATTGGTGCGGCCATTGTTGACGTCGTGGTAGAACAGCGGCGTGCCGCAATTGGCGCAGAACCCGCGCTCGACATGTTCCGAACTGCGCCAGATGGCCGGCTTGCCTCGCGTCCAGACGAGCGTGTCGTCAGGCGCCGCCACAAGCCCCGCAAAGATAGATCCCGACGCCTTCTGGCACATGCGGCAGTGGCAGAGATGCGAATTATCGAGCATTTGCGTCGTGTGATAACGCACCGCGCCGCACTGGCAGCCGCCGCTGACCTCTTTGTCGATCCGGTTCATATTTCCTCCTCCTTGGGCGGCCAGGCCTCCGTGTCGTGATCGGGGTGCTGGTTGGAATGGATCCCAGCCATGAAGTCCCGCCACTCATCGGTTGTGCCCCGAGCCGGAAGCGCGGTAAGCCCATCGAAAAAGCCGACCTTGTCAGAGAGGTTCACCTGGATTTCAGGCGGCACCTTTTCCGGCTCGTCGAACGCACCGATCGCCAATTCCAGCCCGAACTTGGTCTCATAGGCCAGTGGCGTCCCGCAATCGCCGCAAAAGGCACGCCGCGCCGCGTCGGAAGACTGAAACCATTTGGGTTCGCCGCGCGTCCAATGCCCGTCATGAGTGGTGACCAGCGGCCCGAAGAAACTCCCGAACGCTTTCTGACACATGCGGCAATGGCAAATGGATCCCCGCCCCACCAGCTTGGTCGCAAACCGGACGGCGCCGCACTGGCAACCGCCTGTGAGTTGATCAGCCATCCTTACGCTCCTCGAGCCTGTGCCAGACGGTATCGAGCACATCATCACGATTTGAGATCAGTTGGTCGTTGCGCACGCGGAGAACGGCAAACCCCTTGCCTGCCAACCACTCGTCGCGCGCCGCATCCTGGCCATTGTCCGCATGCTGGCTGCCATCGAGCTCGATGATCAACCGCCCGGCGTAGCAAACGAAATCCGCAATGTACGGCCCAATGGGCACCTGCCGCCGAAACTTGTATGCGGCCAGCCGCCGATCCTTGAGAACACCCCACATCGCCCTCTCGATCTCTGTCGGGTTCTTCCGCATCGATTTGGCAAAGCCGCGATTTCTCCGCGGCGTTTCATGTCGCCAATCTGCACCGGCTGGCTTGAGCGGCGCCGCGCACCCCTCATCCGACCTCTCGCTTAGCGAAAGCCCACCTTCTCCCTCAAGGGGAGAAGGGACACTCGCAGCAACGTCGGTCGATATAATTTCCCCTGCCTCGGCAGACTGCGCCCCAGCGCCAACCAAAATAGCCTCCCTCTCCCCTTGAGGGAGAGGGGCCGGGGGTGAGGGGTGCGCTGAGGTGGCTGCTGTATCCAGTGGCTGACGGGTCTTCACCGCTTGCGCTCCCACCGTGTGTTCTTCGCCCCGGTCTCCGGATCCTTGTAATCCAGAAGCGCGACGCCGGCGTCTGCAAGCTCTGCCCGCAGCGCGTCGGCCTTGGCGAAATCCTTATTGGAGAGCGCTATAAGCCGTGCTGCGACTTTCGCAGCGATGGCGCTTTCGTCATCGCCGGAGCTTTTCAGCAGTCCATCCACGGAAAATCCGAAAAACGCGAGCGTCGCCGCAAGGCAATGGGCTGCGGAAACCTCACCGCGATTGGCCTTGCGGGCCATCGCGTCCAACACAGTCGAGGCGCGCGAGAAGTTCAGATCGTCGGCCAGTTCGGCGAGCGTGGACGCATCCGGCGCGGTGCCCTCTTCGATCTGCGCCGCACGCTGCCAGCCGACGAGCTTGGCCTCCGCCTCCTCCAAACGCGCCACCGAAAAATCGATCGGCTCGCGATAATGGGTCATCAGCATGGCCAGCCGCAGCACCTCGCCCGGCCATGTCCGACCGCCGAATTTTTCCGTTTCCAGCAGATCGTGGATGGTGACGAAATTGCCCTCCGACTTGCTCATCTTGCGGCCTTCGACCTGCAGATAGCCGTTGTGCATCCAATATTTCGCCATGACATCGGTGCCGTGCGCGCAGCGTGACTGGGCGATTTCGTTTTCGTGGTGGGGGAAGATCAGATCGAGCCCGCCGCCATGGATGTCGAAGGTCTCGCCCAAAAAAGCCTCGCTCATCGCCGAGCACTCGATGTGCCATCCCGGCCGGCCACGCCCCCACGGGCTATCCCAGCCGGGCTCCTCGTCCGATGACGCCTTCCACAAAACGAAATCGGCCGGATTTTCCTTCTGACTATCAACCGCGACGCGCGCGCCTGCGATATTGTCTTCGAGATTGCGGCCCGAAAGCTGGCCGTAATCGGCCATCGACGCCACCCGAAACAGCACCTCCCCGCCCGCGTCATAGGCATGGCCCTTGGCGATCAGGCGTTCGATGATGGTGATCATCCCGCCGATATGCTCAGTGGCGCGCGGCTCGACCGAGGGCGGCAGGCAGCCGAGCGCGGCGACGTCGGTAGCGAACTGGGTCGCCGTCGTCTCGGTCACCCGGCGGATGGCGTCGTTGAGCGGCAGGTTGGGAAAGTCGCGTAAGGCCCGCGCGTTGATCTTGTCGTCCACGTCGGTGATGTTGCGCACATAGGTGACGTGATCGTCGCCATAGACATGGCGCAACAGCCTGAACAGCACGTCGAACACGATGACCGGGCGCGCATTGCCGATATGGGCAAAATCATAGACCGTCGGCCCGCACACATACATGCGCACATTGGCCGCATCGATCGGCACGAAATCTTCTTTTTGCCGGGTGAGCGTATTGGTGAGCTTCAGGCTCGGCGTCGACATGGATGCGCAGTCCCCAAACGTAAGCGATCACGCTGGCAGCGGGTCCAATCCTGATGTCCGGGATAAAGAAAACCGCGCCGCCAACGAAGGTCAGCGGATAATGGTGCAGCCGATAATGCAAATCGGGTTGGCGGTTTTCATGGCGGCACAATGGACGTGAACATTGTGCAAATCAAGCAAGAAAATGGGGGCGGCGCCGACACGCCACCCCCAGGACGGAGACTTTGGAGTATTCAAGAAATGGCTACCCCGGAGGGCGAGAGAAGCGTGTCGCAGAAGCGCCCCTCAATCAGCAAGGTGACACGCCTCGGACTCATGTGCCATCCCGATCACGGAAAGTTTTAGTAGCCTCTCCAGCCGGTGTTTACGCCGTTACCTCGACAGTGAACCCACCCGGCGCTTCGACGTAAATTGAATAGCCATGATGGCGCTCGGGTGCGCTGACGGAGAAGCCATCGGTCGTCAGTCTTGCATAGAGCGCATCGACCGCAGGCTCTCCTTCGGGATAAAAGCCGATATGGAACGTCTCGGGGTATCGCACCGCCTTGGACTTCATAAGCGTTATCACCATGCCCGCGTCGTCGCGCAGCATCATGAACCCCTTGTTCCCGCCTTCGTTGCGCAGCCCGAAATAGGTGCACAGGAAGTCCGCTGACGCTGCGGTATCGGTCGTCGTGAGATTGAGGTGCATCAGTTTCATCACTTACGTCCTCCGTTTCGAACCATCGGATCAGAACGCGGATGACGCCGTGTTCCTGCCTAAAGTAGCTTGACCACCTGCTCCATGGCGCCGAACACCGAGCGGTTGTCGGCGTCGACGGCATTGATACGAATCTTGTCGCCCGGCTTCAGGAATGGCGTCCGCGCCTTGCCGATGCGCGCCTTTTCCGCCGTGCGTGCCTCGGCAATGCAGCCGAACCCGATGCCATCGTGCTTCAATGGCAGAATATCGTCATGCGCGTTAGCGATGGTGCCCGACCCTATGATCGTGCCCACCCCAAGTTCGCGGGTCTGTGCAGCCGCGACGATCAGATCGGCGAAATCGAACCGCACGTCCTTTCCCGCATTGGGCTGGCCATAGAGGCTTTCGTTGACGTGGATGCGCACGCGCAGATGCAGGCGATTGTCGCTCCAGGCCGCACCCAGTTCGTCCGGCGTAACGAAGATCGGCGCGAAGCTCGTGGCGGGCTTGGCGTGGAAAAAGCCAAAGCCGTTCTGCAGGTCGTTGACGACAAGCCGGCGCAACGACACGTCGTTGCAAATCCCGATCAGCCGGATGGCACCGCTCGCATCCTCATGCGTAGGCCGCATCGGGACGTGGCCGATGACCACCACAACCTCCGCCTCGAAATCGAGCGCCTGATCGTCCTCGGCGATAACGATCGGCGCCCGCGGCGCGAGAAAGCTGTCCGAACCGCCCTGGTACATCAGGGGATGTTCGTCCTGCAGTTCCTCGTCCTTGCTGCCCTTGAGATTTCTCACGCGATCGAGGTGCACCATGTAGCCCGAGCCGTCGATCCACTGGTATGCGCGCGGCAGCGGCGCCAGCGCGTCGTCCGGATCGAACGGCATGCCGGAGATTTCGCCGTTGTTGAGCTGGTCGCTGACGGCGGCGAGGATGGGCGCGCAGCGGTCCCATTCGTCCAATGCGTCCTGCAGATTGGACGCGACGCGACCGGCAGAAGCGAATCGCGTCAGGTCGCGCGACACGACGACGAGGTGTCCATCGGGGCGGCCGTTGCGCAGTGTGGCGAGTTTCATTGGTGGATAATACCGGAAGGTGATTGGCGTTGGCGCTTAGGATGGCCCATAGCTAGGCGCAGATAAAGCCTTGCGTTTGAGGATTTGTCGCGCCACACGGGGATACATTCCCGAGCGACCGCATTTATGAGTATCATGATTTCCATTCGCTCCACCGCCGTTTATCTGATGCGTTTCGCATTTGCGCTGATCACCATGCTCGCGGTGTTCGCCGGGCATGCCACGACGGCCATCGCGCAGAGCAACAACTGCGCCCAGATCGCCTCCATGCTTGCCAATATCGAGCGCAATCCGACTTATGCCAGCTACAATGGCATCGTCGGGGAGCTCAACGCGCGACAGCAGCAGGTGGGCCAGGCCGAACGCCAATGGGTGGGCGCAGGCTGCCAGCAGACGCTCAGCGCCGGCGGAGCGCTCTCGCAACAGTGCCAGTCGGTCGCACAGACCATCACCCTGGGGCGCAGCCAGGTGCAGCAATTGCAGTCGATGGCTCAGGAAGGCCAGACGATGGCGCGCAACTACCAGATGCTCAATCAGGATTTTCAGCGCTTCAACTGCGCAGCCAACCAGTCCGGCGTCACCTTCGCCAATCAAGATCCGAGCGGTAATCTCCTGAACGATTTGTTCGGCGGCGGCCAGGGCGGTTACGTCAATTCGCCTTACGATCCGTGGTCGTCGCAGCAGACGCGTCGTACGGTCTGCGTGCGCACCACCGACGGGTTTTATTGGCCGATCAGCTTTTCGACCACCGACCAATATGTGGCGCAGGACGCCATCCAATGCCATGAAATGTGTCCCGGGGGCGAAGTGGCTCTATTTTCCTATCGCAATCCGGGCGAAGAGCCCGAGGACATGATTTCGCTTTCGGGCACGCCCTATCGCTCCATGCCCTATGCGTTCAAGTTTCGCACCGAGATCGACAAGACGAGTTCGTGCAAAATTCGCCCCTCAAACAGCATTCAGACCGTCGCCGATGCAGGTTCAGGCTCATCGATCGTCGCACTGGCACCAGTGGACATCCCCCTGCCGCAGGCTGACCCGCGTGGCCCCAATGTCGCGGTGATCGAAGTGGCCGAGGCGATCTACGTGCCCCTACCCCGCCCACGTCCACGCGATGACGGAACGGCAGCGCCCGAACTGGTTCAGCCCGATATCGAAGGCGACACTTTGCGTATGGTCGATTTCGGTGATCGCACCGTCAGGCTAGTCGGTCCAGAGACACCTTACGTCCCAGAAGTGGAAGAAGAGCCTTAAGCTCCGGGCCCTCGGACTTTCCCGTCAGCGCCAGACGCAACGGCAGAAAAAGCGCCTTGCCCTTGCGCCCGGTCCGCTCCTTGAGCACCGACGTCCATGCCCCCCATGTGCTCTCATCCCACGGCTCAGGCGGCAGGAGGTCGCGCGCGGTCGCGATGAACTCGGCGTCCTCGTCTGCCATGACTGGCCGAGCGTCGATGAAAAGTTCGCGGTACAACGGAGCGAGTTCGCTGAGGCGCGAGACGTTTTCGCGCAGCACCATCCAGACCTGTTCGTCCAGACCGTCGATCGCGCCAATCCGATCGGTAACCGTGGCAAAATCCATGGCGTGCACCATGCGCGCGTTGAGCGTCGCCAGTTCCGCCGGATCGAACCGTGCCGATCCGCGCGAGATCATGGAAAAGTCGAGCTTGTCCGCAATTGCTTCGAGGCTCTCATAGGGCTCGACCGGCAGCGACGTCCCCGTAATCGACGCCATGATGGCCACGGCCAGCGGTTCGTATCCGTCCTCGCGCAATTGCTCGAGCGAAAGCGAACCCAGGCGCTTGGATAGCCCCTGCCCGTCCGCGTCGGTGAGGAGATTATGGTGCCCGAATACAGGCGCTTTGGCGCCCATCGCCTCGAAAATCTCGATCTGCGTACCGGTATTGGACACATGGTCCTCGCCGCGGATGACATGGGTGATCCCGAGATCGATATCGTCGACGACCGACGTGAAGGTATAGAGATAGCTTCCATCCTCGCGGATCAGCACCGGATCGGACATCGACGCCGTATTGACGGTCTGCTCGCCCTTGATCAGATCCTCGAAATGCACAGCCCTTCCATCGAGCTTGAAGCGCCAATGCGGCTTGCGGCCCTCGGCTTCGAGACGCGTGCGATCCTCGTCGGACAATTCGAGCGCTGCGCGATCGTAGATCGGCGGGCGTCCCGCAGCACGGGCGCGCTTGCGCTTGCGGTCCAGTTCGTCGGCGGTTTCATAGGCGGGATACAGCCGGCCCTCGGCGATCAACCTGTCACGCGCGGCATCATAGAGCGCCAGCCGATCGGACTGCCGCACCTTGACGTCCGGCGTGGTCCCCAGCCATGCCAGATCGGTCTCGATCCCTTGCGCAAAGGCTTCGGTCGAGCGCGCGGTATCGGTATCGTCGAGCCGGAAGACGAATGTGCCGCCGCTTCTTTTCGCATAGAGCCAGTTGAGGACGGCGGGCCGGGCATTGCCCAAATGCAGCTTGCCGGTAGGCGATGGGGCGTAGCGGACTGTGACGGACATTATGAAAGGCTCCCGTCGCGATAACCCGACGTTATTGGATATTTGCGCCCGATGCCGAACGCCTTGGCTGTAATCTTCGGACCCGGCGCTGCCTGGCGGCGCTTGAATTCGGCGATGTAAATCAACCGCTCGATGCGCTTGACGAGATCTGCATCGAAGCCCTTGGCGACCAGTTCGGCGACCGAGCAGTCGTCTTCGACCAGCCCCTCGATGATCGCATCGAGCACCGGATAGGGCGGCAGACTGTCCTGATCGGTCTGGTCGGGCCGCAGTTCGGCGCTCGGCGCCTTGGAGATGATCTCGGGCGGAATCACGATCCCTGCGGGCCCCAGAACGTCCGAGGGCTGATAACTGTTGCGCCACTCGGCCAACCCATAGACCTGCATCTTGAGCATGTCCTTGATCGGGTTATACGCCCCGTTCATGTCGCCATAGATCGTCGCATAGCCGACGGCCATTTCAGACTTGTTGCCGGTGGTGATCAGCAGCGAACCGAGCTTGTTGGAAATCGCCATCAGGATCGTGCCGCGCATGCGCGACTGCAGGTTTTCTTCCGTGATATCGGGCACGCGACCGGCAAAAACATTGGCCAGCGCGTCATTGGCCGCATCGACCGGCCCACCGATGGGCACGATGTCGTAGCGTACGCCGAGCGTTTCCGCGCACGCCTTGGCGTCACGCAAGCTGGCTTCGGACGTGTAGCGATAGGGCAGCATCACGCAATGGACGTTCTCCGCCCCCAGCGCATCCACGGCAATGGCCGCCACAACCGCCGAGTCGATCCCGCCCGACAGCCCGAGCACCACGGACTTGAACCCGTTCTTGTGCACATAATCGCGTAGACCCAGCATGGCCGCATGCCATGGCGCCTCGTTGATCGGCACGAGGTCGGTCACATGCCCCTTGACGCACACCCAGGTTTCGTCCCGCTTCTCCCATTCGGAGAGCACCGTGTCGTCGACAAAACTCTTGCCCTGGAAAGCCAGCGAACCATCGGCATTGATGCCGAAGGTCGCGCCGTCGAACACAAGCTCGTCCTGCCCGCCCACCTGGTTGGAATAAAGCAGCGGCAGGCCGGTCTCGGCGACGCGATGGCGCACCAGGTCGAGCCGCAGGCTCTGCTTGAACTTCCAGTACGGCGAACCGTTCGGGCAGAGCAGAATTTCCGCGCCCTTGTCCTTGAGCGCCCGGCATACCGGCTCGTGCCACACATCCTCGCAGATCGGCACGCCGACGGTGATGCCCTTGATCGTCAAAGGTTCGGGGAGTTCACCGGGCGTGAAATAGCGCTTTTCGTAAAACACGTCGTCATTGGGCAATTCGACCTTGTTGCGCCGATCGATGATGGCCCCATCCTCGATCAGCAGCACCGAATTGTAGAGATGCCCGTCAGCGCTCCAGACTGTCGGCAAAAGCACCGAGACATCGAGCCCCTTGGTCTCCTTCGCCAGTGTCTTGGCGGCCGCCATGGCTTCGGTCACGAACTGGCGCTTGAACAGCAGATCCTCGGGGAAATACCCCGTCAGGAACAGCTCGGTGAACATCAGGATATCCGCGCCCGCCGCCTCGGCGTCGACTATGGCCGTGCGGGCCAGCGCAAGATTGCCGGCGATGTCGCCGACCTTGGGATTGAGCTGGGCGAGGGCGATGCGCAAAATATCGGTCACAAAAAAGTCCGGCGACAATCTCTGGTGAAAAGGCGCGCCAGACTTAACTTGGCCGATGGCAGAGGGCAAGGCGGGATAAGCCGCCCGCGTCTGCTGATCAGAAGGTGGCCGTCAATTCGACAAGCGGACCCCAACGGAACATTTCGATGTAATGCTCACCGGGTTGATCGGCCTGGACGTGGCCGTTGAGATAGGTCGCGCGGGCGCCGGCCCGAATGACAAAATTGTCGGTGAGATGCGCGCCAGCCATAACTTCGCCAGCGGCACCATAGAGCGAGCCTTCGATGCCAGTCAGCGTTCCGCCCGGATTGGCCATGCTGCCCGACACCGCGCTGTAGGGAATGATGGCCCCCTCCGCGGTGATATCGAACATGTCGCCGAACTCGGCACGCGCGGCCACGCCGAGACGCAATCCGTGTGTTATCGGCCCGGTGTTCTGGGGGGATTCATCGGAATACATGTAGCCGATGAACGCTCCGGCTTTAACGCCGCCAGTGTTGATCGGCAGATAGCCGAAATCGGCATTGACGTATCCAACGCGTCCGGTGCTGTAGCTTCCGTTCGTCGTATCATCCATGGAGAACTCGCCATCGGTGATGGCACCGTACCCGATGTGTCCCTTGAGGAACGAGGATGTCGAGTGATCGTCAATCCGCCCGTGAACTTCGAGCGAGTGGGACAGATCGGTCGCCGAATACGTCGATCCGTTCGTAAAGGACTGCCCACCCATGCCATAAAAATACCGGAGCCCGAATTCGAAATCGAGGCTGTCTTCCATGGGCGCCATGTCCATGGGGTAGGCCGGACGAAAGCCGGGGGCCGAGGTGCCCCAATCGGCGGCCATCAGCGGGGTCACCGAAGACGCCAGCGCGCAGGCCGAAATTGCGATGAGTATGCGGGACATCGAGCCCTCCGAACGACGCGAAACGAACTATTCGCCGTTGGTTATGAGCCCGTTAGGGTTAATGTTGGCTAAATGACGACACAGAAAAGGCGCCGGCTTTACTTGGCCGGCGCCGATCTGGACCCCGGGACCAAGTCCCGAGGTGACCTTTGTTGAACTGGAGTGCCAGAGGTAACAACGACCTCCCTACCCCACCACCGTCATCCCGGGATTTATTCCCGGGATCCAGCAGCAGCGCTTCCGCAAACGCCGATCAGTAACCCACGGCCTTCGCCGTGCCGTTCGTACGCTGACCGTGCATTTCCTCGGCAATGAGGAACGCCAGCTCCAGTGCCTGGGATGCATTGAGCCGCGGATCGCAGTGCGTGTGGTAGCGGTCCGAGAGGCTTTCGTCGGTCACTGCCGATACGCCGCCCGTGCATTCGGTCACGTCGCGACCGGTCATTTCCACATGCACGCCACCGGCGATCGTCCCCATCTGGCGATGGATTTCGAAGAACGACTTCACCTCGGACAAAATCCTCTCGAAAGGCCGCGTCTTGTAGCCCGTCGATGCCTTGATGACGTTGCCGTGCATCGGATCGCAGCACCAGACAACTGTCCGTCCTTCAGCCTTCACCGTCTCGATCAGGCGCGGCAGGTGCTCGTCCACCTTGTCCGATCCGAAGCGCGCAATCAGCGTCAGCCGACCCGCCTCATCCTTGGGGTTGAGCGTATCCATCAATCGCTTGAGATCATCGCCGGACATTGACGGTCCGCACTTGACCCCGATCGGGTTCTTGATGCCGCGGAAATATTCCACATGCCCATGGTCGGGATTGCGCGTGCGATCCCCGATCCAGATCATGTGGCCGGACGTTGCGTACCAGTCATTGGTGATCGAATCCCGCCGCGTCATCGCCTGCTCGTAGCCCAGCAGCAACGCTTCATGCGAGGTGAAGAATTTGGTCTCGCGCAGCACCGGCGTGTTGTCGGGGCTCAGCCCCATCGCGCCGAGAAACTCGATGGCATCATCGATCTTTTTGGCGACCTCTTCATAACGCGGATACCAGTTAGAATCCTTCATGAAGCCCATCGTCCATTCATGGACGCGGGCGAGGTTGGCAAAACCACCGGCCGAAAAGGCGCGCAACAGGTTCAGCGTCGCCGCCGACTGGCGGTACGCCTCAAGCTGCCTGTTGGGATCGGGAATACGCGCTTCTGGCGTGAAATCGATCCCGTTGATGATGTCGCCCCTGTAGGACGGCAGTTCCACGCCATCGATCACTTCGGTATCCGACGAACGCGGCTTGGCGAACTGCCCCGCGATACGCCCGACCTTCACCACAGGCTTTGACGCACCATGGGTCAGGACCACCGCCATCTGCAGGAACACCCTGAAGAAATCGCGGATGTGGTCGGCGTGATGTTCGGCAAAGCTTTCGGCACAATCGCCGCCTTGCAACAGGAAGGCATTTCCCTTGGCGACCTCGGCCAGATGGGCCTTGAGGTCGCGCGCCTCGCCTGCAAAAACCAAGGGGGGAAACGAAGCGAGCTTGGCCTCGACCGCCTCAAGCTCTGTCTGGCTCGGATAGGTCGGGACCTGCAGGATTGGCTTGTTTCTCCAACTGTCAGGTGTCCACGTGCTCATCGCATGTCTCGCTTCATTCAAAAACTGTTTGTCCCCCGGGGAAAACCCGAAAGGTGACGCGGTCTACCAAGCGCAGCCCCGCATGCCAAGTATTCTATAGTATGTGACCGAGGTTCAGCACCAACCTTGACGCGTTGTCTTCATTGACAACACTGCAAACCGTTGTTACTGGTAACAACATGCGGGCCGTCTTGATCGAAAAATCGAGGACAGTGGTCAACGATACGACGTTCGTCGAAATCGTCTTGTGGCACCTGCCCGCGCCGGTCCCCGGCAGTGCTCATCGGTTCAAATATCGCATGGCCCTGGTGATCGAAGGTGAATGCGTCCTGCGCTATGACAACGAACGTGGCAAGGGTGATCATCGACATGTGAAGGGCCACGAAGAGCCGTTCGAGTTTACTTCGCTCGAAGCGCTGCTAGATGCCTTTCATGCAGATATGGAAAGGATTCTCCCATGACAACATTGACCGTAAGACTGGGCACGCTCGACGAGGCCAGGGCCCGTCTGCTGGACGCGGGCCGACGCGCGCTCGACGGCAAAGCGAATACCGCCACCCCGACCCTGAACTTCGCCAGCTACGAAGACATGCATCGCGTTCTGGCACCCGCGCGCCTCGCCATCGTCAAAGTTCTCGCCGGCCAGGGCACCTTGTCGATCCGGGAGGTGGCGCGTCGGGTCGATCGCGATGTTCAGGCTGTGCATCGCGACGTCACCACCCTTATTACGGCTGGCGTGATCGATCGCAGCGAAAAAGGGATTTCATTTCCCTACGCCAACATCCATTTCGAGTTCGATGTGACCGCCGCCGCATGATCCCGAGATGACATTGGTGGGGACGTCAATGTTTTCCCCCGCCGTCTCCCCGGGGTTTATTCCCGCGGTCCAGCAGCAGCGCTCCTCTGATCCAACGCCCTCACGGATTGCACTTCTCCCCGTCCACCACGCGATAGCTTGGTGATTTGAACGTCACCAGTTCTTCTGCAGCCGTTGGGTGCACGGCAATGGCGTGGTCGAAATTTTCCTTGGTGGCGTTCATGCCGATCGGGATGGCGACAAGCTGGATCATTTCGCCCGCCCCCGGCCCCATGATGTGGCACCCGAGGACGCGCCCTGTGTCGGTTTCGGTGATGAGCTTGAGCATCATCTTTTCGAGCTTGTCGGACAGCGTGTTCATCATGGGGCGGAAGCGGGTGATGTAAACGTCGATCGAACGATGGCGCTCGGCGGCGATTTCCTCGCTCAGCCCAACCGTCCCGATCTCGGGCTCGGAAAACACCGCTGTGGGGATGAGATGGTAAGGCACCGTTGTCGGAGTGTTGTTGAACACGGTCTGCGCGAAGGCCGAACCCTCACGGATCGCCACGGGCGTAAGCGCGGCGCGGCCCGTGACGTCGCCCACGGCATAGATCGAAGGCGATGACGAGCGCGAATATTCGTCAACGACGATGGCCCCGGTCTGGTCGCGCTGCACGTCCGCAGTTTCGAGCCCCAGTCCATCGGTATTGGGTCGGCGACCGGTCGCAAACATCACGGCATCGAAGGTCGCTTCCTCGCCATGCGAAAAGCTCACGCATACGCCGTCGCCGTCCTTGCGCAGGCGCGAAATGTTGTAGCCATACCGAAACCGGATGCCGCGCTCGCGCATGCCGTCTTCCAGCCCTTCGCGAAGATCCTTGTCGAACCCGCGCAAGATCTTGTCGCCGCGATAAACGAGCGTCGTATCGACACCCAGGCCGTGAAAGATCGTCGCAAACTCCACGGCGATATACCCGCCGCCTTCGATCAGGATCGTTTTGGGCAGTTTTTCGAGATGAAACGCCTCGTTGGAGGTGATCGCCAACTCACTGCCCTCAATCTTGGGCGTGAACGGCGCGCCGCCCGTTGCGATCAATATCTTGTCCGCCGTCAACTCCTCGCCGGTCGAGAGCGTGACGCCGGTTCGCCCGGTCAAGGTTGCGCGCGCATGGAAAAGCGTGACGCCGGCGGTGTTGAGCAGGGTCTCGTATATCTTTTCGAGCCGGTCGATCTCCTTGTCCTTGTTGGCAAGCAGCGTCGGCCAATCGAATTTCGCATCGACCGTCCAGCCGAAACTGGGGGCGATGTCGAACATCTCGCCAAAGCGCGACGCATAGACGAACAGCTTTTTGGGCACGCATCCCCGGATGACGCAGGTGCCGCCATAGCGGTATTCCTCGACGATCGCGACCTTGGCGCCGAACTGTGCGGCCATGCGCGCGGCCCGCACGCCGCCGGACCCGCCCCCGATAACGATCAGATCAAACTTTTGGGCCATGGGGTCCTCGCAGTCTCAGGTTCCGGACGGATGGATATAGGCCGCCGGGGCGCACAAAAAAACCCCCGCCTGTGGAAGACGGGGGTCGATGTTTCAAAGCCCTGGCGCCGATTACTGCGCGGGGGCCTCTTCAGCGGGAGCCGCCGCGTCGTCTTGCACCTGCGGAGCGTTGTAGCCCTGGTTGCGCAGTTCGGTGCGCACGCGCGAGAGAAACTCTGTGGACATGTTGCGGGTCCAGACCTGAAGCGCCAATTGCAGATCTTCATTGATCGTGGCGTTCTGTCCCAAAAGCTTCTGGCCGACCGGGGTGTTGTAGAAGGCCAGAATTTCGTCGAGCTCTTCCACCGAGAAACGAACGGCGTAGATGCGCGCGAACTGGTTGTAAAGCGGATCGCGGTTGAGGAGGTAATTGTCGTAAACCGTCTGCAGCGCGTTGATCAGCGGATCGCGCAGCGAAGGATCCTCTTGAATCATCAGCCGCATGACGCGAAGGCCCATTTCCACCAGCGCGCGCTCGTAAAGCTGGGCGGAATCGGTGAGGTCCACATACTCGCGGGCCTTGGCCAGATGCTCTGGAGAAATCTCCAGCTGCGCGTGTGCGGGCGAGGCGAAGGCCATGCCGGAGATCAGAAGCGCAGCGGTCAGCCGGCGCAGTTTGGGCAGGAAGGTCATTGTGCGTACGGTCCCTCGCGTTAAATGTTTCGGGCAGAATCGGATAGCTTGAGCGTCCCTGAAGCCGTGGCAAGATAGGCTTCCGAGCACAAACCGATAAACAGCCCGTGCTGGACCACGCCAGGGATATCCAGCAGGGCCCGAGAAATCGCTTCTGCGTCGGAAATGCGGCCAAAAGATGCGTCGATGATCAAGTGTCCGCCATCGGTGAAATAGGGCTCGCCATCGGCCTTGCGACGCAGCGTTTTGCCGCCTTGTGCGCCATGGGCATTCATCACTTGAAGGATGGCGCGCTCCGTCGCCGCCTGCCCGAAAAGATTGATCTCGATGGGTAGCGGATAGGCGCCCAGCGTCTCGACGAGTTTGGATTCATCGGCGATGACGACCATTTTGGCCGATGCGGCTGCGACGATCTTCTCGCGCAAAAGTGCACCGCCGCCGCCCTTTATCAGCCGGAACTGGGCATCGATCTCATCGGCCCCATCGATCGTCACATCGAGGCTGTCGATCTCTTCGAGCGTCGTAAGCGGTATCGAGAGGCTTTTTGCCTGCGCCGCGGTCACCTCCGAGGTGGGAACGCACAGACACTCAAATCCCTTGGCCACCTCCGCGCCCAGAAGGTCGACGAAATGTTTTGCCGTCGATCCTGTGCCCAGCCCGATGCGCATGCCCGAGCGGACTTCTCCCATGGCCGCTTCCGCCGCCTTACGCTTGAGGTCTTCGCTCATCGCCATCTCCTCCATGTGGCGCTTTTAGAAAAACAGTTCGCCCGTTGTGTCAACGCTCCTTCAGTTGCAACCACCACCAATCATGCCGCGAGGCGGAAATTTCGGCAGGTGTCGCAAGCGTGCTTTGCCGAATTGAGCAACATGCCTATATTGGTCTCATGAACACCACAGCCTCCTATTCGCAGCGCCCCCTCGTCGATTCCTTTGGACGACACGTCACCTATCTGCGGGTGTCGGTCACAGACCGATGCGATTTCCGCTGCACTTATTGCATGAGCGAGGACATGGTGTTCCTGCCCAAGAGCGAAGTGCTGAGCTTTGAGGAAATCCGCGAGGTCATCGGTGCTTTTGTCCGACGCGGCGTGCGCAAGGTGCGCCTCACCGGCGGCGAGCCACTTGTGCGCCGCGACATCATCAAGCTCATCGAGGCCATTTCCGCCGACCATCTGGCAACCGGCCAGATCGATGAACTCACCCTCACGACCAATGGCAGCCAGCTTGCAAAGCACGCTGTGCGCCTTGTCGAACTGGGCATGAAGCGCATCAACGTCTCGCTCGACACACTCGATGCCGACAAATTTGCCGCCATCACCCGCAGGGGTCGATTGGACCAGGTGCTCGACGGCATTCGCGCCGCGCGCGAGGCCGGGCTCGCCGTCAAGCTCAACATGGTCGCCATCAAGGGCGTCAACGAGAATGAGATCGTCCCCATGATGGAATGGGCCCATAGCAACGGCATGGAGCTGACGTTGATCGAGGAAATGCCACTGGGCGAAGTCTCCGCCGACCGGTCGGACACCCATCTCTCCTTGCGCACTGTGCGCGACCGACTGGCCGAGCGCTATACGCTCACCCCCATCGCCAAGCGCACTGGCGGCCCTGCCCGCTATATGCAGATTGCGGAAACCAGCGGCACGATCGGGTTCATAACCCCGCTCTCACACAATTTCTGCGAAAGCTGCAATCGCGTCCGCCTCACCTGCACCGGCCAGCTCTATATGTGCCTTGGCCAGGACGACAAGGTCGACCTTCGCGCCGCCATGCGCGACAGCGGCCCCGCCGGCCTCGACGCCGCCCTCGACCGCGCCATGATCCTGAAACCCAAAGGCCACGACTTCGTCATCGAACGCCGCTCGGCCCCCGCCGTCGAGCGCCACATGTCCGTGACGGGTGGGTGACGAGGCAATAGACGCCCTGCTCGCCTCCCGCGCCTACCCCAGCCCTCTCCGTCATCCTCGGGCTTGACCCGGGGACCCAGCCAGCCTGCCGCGCCCCACAGCTGTCACCCCGGGCGAAGTCCCGGGGCCAAGTATGCTCGGACAAGATGGCAAGCGCCGCTGCCCACCGCCCACACGGAGCATACTGGGTCCCGGCTCAGGGCCGGGATGACCCCGGGGAAAACGCAGCGATCAAGCCAACAACGCCCACGCTCACGAGCACGGCAGGCCCACCCACCACCGTCATCCAGGGATTTATTCCCGGGATCCAGCGGGCCGCAGGCACCGAATATCGGGCCTGCTCAGTCCCCTACCACTGCAAACTCAAGCGGCAGGGCGGTCGTGTACTTGATCTGCTCCATCGCAAACGACGAACTCACATCCGAGAGCGCGATGCGGGAGATGAGTTTTTTATAAAACACGTCATAGGCCTGGATCGAGGGCACGACGACGCGCAGCAGATAGTCGACATCGCCACTCATACGATAAAACTCCACAACCTCTGTGAAGTCCTCGACCACGGCTGCGAATTTGCGCAGCCAGGCATCATTGTGCTCATTGGTCTTGACCGCCACGAACACCGTCACGCCGGCGTTAACCTTTTCGGGGTCGAGCACCGCCACCCGGCGCTTGATGACACCCTCTTCTTCCATCTTCTGGATGCGGCGCCAGCACGGGGTTGTCGACAGCCCGACCTTGCGGCCGATTTCGGCCACCGGCATGGTTGCATCCTTCTGGAGCAATTGCAGGATTTTGCGGTCGAGTTTGTCGAGCGCCATTCTACCCCCAGGAACATATTTTCTAAAATTGACCCAAATTTTCCGTCATGCTGGAAAACTGTCCGCCCGGACGCGGTATTTGACGTGCCCGTCTTGCCCATGTCAAGCCGCATGAAGGTTAACGCCGCGCCGTGCCGGATTCAGCTCCGCAAGCGACCGTCCAGCCCTCTATGGTGAAAATTGCGTCTCTTTCGCATGGACCTTTCAACGCCCTGTTAACCACATACGACATAGCTTTGAACCTCGCGTACGGGCTGAGCAGTTTTCATCCCGATGAGTAGTTTGTAGCGTAACGAGTATCGTATGGTTTCCAGCCCGGCCAGTAGAGCAGCGGACGCGTCGCGTCACGCACGCGAACCGCGCAGAACCGTGCAGCGGGCCGTGCTCGACGCCCGCCAACGGCTGACGTCAAGCTCAGGCACCCGCTCCACCTTCGACTTCGAGTTACTCGACAATTACGCCAAGGCCCGGTTGACGAGCCTGGTGCCCACCCTTTTGCTCGTCGTGATGCTGTCGCTCGCAGCGGTGCTCTGGATTCCGGTCACGACCGTGGTCATCTGGGCGACCGTCGCCGCTGTTGCCATCCTTGGCGTCACCATGCTCAGCCGCAATCTCCAGCGCGATGAGGGGCGGAGCTTTGACGCCAAGCGCTGGACGCGCACTTTCGTCATTGGCGAAACAATCAATGGCCTTGCCTGGGCCACCCTCCCCGTCCTCGCCATCTCCGGCGGCGGACAGGACATCCAGGTCATCATTTTTGCCATGCTGCTGGTCGGCATCGCAGCCAATGCCGTCGCCACCCGCACCCTGCCCGTGGCCACGCTTGCCGCCACCTTTCCGGGCACGATGAGCGTCGCAGTCATGCTCACCATGAATGGCGGCACGCTCAACTACGCGATGTCGGTCGTCACTTTCGGTGCTTTTTTCTTCTTCCTCTTCCTCACGCGCCAGCTGCACAAATCCGAGATCGTCAATCTCGAGCACCAGTGGGAAAAAGACGCTCTGATCCTCGAACTCGAGGAAGCGCGCTCGATGTCCGACGAAGCGCGCCGCGAGGCCGAGCAGGCCAATATCGCCAAATCGCGTTTCCTCGCCACCATGAGCCACGAGTTGCGCACCCCGCTCAATGCAATCATCGGCTTTTCCGAAGTGCTCAAATCCGAGCTGCTGGGCGCACACGCCGTCGCCCAATACAAGGAATACGCTGGAGACATCCACGCCAGCGGCCAGCACCTCTTGAACCTTATCAATGAATTGCTCGATCTCTCGCGGATCGAGGCTGGCAAATACGACCTCACCGAAGAGGCTGTCAGCCTCGTCGATATCGCCGATGATTGCCGCCGCATGCTGGAAATCCGCGCGCGCACCAAAAACATCGACTTCCAGTTCGAAGCCAGTGACGCACTGCCCAAGCTCTGGGCCGACGAGCGCTCCGTGCGTCAGGTGGTCCTGAACCTACTTTCCAACGCCATCAAGTTCACTCCGCAATCGGGCAAGATCATCCTGACCGTCAGCCGCAGCGCCGATGGCGGGCAGTTCGTGTCGGTCATGGACAATGGTCCGGGCATTCCCGAGGACGAAATCGAAACCGTACTCTCCTCGTTCGGCCAGGGCTCACTCGCCCAGAAGACCGCCGAACAGGGCGCCGGACTCGGCCTCCCCATCGTGCAGCGCATCATGGAGCTGCATCAGGGCCGGTTCGACCTCTTCTCCAAACTCCGGTTCGGTACCGAAGTCATCGCCACCTTCCCCCGCGCCCGCGTCATGGAAGGCATGGCCCCCGTCGTCGAAACGTCAAATCGCCTCGAGATTTACTCCGAAGCCGTCTGAGGGTTGGGCGGTCGTCAGGGCTCTCAGCCACCACGGTCCGCCACACCCAAACCCGTGATCCAGGCGTTGCGCCCCCAGCGCCTAAACCGCCCGCAAATCCTCGATCAGCGTTCCGACACCATCAATCTCGGCGTCATGCGGCAAATCGCGGATCGTCTCGCCAACACCCGCCTCATACCATTTCCGCATCGCCGGCAGCTGCCGCAGCCGCTCGGCATAGGCCAGGGCGGTGTCGCTCAGCTTCAGATCATACGTCATGATCCGAAACGCCACCGGACAGAAAAACGCATCCACCGCGGTGAACGCCTCTCCCGCCAGGAACGGCCCGCCGAACCGCGATAGGCCCTCTGTCCAAAGCTCGTCGATCCGATCGATATCCCGCTGCAGCTTGTCGCTCACCTCGTGAAGCTTCACCCGCACGCCGACATTCATGCCGCACACATTGCGCAGGGTCGAAAACCCCGAATGCATTTCAGCGGCCGCAGACCGTGCCCAGGCCCGCGCCGCGCGATCGGTCGGCCAGACTTGCGGGTGGTCTTCGGCGACATATTCGGTGATGGCCAGCGAATCCCACACCGTCACATCGCCATCGACAAGGCAGGGCACCAGCCCGCTGGGCGAGAACGAGCGAAACGCCTCATAGCTCGACCCCTGGAGAAACGGCACGAACCGCTCCTCGAAGTCGATCCCCAGCCCCTCGAGCAACACCCAAGGCCGCAGCGACCAGGACGAGTAATTCTTGTTGGCGATATAAAGCGCATACATTTCGGAAACTCCCTTTTGACCGAGAGGTCGTTTGATCAAGAAAAATCCCACCCCACGCCGTCACCGGTTTTTTTCCCCGGAGCGGAGCGGCATCGCTCCATTCAGCGCTGCCGGATACCAGCCCTCAGGACGATTTCTCATCCACTGCCGCCTCGGCGAAGGTCGCCATGTTCTTGTGCAGGTGCAGCGCGGTCTTGCACAGCACAGCCGCCAGCGCAGCGCCGCTCCCCTCGCCCAGCCGCATCCCGAGATCGAGCAGCGCGGGCTTGCCCATCTCTTCAAGCGCGCGAGCATGCCCGCTTTCCGCCGAGACATGCGCGAAAAGGCAATGATCGATCGCGCCGGGATTGACCGCATGCGCGATCGCCGCTGCCGACGTCGCGACGAACCCATCGACGATCACCGGAACCTTCTGATGCCGCGTCGCGATGATCGCCCCGACCATGGCGGCAATCTCGCGCCCGCCCAGATTGGCCAGAATGTCGAATGGCGTTGCAAGCCGTCCCGCGTGTCGCGCCAGCGCGCGATCGACGGCGTCCGCCTTGCGCTGCAATCCCGCATCGTCCACCCCGGTTCCGCGCCCCACCCAATCGGCGCCGGTCCCGCCATACAGCGCCGCATAGATCGCCGCAGCGACGGTCGTATTGCCGATGCCCATCTCCCCAATGCACAGCAAGTCCACATCGCCCGCAATCGCTTCCATCCCGTAGGCAATGGTCGCCGCGCAGGTGCGCTCGTCCATCGCGGGCACCACGGTGATATCCCCCGTCGGCATGTTGAGCGCCAGTTCGAAGACGCGCAGATTGATCTCGTGGAGCGCGCAGATCTGGGAGATCGCCGCGCCGCCCTTGGTGAAATTGTTGACCATCTGCTGGGTCACATCGCGCGGAAACGCCGAAACGCCCTGATCGGTCACGCCGTGATTGGCGGCAAAAATCGCGACCATCGGGTCTTCCATGGTCGGGGTCGCCTTGCCCTGCCAGCGCGCCAGGAACTCGACGAGTTTTTCCATCTCGCCCATCGATCCAGCCGGCTTGGTCAATTGCGCATCACGCGCGCGAACCGCCGCCACCGCCGCCTCGTCGCCCTCTGGCCCGAGCATCAAGAGATCCTGAAAATCGGCAAAGGCTTGGGCAGTCATGGTCGCTCCGGGATTCGGGTGATGACGCGAGATCAGGAAAAGTTGCAGACTTTTCCGGTTCGATCTCACGACCAAACAAGGGCCTAGACCATGATTCCGATTCATCGAAGCGGAATCATGGTCTAGAAGGGTGCTCCTTTTGAGCCAAGACGAAGGAAAACGCAATTGAGCGAGACCGACCACGACGCGCCGAGCAGCGGGCGGTCATTCATCGCCGACCTCGTCATGGCGATCCGGTTTTTCTCCCGCCTGCCCACCGGCCCGCGCCCGCATGAAGCCCCAAGCCTCAACCGCATGGCCATCGCCTTGCCGTTTGCGAGCCTCTTGATCGGCCTCGTCCCCGCCGCTCTCCTCTATGTCCTCCTCATCGCGGGCTTCCCGCCCCTCTTTTCCGCCGTCCTCGCCGCCGCCGCATCCGCCATGATAACCGGCGCCATGAGCGAAGACGCAGTCGCCGATGCGTGGGATGGCCTGTTCGGCGGTTCGACCCCCGAACGTCGATTGGAAATCCTGAAAGACAGCCGCCACGGCACCTATGGCGTCCTCGCCATCGTTTTCGTTGTCGGGATGAAGATCGCAGCGCTTTCGGCCATCGCGGCACAATCCCCGCTTGCCGCCGCCGGGATATGGCTGGCGACGACCACCCTCGCCCGTTCAGGCTCGCTCTACGTCGCCCTGGCCCTGCCACCCGCCCGCGCCACAGGCGCAGCAGCAGCCGCCGGCCAGATTTCGCGGAACGGATTTACACTCGGGCTCGTTTTTTCCGGCGTTGTCACGTTCGTTCTTGCAGCACCGTTCGCGGGCTTGCTGAGCCTGATCGTGGCGTTTGCTATCGGCGCGCTATTGGCATGGGGTTGGACACGGCTTTGTGACCGATTGGTGGGTGGTCAGACCGGCGATCTCATCGGAGCCTTGCAGGCGCTTCTTGAAATCGCTCTCCTGGGTGCCTTTATGCGTTTTGTAACCGGCTAATCGTTTCGGACCGATCAATGCTCTTTGTCGCCTTTGCCATCCTGATCGTCGTCGGCATCGCCATCGCGATCAGTGCCGATTTCGGCGCGCTGTTCGGGCTGACGCAAGGCGAAACGGCCCGCGCCATCCCGCTCGTGGTCATCGGCACGCTTCTGGCCAGCGCCCTTGTCGGGCGGCGGCACAGGCTGGGCGAAATCATTTCGGCGCTTGCCATCTGGGTCGCCATCGGCGCCGTGCTTCTGGTCGGCTATACCTATCGCGGCGAACTCCAAAGCGTCGGTCAGCGCGTCATGGGCTCGCTTCAGCCCGGCGCGGCGATCGTCGATCCGCAAACCGGCAATGTCCATGTCGCCCGCTCGTTCGGCGGCAGTTTCCGCATCGATACCCGCATCAACGGCGCCGAAGTGCCCATGATCTTCGATACCGGCGCCAGCGCCGTGGTGCTCTCGCTGCGCGACGCGGAAGCCGCCGGCATCGATACGCGGTCGCTCTCGTTCACCGTCCCGGTCCAGACCGCCAACGGCACAGGCGCCGCCGCCCCCGTTCGCATCGACCAGCTCGAAGTGGGCAATATCGTCCGCTCCAACATCCGCGCCTTCATCGTGCAGGACAACGCGCTGGACACCTCGCTGCTCGGCATGACCTTCCTCGAAACCCTGTCCCGCTACACCGTCAGCCAGGACTCCCTCGAACTGCACGATTAGACGAGAAGCATCTGCATCCACGCGCCTGTTACAAAAATGGGCCTTAGAGGCTGTCTGTGGCCGCGCGGCCGGCCATCGCCGTCCGGACAAAGCGGGTGACGGCGATGCCCGCTACCATCGCTGCCACAAAGATCAGCGCATCGACCTCCCCCAGCCCCAGCGCCGGGATCGCACCGCCCGGGCAGAAACCGGTGATGCCCCAGCCCACCCCGAAGATCGCCGATCCCGCGACCAGCGGAACGTCGATCTTTCGCTTCGTGGGCAGGTGAAAGCGCGTATCGAGCACTGGCGCCGGACGCTTGAGCACGAAGCGATATCCAATTGCCGTCACCAGAAGCGCTCCGCCCATGACGAAGGCCAGTGACGGGTCCCATGTGCCTGCAAAGTCGAAAAAGTTGAACACCTTGGCTGGATTGATCATGCCCGAGATGGCAATGCCCGCCCCGAAGATCAGGCCGATCAGCCCGGCAAATACGATCCTGCGCATCAGAACCCTCCGATCACATGACGAATGACGAAAACCGTTGCGGCGGTCGTCGCCATGAAGACCAGCGTTGCGACGATGGAACGCTTGGAAAACCGTGCAATCCCGCACACGCCATGCCCTGACGTGCAGCCCCCGCCCAGCGTCACCCCGACGCCGACGATCAGCCCGCCGATAATCAGCAATTGAACCGGAGCGGGACTGTCGAACGCCACGATGTCGCCGAACAGCGCGACTACAAAAACGGGCGCGACAACGGCCCCGGCAATAAACGCCGCGCGCCAGTCCCAGTCGGCGGCCAGGGGCGGAATGATGCCGGAGAGGATGCCAGTCATCCCGGCGATGCGGCCATGCAGCGCCATCAGCAAAACTGCGGCGAGTCCAATCAATGCGCCCCCGAAAAGGGACGCAAAAGGCGTAAATTCGGTCATGGAGCGGACACTTTCCAACAAAGGGAGCAAGCACAACACAGATGGATCATCGTGAAAATGATGACCACCAGCATCCTGGGATTTATTCCCGGGATTCGGCGTTACTTGCGAGGACTCTGAAAATCTCTAATCGCCTCAGGCGACTCGCGCGGCTTGCCGGTCGATCGCGGCAAACCCTGCGGCGATCACCTCGACGCCGGCCCCCGGCTTGCACGCCTCGACCGACAATATCTGCCGAAACCGCCGTGCGCCCGGCAGGCCATTGGCCAGCCCCAGCATGTGGCGCGTGATCTGGTTGAGCCGCACGCCCCTGCCCAGTTCCCGCTCCGCATATGCGCTCATGGCGCGCTCGATATCGTTTAGCGTCTTGGCTGCCGCATCCGCCCCGAAAAACCGCGCATCGACATCGGCCAGGATCATCGGCTCGTGATACGCCGCCCGCCCCAGCATCACGCCATCCACATGGCGCAAGTGCTCGTCACACGCCTCCAGCGTCGTGATCCCGCCATTGATCATCACCGGGAAATCGCCCAGCCGCTGCTTCAGCCGATAGGCCCGGTCGTAATCGAGCGGCGGAATGTCCCGGTTTTCCTTTGGCGACAGCCCTTTGAGCCAAGCCTTGCGCGCATGCACATAGAGCGCATCGATCCCGGTCGGCACCACGGCATCCACGAACCGGTTCAAATCGGCTTCCGAATCCTGATCGTCGATCCCGATCCGGCATTTCACCGTCACCGGCGTATCGGTCGCGTCCCGCATGACACGCAGGCACTCGGCCACCAGATCGGGCTCGGCCATCAGGCACGCCCCGAACTTGCCCGACTGCACCCGATCGGACGGGCACCCGATATTGAGGTTGATTTCATCATACCCGAACCGGTCGCAGATCTTCACCGCCTCGGCCAGCTCCCGCGGGTCCGAGCCGCCAAGCTGCACCGCCACCGGGTGCTCGCTCGCGTCATAGCCCAACAGCCGCTCCGCATACCCATGCACCAGCGCCGCGCTCGTCACCATCTCGGTAAAGAGCAGCGCATGGCCGGACAATTGCCGGTGCAGATACCGGCAATGGCGGTCCGTCCAGTCCATCATGGGGGCCACACTGAACGCTCGGGCCTTGTAATACCACGCTTTTTCAGACTGGCTGGGCGTCTTGGCGATTTCTGGCACTGCCGATTTGTTCCCGGTTTCGTCTCGTTCTTGACAGTTTATCAAACCCCGGTCTTACAATGTAAGCCTTCAGGGAGGCCATGTAAGACTGATGGGAACGATAATCGCCCGGCGCCGCAAGGACGGCACGATGGGCTATACCGCGCAGATTGTCATAAAGCGTGATGGCCGGGTGGTCTATAGCAAGGCGCAGACCTTTGATCGCAAGCCCGCTGCTCGGGCGTGGATGGAGAAGCGCGAAGGGGAGTTGAAAAAGCCGGGGGCGCTCAATCGTACCGGCAAGGCGGATGGCACGCTGGGCGATGCCATCGATCGGTACGTCAACGAGTCCTTGAAAGAGATCGGCAAGACCAAGGCCCAAGTACTGCGATCGATCAAGGACTACGAGATTGCCGACATGCAGTGCGGTGATATCGGTAGTGCCGATATAGTGTCCTTTGCACAGGCACTGAGTGGCCAGAGAAAGCCCCAGACGGTCGGTAACTATCTTTCGCACCTTGGGGCTGTCTTCGCTATCGCTCGGCCAGCGTGGGGCTTCCCACTGGATGAACAGGCAATGCAGGACGCGACCCGCGTGTGCAAGCGTCTTGGGCTGGTGACGAAATCAGCGCAGCGTGACCGTAGGCCGACGCTCGATGAGCTAGACAAGATAATGGGGTATTTTGTGGAGAGGATGCAAAGGCGCTCGACTGCCGCTCCGATGCACAAGATCATCGCTTTCGCGCTGTTCTCGACACGGCGGCAGGAGGAAATCACCCGGATTGAATGGCGGGACTTCGAGCCAAAGCACAAGCGCATACTTGTGCGGGACATGAAGCATCCGGGGCAGAAGGTGGGGAACGATGTCTGGTGCGATTTGCCCGATCCGGCCATAGCCGTCATCGAGAGCATGCCAAAGCTGGCAGACCAGATATTCCCCTACTCGACCGACGCCATCAGCGCGGCCTTTACGCGGGCATGCCAGTTCCTCGACATCAAGGACCTGACGTTCCACGATCTGCGCCATGAGGGGGTGTCACGGCTGTTTGAGATGGGCATGAACATTCCGCATGCTGCTACGGTTTCGGGGCACCGGTCTTGGTCTTCGCTGAAGCGCTACACGCACATGCGTGAGGCTGGCGACAAATATGCTGACTGGAAGTGGTTGCCTGTTGTGACAGCTAAACCCTGACCATGCCCCAGTTTTCCCATCGCCCCACATGGCCAGACCCCGAACACAAAGACACAGACCGCGTGGTGTATCGCGATGGCCTCGACGTTGGACGCGTGACCTATATCCCCAACGGCAAAGAGAAAGGGCTGTGGCAATGGTCCACGGTCTGGTCGGGGATTGATAGCGGAACGGCGGGGAGCATGTCAGAGGCTCTGGAGAAGATCAGGGCAGCCTATGAGACGTGGGAGCGCGTGAACCCGGAGCAGTTGGCGATCAGGCTCATGCATCACCATAGTGGAAAGCGCTGATGCCCGATTCACATGGCTGCGATATCTGCTATACTGGCGCGGTTCGCGGCTCTGCAATAGATGGGATTGGCCCGATCTGCTCGATGACAAGCGGCACTGAGGCTTAGGGCCGATGCGGCGCACAAGGCGTGGCGCGAGAGGCATGGCAAGTAGGAACGGAACCACTGACGCGGTTATGAACACTAGGTCTTGGGACTTCCATAAGGGGCTACTATATAAGGCCCATACCGTCGACCGTTGGTAACGATTATTCAACGCCGCCTTGACAAGGTAAGGTCAACGCCCCCTTTATGAGGGAACTCTCGGGAGGGACCGGGATTGTCAAAGGGACAACCAAGGAGACCACACATGAACATTATCAATCGCGAAGGCTGGGGCCGGTAGGCTCCGATCGGCCAGTTCATGGAGAATGAGGCTGTATCTGTAATTGCGAGTGGCCCAGGGGTTCCTTGGGCCATTTTCATATCTGCGGGCGCCGTACTGATCGCTGCGGCGGCCGGCGCTTACTGGCAACGACGCATCTCCCGCCAGGTTTTGACGTTCAACAACATTGTGAACCTCCTTTGGGACGAAGACTACATCAAGGCTCGTCAAAAGTTCATTGCGCTTAGGGACGGCGAAAATGGGCAACTCACCGCATTAGCCCAAGCGGCCAAGCGCGATAGCGACGAGGCCGGAGTGATCGCCGCGATCCTGAACGACTATGAAATAGTATCTATCGGAGTCCTGAAGGGCGTGATGGACGAAAAAATGATGAAGCGGTTCTATAGGTCGACGGTCATTTCCGACTACGACAAGATCAAACCGTTTATCGACGAGGTTCGGCGCGTAGATAACAATCAAAAACTCTTCTCTGAGTTTGAGACCTTAGCCGAGCGCTGGCGGAGAAAGCCGTGACGCGAACGGGCTTCGCGGGGCTTGCTACCCCTTCACCAGCCTCAACCCCTCCCGAATCTCTGTAACGACGATATCGGCCTCGGCGGTGAAAGATCGATCGCAGTGCCGGAAGGTGATGAGCAGCCGCCCAGACACCCTATGAGCGTTCCAGTCGGGCACATCGGCATCGCATTTTGGGCACCGGATCACTTCACCGCAATCCTGATGCCCTGATAGATCAACCATAGAACGCCGCTGGTCAGCCCGAGCACCACTGCCGCCCCGATCTTGCCCGTTGCCCCATCAACCGCCTTCCTGAGCCTCCGCACAAAGCGGAAGTCCTCCTTGGCTTCGTCCTGATGACTGGCGTCGTCAATGCGAAGCCCAGCATCGGCCATTTCCTCTTTGACGGCCTCTCGGACCACCATCTTGAGCTGCGCCAGTTGTATGGCCGAGAACGGCTCGTCGTCTTTGAGTGTCATAAGACCCCCGTCACGTTGAGGGGTGGGCAGGCAGGGCGAGGGTCAGCGGCGCTGGATGTGCGTCTGATTGTGTCCCGTCGCGGCGTTATTCATCGCAAGCGCCTCGGCGTCGGTCAGTTCGCGGCGATGCTTCTGGCCGTCCACAACCTGGGGTTTCACCGTCGCGCGCCACGAGCGCCACTGACTGATCACCAGAGCCGCAAAGCCAAAGGCGCTGCCAAGCGTCACTTCGCCCCAGTTCCCTTGCAGGACAGTCAGGAGCGTGGCCTGAGTGACGGGATCGAGCTGCGACCACAGGGCCAGCGCGCCGCCGATGATGGACAGCAGCCACCCGCCCCAGTCGAAGATACGGCGCACGATCCAGCCGAGCGCGGCGTTCTGGCTTATCGCCGTCATGATGGTTGTGAGCATGGTGCTTTCCTTTCAGCGACCAAAGATGAAGTAGGACACGGCGGCGAGGATGACCGCGATAATGGCCAACACGGCGCCAGCGGAGCCGTTGGGCTGGGCTGGGGCGCTTGGAGAGGGTGTTGGGGCCGGAGCGGGTTTGGGCGGCTGTGCGGGCTTCGGTGGGACGGTCTCTGGCCAGCCCATTGCCACCAACGCGGAATAGAATGCGCGATGATACCCGGCAACCTTCGCGTCGGTGCCGTCCTGCCCGTTGACAATGCGGCGCGGGTTAGACTTGACCGGGGCATCGATAGCGGCAGGGAAATTGTAGTCAGCAAGCTTCTTGCCCGTGAACATGCCCTCTTTCATACCGATCATGGCAATGGAGGCGCCGATGTTGCGATCCATGGCGAGGTTGGGGTTTTTCACCAGATCCACGCCGATGCGCTTGCCCAGCTTTTCATAGTTGGCTTTGTGCGTTGCCATGATGGGGCCGCGACCAAACCATCCATCACGCCAGTATGGCGTCTTGACCCATGGCAGTTGACCCTTGGCGTAGGCGCGGTCTAGCCTGTCGATCACCGTTGCATCGGACGGGTTCTTGTCCTTGTGCGACGGCATCACGGTTTCCTTGATGCCCAGCATGTGGGTGCCGGTCTCGTGATAGACCTGAGCCAGCACGTTCGCCATGTGGTGGGGGTTTGTGAGCTCGTAGCGCTGGCCGGCGTCAAGAAGCGCCTCCATGCCGTCAACTTGCTCTTTCGATAGCGACCCTCCAAACAAAGAGGATCGCACCGCGTCAAAAAACGCAGCACGTGCCATGGTTCTACCTGTGTGTTGAGTGAAAGAAAAACCCCGCTCTGGGGCGGGGCTGCGGTCTGATCACCAATACTTATCGTCGCGGAAGTCAGGCGGTATGGGCTTCATCGCCTCGATCTTGTTTGATTTCGCCCGCAACCCGTCGATGAACGCCGACATATCTGCCAACCCGTCGCCACCGTCTCGGATGATGTTTATCTGACGCCATAGGGGATAGGCATAAGTAATGCGCCGGTTGGCTTCTGCCTTGACTTCTGCGACTGCGGGCGCGGGTGGAACATAGGGCGGAATTGTGTTTCCTGCGGCCTCCCATTCAGTGATCATACGGCGGTGTCTATTTGACGAAACATCTGGGACGATTAGTCTTTCGCCTCCAATAAAAATATCTATATCGCCATTCTTCAAATAGCCAAGAATTTTCATGATCAGAGTTCCGAATCCAAATTAAAAACAGCTTGAAGTTGAGCGCCACCAACAGCACCCCCAGTTATGCTAAGTGCCGATGAGGTTGCGTCCCTAGGACTAAGAGTGTAGTCCGCTATGTTTACCGTAACAATCTGGCTTCTTACAGACGAAGACGGAGTTGTTCTCATTTTTGTTGGATGGGCGATCGTATACATGTTGTTTTCGCTTGTAGATGCAAGATCCCATCGTTCCTCTCCGTAAATCGTCTGAAAATACCTCTGGCACATCGCCACTTCCTGCTGGATATGCCGTGCTGCGAACGCGTCCGTTTCGCCCGTCGCATCCCCAGACACCAAAGATGCGTGCGAAATATCAATCGTCCAAGTCGAGTTGAGCGGCAGATCAATGCCGTATTCCAGCCACGTCTCGCTACCCAACAGCCCGCCCGTTACACTGGGCACATCAACGGTAAACGTGAACTTCTGCCATGACGTGGTGAGAGACAGGCTGCTCGCTACAACAACTTTTGACCCAGTACCGCCGCCAGCGCCGAAATTCTGAATGATATACAGACCGGGCAGCGTTAGGTTTGCTGCTGCCTTGAGGTAAATCGTAAAGGTCGCCGTTTCTCCCGCCAGAGTTCCGGCGTCCTCGATACGCTGCAACAGCTTGCTTGCGCTTTGGCCGGATGGAGCCGACCCTTGGTCCATCCTGAGGAAGAACGACGGATTTCCGGGCACTGCGGTTTGGCCGGGTGTGTGGTTTTGCCTGGAAACTGTCGGGGCAATCCCGGAACCGTTCCAATCGTGATACCAGCGGTCGATGACGTACTTTTGCAGAGTAGCGGCAGCGTTGTTCACGTTGACGACGAAATCGCCGTTGATGATCTTGTTGCGGAAGCCCGAAAGGACGCCCGCCCCGATGTTGGACAGGAACGTCCCGCGCTCGGTTACTGAGCCGATATTGGCGCCATCCTTAGCCAATCGGCTGGAATCCACAAGTTGGCGCCAGTTGCCGCCGCCTTCCGAGATGAAGGTGAGGATATCACCCGCCGCTGTGACGAAGTTCTCGCCCGACGCCAGAATAAGGCTGGTGCCGTTGTGCGTGATCGTCAGCGCGCCGGCGAAAAGCAATGTGCGCTTCGTCCCCGCTCGAACCGTTCCGAAGCTGGTAATGGTCGTGGTGCCGGTGACGTTAAGGAACTCTTCGTCCTGCGCCCCGATATCGCATGTCGTCGCGCTGGCGATCGTGCCTTCGCTGGTCCACTGCGCGATCTGCGCCATGGTTTCCCGAAATGCGTTGTTGACTGCAGGGGGCTTCATCACGTTCTCGGCAAGCGAGATATCGTTGATGTCGGTGTTACTGCCCGCCGTAGTGTCCCACTGAGCAATGTTGGCTTTGGCCATTTGTTACCCTCTTCTATGCCCGGTAGAGCGTGCCGCCGGAGCGCTGGTAATTGTCGATCTTCTCGCGCATGGTGCGGCCCTCGACACCGCGCAAAGCGGCCATGTTGGCGTCTCGAACCGATGCGTTGTAATTGCCCGAGCCGACGCGCGGCTTCTGGGAAGCGGTGAGGAAACCCTGTCGCGAGCCCGATGGGCCGACTTGGGTGGCGGAAACCGATCGGCCTTCTGGCTGCGTTGTCGAGAAGGTCGGGGCAGGCATGACGCGGCGCGAAAACAGCGCACTGATCGGGTCCGCGCCTTCGTCCATGCGGTCTTGAATGGACTGTTTGAATTGCGGGATGACGCCAGCATCGCCGGGGAATAGCCCCCGTCCCATGAGCGCATTTAAGCCCACACCCAGCACGCCACCATTGGCCGCGAACCCGCCAAGGAACTCCCCGGCCTGCTCGATTGGATTAAAGCCAGCCGTGGCGCCCGCATATGTCGCCATCGGGGGGCGCTGGGGCGGCACTGGTGCTATCTGCGGTAGTGCTGCGGTTTGGGTTGGCTGCTGATGGACAGGCTGCGCAGCAGCTAGTCCAGTGGGTCGTTGTGGGGGAACCGGAGCTGTAGCAACGCTTGTGGGCATGCCCTGAGGGAGGGGCGGCAAGTCCGCGATCCTGACAGGCGCGGGCTGCTGCACAGGAACCGCACTCGGGATGCCTGGAGGCGTCGGGCCGCTGGGCAGATCGTCAGGCCATGGGAAAGGCGTGTAACCAAGCCTTGGGCGCGGGTCGGCTTGCGGCAAAGGCGGCACAATCGGTGCGGGCTGGTGTTGCGCGATGATGTTGTTGAACGGCCCCATATCTGTTGCGGGGTCCATGACCTGGCTACTCAAGACGTTGTTGAGGCTTGCCGTTACACGCTCAGGGTAAGGCGCAGCCGGGGCTTGCTGAGCCCTGCCACGCCCGGAAGGCATGCCGGGAATGTTGGGCGGGGGCGCAGGTGGCACGCCACGGCTTGATGGCGTTGCAGGCGATGACTGCTCGAGCCAGTTGCTATATTCCGGCCACATGGCTTGCGTTGGGCTTGTCGCCTGCGGATCGGGACCGAACGTGTCGATCATGCGCTCGTTGATATTGGCGTCATTAAGCCTCGGCAGAACCGCATCGGGAACGGCACCGGCCATTGCGTTGATCTGCTGCGAGGCGGCGCGCGGGTCGCGCTGTGGCAAGCGAGGCGGCAACTGAGGCACAGAGGCGCGAGATGATTGAGGAGCGTAGGCGCTCAAAGACTCGGGGCGGGGTGGTGGCGTGCCAGCCATCTGGTTTGCGGCTGCAAGGGCAGTCTGTGGCGATTGCTGGGGCAGAAAGACATGGTTGCCGATACGCAGGCGCCCTGCCTCTCCCTGCTCACTACCAGCCCAATATGGATCACGCCCACCGGGCATGCCACGCGGCGCCCAATAGTGTGTTGCCCCACCGGTCGGGTCTGGTGCGTTGCCCTCAAAGACCGTTTCGACGGCGCGGACGGCCTGCTCGTATCCCGGAGCGCCGGGGCCATACCGGCCAGGGTTGTTTCCCCCTTCCCCGCTATTCCACGTCGAGAACTGGCGCGGCTGTAGCGCTACGGCAACGGGGTCGGAGGGATAGCGGCCAGACCCAGCGCGGTTCCTGATGACATGGGCAATCGCGGCCATGCCTTCGAACCCTTCGCCCCCGGCTTCGCCTAGAAGCGTCTGGGCCAGAATGCGCTTTGCGTCGTTGGAAAGGGCCATGGTTTCCCCAATAAGAAAAGCCCCATCTTGTGGACGGGGCGGAATGCGACTATTTTGGGCGGATGCGATCAATCATCATTATAGCAGCGATACTGCTGACCAGCCCGGCTCTTGCCCAAGGCGCTTTCGAGCCCGGCAATCCGACGTTCGGACAATTCGAGGACACATGCCGCACAGATGCTGGCATTGTCCCTGACTGCGAGGGCGGAGTACTTGGCGCGTACGCCGAGCTTGCAGAGACAGACCAGATCGCCTGCCACTTCCCGGCCTTTTGGGAAAAGGCTGACGAAATTGGCGGCGATGTTTTACGCGTTTTGCCTTGGCAGACCGGCGTTTCCATAATCGTGGCCGAACCAGGTGTCTGCGACACTACCGGACTATGAAGCGCCGACTTGTGTTCTTAGCGGCTGCACTTTTCTCGACAGCCACACATGCCCAGTTCGTTGACGGCAACTTTCTGCACGATCTTTGCTCTCGCGCGCCGCAATCAGCTCAATCCTACGCGATAGGCGTGGCTGATGAGACGTTCATGATGCAACAATCCGTTGGAGACGACGGGTTACCGCTAATCCCGGCCTACATTTGCATCCCGGCAGGAGTGAGTTCACTTCAGGTCAAAGACTCGGTGTGCGCGTACCTTGCTGACAACCCGGAAAGTCGCCATTGGCCTGCTGCAATTCTAACGCGAAACGCCCTCTTAGAAGCGTGGCCATGCCAATGAAACAAATTGACCCCAAGGCGAGGCAGCAAGAGCCGCAGTACGACGCATGGCACTACATCGGCTACATGATCGCTGTCGTGATTGTCGTGCCCATAGGAGTTTGGCTAAAGCAGAGCGGCATTGCGGACGCCTTCATTAATTCGATCCTTGGCCCGATTGGCTGACGGACATCAGCGCCCCGCCGCGTGCTGCCGCACCCACGCCGCGCTGAATTGCCTCCAAAGCCTGCATATGGGGCGCGCTAAGCATTGCATTGGCAGTGGCGCGCTGAATGATCGCCGGGTCGTTCGATGCCAGCATTTCGGCAACCTTTTGCAACACCTGTGCATCGGCGCGCTTGCCGAGAGCCTGATAGCCCCGACGCCCTGCCGCGACCATGAGCCCCACGCCACCCGCTTGGGTCAGATCCCCGCCCAGTGCCAGAGTGCCACCAGCACCCGCCGCGCCGGTCAAGCCAAGGTCCATTAGCTGTTGTGTTGTGGTCGAGTTGCCCAGCGCGCCGCGCGCCCGGTCCATGATATCCTCGATACGAACAAACGCCTCAAGTTCGCGCGCCTTTCCAGGGCCGAGCGCTTCAGCCAAGAGTTGCTTTCGCGCCGGGACATCGAAATAGCGCATCAGATTGGTGCGGTTGTTACCCGCCCTGACATCATCCATGATCTGGGACACAAGCCCCACACCAAAATCCTGACGGTCTGCGGGGGAGAGCTTTTTGAAGGCGTCGAGGCTTTCGTCGATCGCCCTTGGAGCGCGCCATGCGTTGCGGCCCGCGTCCAGTGCATTCTCTGCACCAAAGAACGATGCGGCTGTTGACCGCGCCTGAGCATAGGCTGGCACCTGGTTATCAAGCGTCGACGTCAGCCGCGTCTTGACCGCCATAAGATCGCCGGCAAGCGACTTATCGCCCGCGCGCTGAGCAACGCCAATCTGGCTGTCTAAATCACGCTTGACCATATCCCAGAACTGGAGATTGGGGTAAACGGTCGGACCGTCTGGGCCAAGGCTTCCGAGCCTATATGTGCCATCGTCAGCCCGCACGAATGGGTTGCGGATCGAGATGTTCCCAGAGAGGGCTTCGACATTAGAGGACCGGCGCCCGACATTGGCAACCGCCCGCTGGACCGCATCAGACTGCAAGAGGCCCTGCAAATCTTGGTTCCAGACCGTCTGCGCATCTGGGCTTTGCATGGCGCGGGTGTAATTGGTGTTGTTGGTCGCCCGAGCGATAGAGCCGATTTCAGCGCGGCGCGCGAGATCAGACACATCCCCACCCATAATGCGGTTGAAAAAGTCCGTTGTGCGCTGCGATTGCATGCCAAAGCGGTTTGATGTCGCCTGATTGACAAGATCGCGGGCGCCGGGGTTTGCGTTGGACGCGGCCCGCATGAGCGCAAGCGTGTTGCCGCCGCCACGATCTACGTTCATTAATGGCTGATTGTTGGTTGCCGCTGCCGCCTCGTCAGCCTGCCCCAAGCGTGGTAGCGCCGACGTTTGATCTGCCTGCTGAGCGATGGCGACACGAGATGCGGCAAGGTCATCAACATTGCCAGTTGCCCCGCGCAATGTGTTCGCGATATTCCCGATTCCACGGCCCGCTGCGCTAGCCATAGCGCCGAGGCCTGGCACCACAGCGCCAACTCCTGCGCCGATAAGCGCATTGTTGCGGACGTCTTCCATCCCGCCACCACGCGCGGCAGTATCAGCAGCCGAAACAAGGCCACCAGAAGCGCCGGAAGCGCCCATACGGCTGGCAAGGTTGGCACCGGTCACTCCAAGCGCCTGTGCGCCCGCCTGCGTGGCTCCTACGCCAAGCATGGGCAGGACAGCACCAGTGACCGATCCAGACATGGATGTCATCGGGAAGCGCTCTTCCAAGCCCTGCCGGTTTTGATCGATCTGGCCTTGAACCGCTTCACGGCCTTGGCCGGTCACGCCGCCGATTGTCGAGCTTGCGATAAAGTCACCGATTCCGCGCGCAGCGGGGCCAACGACAGGCACACTGTTGACAGCGCTATCGAGCCATGTGGCTCCTGCCCCAACTGCATCCTGCACCATATTGGGCTGCGGGCCTTCGGTCGGTGCGACCTGATCGCGCAAAGCTTGCCTGTCGGCATCGCTGAGGGCCTGGTATTCCGCCACGGGAATCTGCTGCCCCGCGACGGTGATCATAGGGCCAGCCGGGGCCTGCTGCTCACCCTGCCCCACTTCCGGGAATTTGGTGGCGATGAGGCGGCGAATTTCCTCAGGCGGCATGGTGTCCGGGAACTGGACCTGCGCGCCGTCTGGCATGCGAACAATGGGCATGACCGCTCCTTAGAAATAGTCGTTGTAATCGACCACGCCGCCACCAGCCCCGCCAGGGGAGCCAGAGCCAAATCCGAACTCGGCAGCGTTAGGATAAGCCGCTGCCTTGCGCATGATCCCACCGTAGATTTCTTCAAGGCGGTCGAGGTTATAAAGGAACTGCTGTTCGTTCTGGGACTGGTCAAGACTACCCAGAACAGATTGCAGCGTTGCCAACTCTTGTTCGGTCACGTTGCCCAGCGCGCCGCCTGTTGGTGAGGACTCGCGCATCTGCTGGAGGCGATCAAAGCCGATGTTGCCACGGATTGTCTGCGTCAACTGGAAAAGGTTTGTCGCGTTCGACCCTTCGACATTACGCGCAAGGCCAGAGCCAAAGCCAACCGATGGGTTGAAGAAATTGTCGCTCTTGACGATTTCGCGCGCGCGGTTGATGTCATCAAGAACGATTGTCGCGGCACGGGCGGTTTGTTCGCTGCGCTGGGCGGCTTGCGCCTGGCTTCGCTCTCGCTCTTCAGCCTGCGGGCCACCAGCCATTGGCGCGATGCCGCCGCCCTGCTGCGGCTCGAAACCAGTCGGAACGGACCCGCTCTTGGGCATGCGGTATAGCTCGTTGCCGTGCTGGTCTTGTACCGAGATAGCATTGCCGATATCGACCTGTGATGTACGCGGGGCGAATGAAGCACCATCCGGTAGAGGGATTGGGCGGAATGTCCCCTGATTGCCCAACTGCCCGTACTGAACGCCATCCTCTGTTTGGTAGGGGACGGGCGACCCAAAGAAGGTTTCTTCGTTCGCCCCGCCGCTCGATGCGCGCCCCATATCGGCCATAGCCGCACGGAAGCCCTCAGCAGGCGGCAGGGCTGCATACTGCGGATAGTTCGACTTGAGCCATTCGACGGTCTGGTTGCGCTCCGCTGTCTGCTGAGCCAATTGTTCCTGCCGCTCGGCCTGCTCTTGCTGGAGAACGGCGTATTGCGTGTCCTGCTGCCGTCCCTGCTGCATGCCCTGGGCCGCGCCACGCATGGCACCGCGTGCGCTGTCGGCCCCAATAAGGCCGGAACCAAAGCCAATGATCGCATTGCGCCGAGGATCGAGCCATTGGGCGAAGCCACTGTCGCCCTGCCCAAGCATCGAGAGCAAGCCGCGCTGCTGATAAGGATTTTCTGCCATCTCGATCTCCTAAAGCAGCGCGCCGGCGCCAGCGATGCCCAAGCCAAGCCAGTCGAACAGGCCCGGGCCCTTTTCGGGCTGCGGGTTCGCAGACTGCTGCCCCAAGAGCCCCTGATACTTCGCGATGTGCTGGAAGGCAGGGTCGTTGGTGCGCTGGAACAGTTCGTAATCGGCAAGCCGTCTGGCCTGTGCATCGGCATCGCGCGCCTGGCCGACACCAAGGATGGTCTGGGATGGCATAAGCGATGCCTGATAGAGGCCCGGAAGTGCAGCGGTAGCGCCCATGGCATTGGCCACCCCTTGCTGGTCCATGCCGAAAGCGCTTCCTGCCGCTCCAGCCTGCGCTCCAAGCGCGTTAAAGCGGTTCGTGAAGCCCTGCTGGCGCTGGCCCTCAATCGCCGCCAGAGCCCGCTCCTGGCGCGCGATGTCGTTCTGGTAGTTGGTGTAGTCGAGAGCTCCGAGCGAGCTTGTCAGCCGATCGGTGGCCTGATTGATGTGCGACCCGCCGCCAAACCGTCCCGACGATGTGAACTGAGACCCGACGCCAGAGAGGACATCGTCGGTCAGCTGCCCGCGCATGGCCGAATAGCCTGGCGCGTCAGTGCCGAACTGCTGCCCCCGCGCGACCGCCATCAACTGCTCTTCCGTCAGGGACGGCGACATGGCGCCTGTAGCCATTGAGCCGAATTGACCCGCCACGTTGTTGACCGTGTCGATGTTGCCTTGCTGCCCCCCGGCCAGACCGCCATCGGATAGAAGCCCGCGGGTGTAGCCTATGCCTTGATCGAACATGCCTGCATTTCGGGTCGCAGCGCTTTCAAGCCCAGAGAGCCCTGCCTGTGTGGTCGCGCTCATTCCGGTATAGAGGGGTTGGTTATACGTCGCCGCCGGGCCCGCCTGATAGGCGCGCTGAATATCCGCGCCCATCTGCTTGTTGAAGCTTTCCGGGTTGAATGATCCGCCCGAGCCGCCAGCCCAGCTGTAGCCGCCAGACGAACCAGAGCTGCTTTTCTTTCCGCCGCCACCCATTATGCCAACACCTTTCTGAGAGAATATCCGCCGCTCTCTCGGTCGCTTATTGTCCAGCCAAGAGGTTTCCACATGCGTCCGCCGCCCTGAATCTCAGTGCAGCCCATGCGCTTGGCCTCGGCTTCCAGTGCCGCCGCAAAAGTCCGTATTTTTCGAAGCTGCTCTTTCGGCCCGCCATCGATGGTCCCGGCCACGTAATTGACGAACAGGGCCATTCCGTCCTCTCCGTCGCATTTGGTCAGGCACACGATCACGTCAGACCCGCCAGTGACGCGCAGAACGAGCATGTCGCCTGCCATGACCTGCTGTCGGACTTCTTCAAGCGTTGCGCCGGGGTGTTGCCGTATGGCAGGCACGAGCAAAGGCCCGATCCAGTGCCAGTTGACCTGAACCTCATCGGGCGCGATGATGGCGACGTGCATTACCCGCCAACCATGCCGCCCGCGCCACGCCCTGCAATGCCAAGCGCGGCATAGGTCACGAAAATATCGACATCGCCTGACGCATCAGAACTGGTGGCGCGCAGTGTCTCGCCATTGTCCAGAATGAACACGTCATCATACGTCACGCTGCCCTTGGCCGTCAGAGCCGCGGCATTGCGCTTGAACCAAGTCGTGGTGCCGTCCGTAACATCGATGGTCAGGTTGGGCGTGCCGCCCTGTGTCTCCGTCACGTCAATGCTTAGAATGGTCACGCGACCGGCATCGGCATCAACCAATGTCGTTGCCGTGTTATCGGTGAGTTTGACTTTAGCCGTGATGACCGATCCAACCGGAAAAGTGAAGCTCATCGCACACCCCCAGCGCCTGCATCGATATGGTCAACACCCTTGACGTATTCCCATTCCTCGTCTTGAGCGTTGGCCCAGCGAAACGAGACGTTCTTGCCGCGCCCCCGAAGCGGAACACGGCCCGATGGCTTGATCGATGATGCCGCCTTCCATGTCAGCGCATCAGACAACTTGTCGGACACGCCGAGAGCCACAGTGCAGTTGGCGGCGTCGGTCAGCGGTGTGCAGGACGTGATAAGCCCAGAACGTGGGCTATTGGCCGTCCTGCTCTGGATAAGCGGTGCCAGCGCACCAGCCGAGAACGTCGCAAATTTCAGGTCTGCATTGATCGCGGCAAAGAGCGGTGCGCCACCGGCCCAGAACCGGCTATCGAGCGGGATATCGATGCTATCGAGCGGCCCGAAGCTATCCATGGAATCGAGCGTGTAACCCGGCGTTGCAATGCGGCTGAGGTAGCTCGTGCTAACCTTGGCCGTGACCCAGCGGTCAAACTCCCAAGAATAGCCAATCATGTCATCGAAAATCACCGACTCGCCAATGGCTGTTGACGGGAACCGCCACCACACCATTTTACGGCTTGGGTCAACTGACCCTTGCACCTCGCTCAAGCGCGAGATTTCCACGTTGTCGAAAAACCACTGGTCAACCTTGCCAGAGCCAATCGGGGTCAGCCCGTTCATTGAGAACTTCCAGAACCCATTGGAGGCCAGGAAGTAACAAACGCCATCAAATGAGATTACGGAACGTTCGCCCACTGCGCCGCGCCCGTCAGCAATGCTTTGTAGCGAGAAGGTCGCGCCACCCCCGGCATTACCGAACTGCATAAGCCGCATGGCGTCAGCCTGGAACACAACAGCAGCGTTGTTCTTGAGGCTCACGCCGCAAATCAACTCTTGCCCATCGTCCAGAGGCTGATAGTCAGCACCCTTTGTTTTCCAGTTGGTGTGATCGCCAAATGCCGATGTTCGAATAAGCCGGTTATTGCGTGTGCCGGAATTGTCCAGCGTATCCAGAGCAACAACAACGTTGGCACAGGAAAACACCGAACGCGGTGCGCCAGCATCCGCGACTGCAGAAACAGACCCACCAAGCTCTATGTTATAAGCCTTCAGGCCGTCCGTTGTGTTGGTTGCCAGAAGCTGATCGCCAAAGTGCACAGAAGACCAATCATCGCCCGCGGTGCAACTCAGCCCCGATGCGGTCACAACCCAAGTGAAATCGGCCTGCATTTCCTGAATGGTCGTTTCAGTGAAAGCAAAGACCTGATAGGCACCATTGCGCTGCACAAGCGAAATCAAGCCACGCGGGTTTGCCGACAGTGCGGCAGCGCTCGCAGCGGCAACAAGCCTCCGCATGGGGCCGTAGCCCTCTGGGAGCGGCAGCACGTTTTGCGCCGTCATGACAACGCCAGGGGCTGTTGCCTTGGCGTCTGGTGCGAGGGGGCCGAACGGGACTTGCATCTAAACCCTCACGGCGTCGGCATATCGAGGGTCACAGAGGCGGTCGCATATTGCGCCACGTCGCTCTGTATCCCGACAAGATCAAGGTATTGGAGGGCTTGCCCCTTCCATGTCGCCGCCTCGGCAAAATTCTTCTGGAACGCCTCCGCTGCCGATAGGCACATGGCGAGATAGGCCATGGGGGAGAGCGTGATCAGCCAATTGGTGGCATTCGAGCTGGTCAGGCCCGCAAGTCCAACCGCCATCTCGGCAATGAAATCGCCCTCAGCTATCGGGGACACCTTTAGCGTTGACCCTTTGATGGCGTAATATTCTGGAATACCGGCTAGGGCATAAGGGTTGAGAGCCTGTAGCGTCCGCCAGTCGGTCGGGATCAAGGGAGATGCGCCAGAAAGGTCTCGTTTGAGCGACACCATGGACCGGAACGCTGAAGGCAAAGTAGCTTCGCCGCTGCTATTGGTCGTGAGTGTGTTCTGTTCGACCCTGCGATATGAGCGCAGGACAAGGTTGAACTCCGACTCCGCCAGCCCAATAAACTGGTCTTTCTGCGCATCGGTGTAATCGCGCTCCGACCAATCATCGATGGCCGCGATCAGCGTTGTGTAGTTGGTAATCGCGGTCATCAGAGTTTCCCGTTTCGGGTGCGGAAGGGCTGGTTTTCGTCCCGCTCAAGCCACCATTTGGCGTGGTCTTTGTCGCCCTGCTGTAGTTGCGGGACGATCTCGGCAAAGAACTTGTTGAGCGGAACGCGCCCGACATGAACCATGGGTAGGTTCCCGCCCTTGTCGCTGCCCATTCCTGACGTGAACCGACGCCCATCACGCTCGTTGCGCTCATCGGCATTGAGGGCAAGCAAGGCATCCTCGGCCAGGAACTCGCGCTTTTGCACGGTGATTTCCTGGCCGGTGACAGGGTGCGTGCCGTGACCTACATAGGTCCGGTATGTGTCGGTCTGCTCGACCAACTTCCACCGAACGTTCGCGCAGTCCTCGGCTGTGAGCTTAATCGTCAAAGCTACGCTCTGCGATGCCGAGGTCTTTAGCGCGCTTGGCTTCCTCTATGGGGAGCCTGACGGTCGTGCCAGACCAAACCTTGTTATCGGAGCCAACGCCAGGCATTGGGGGCGGGGCCATCTCGCCTTCGACAAAAACGGCAGGCGACTTGACGATGATCTGCCCCGAGGCGTTCTTTTCGGTCACTTCCTTGCGGTGATGACCAACAATGTCGAAATGCCCCATGGGCACGTAATTGCGTTTGAGCAGCATGGGAACCAGCTTGGCGTCTTTTGCCCCGCCCGCCTTGCCGTCATTGTCGTGATCGCCTTTGCCGCCAAAGTCTTCCTTGGCATTGCGGGCCATCGTGATTTTGCGCTTGAGGACTGGAGCGTCCCATTCGTCGTTGACATCAATGCCAAGATTGCGGGCTTCAGTCTGAAGCTGTTCTTTCTCGTTGGGGGCGTCGTTTGACACAGATCCAACTCCTTAACGGTTGCGGGGAACAAAAAAGCCCCGCCCGTAGGCGAGGCTCGTGGTTGCAGTGAGGGAGGGTTGCCCGGTTAGGAAACAGCCGCCGAGAACGGTGTTGCTTCAACGCCGGTCGAAACCAGACCGCCGCGAACAGCCCAGACGCCGGACGAGACATCGATCAGCTCAACATATGAGCCTTTGACGCCGCCGGTCGTGGAACCGTTCATGGTGATGGTGTCGGAATCCGCCGCCGTGGGGGCAACAGTGCCACCAATGTCGGTAGAGACCGCCAACGTGCCAGCCATGATATCAGTGGCGTTGGCCACCTGGATGATCAGGCTGTTTGACGTGATGGTCGTACCAACGAAGACGCGATACTTTGCACCCTTGCCTTCCGACGCCGGGAGCGTGATCGTTGTCCCGGCTTCTCGATTGGCGGTAACGACTGTCTCGCTGTGCGTTTCCTTATCAAGGGTCAGCGTAGCGGCAGTCACGTTGATAGGCTGGAGAGCGTAAGCCATTGTCTGGTTACTCCTTAGCTCGATGCCGTCATGCCAAAGAGGTCCGCGGCAACGCCGTGGGCCGCTTCGTTATTGACGAGCAGGGTGTATTCGGTCACCAGCACGCGCTTTTCCGCGTCCCCGGTCTTGGCGGGCTTTTGGATGGAGATGTCATCGAAAACGCCAAGCCCAACCATTTTGGGGTCAAGGAGAAAGCCGTTGCGGGCAATGGTTGCACCGGCACGAGCCATCTGGCGGTTCGGAACGATCGAAATCATGCCGAAGTCGGACAGGTACATGTCGGCAGCGGCCACAATGGTCGCCTGATTGTTGCCCTGGAGAGGCTTGCGCAGCGGGACAACATTGGAATCCGACATGAAGGTGGAGTAAATCGTCTTCACATACGGGGAGCACATAAAAACGGTCGGGTTGCCGCCCGCGTTGTAGGTGCTCAGGATAGTGCTGTCCAAAATGGCCTTGGTGAAGGCTCGTTGTGTGCCGTTGGTTGCGGCATCAACAACGCTGGTGCTCGAATTAAAGCCGCCCGAAGAGCCGCCCGATCCCATGCTGTCATTGGTCGAAAGCCAAGCACGAAGACCACCGGCCTTGCGGTTGGTCGCACCATTGCCTGCGCCAGCCGTGGAGGCCTGGTTGGACAGGAGAATGACTTCCATGTCCGTGCGCAGCTCGACACCCTTTTTGGCGACTTCACGGGCAAGTTCCGACTTGCGGCCTGCCTTCGAAGTCTTGTCCTGGGTGCGCGAGATGATGATGCGCTTGTCCGAGATCTGGGTATAGTTCCCGACTCGGGTGGTTGGCGTGATGGCCTGGAAGTTCCAGTCATTGCCTTCCGGCTGGTTGTTGTCCGCATCAGGGGATGCAAGCGTGTCAGTCTGCCACTCTGGGTGGGTCGAAGACACGGACTTGCGCCCGATCAGCGAAACAAAGGGGGTTTCTTCCGGGGTGATCTGGTAGATCTTGTCTGCCAGCTCTTCCCGATTGCCTACGGCGTCGTAGGTCTCAAAGGTATTGGCTACCTGGGCCATTGGGGTGAACTCCTAGAGATCAAAGGACATGAGCGCTTCAACGCCAGCGTTGAAATCGCCCGATTTGCGAAGCCGCTCTGCCTTCTGCTGCTGTTCACGAGATTGTCTGGCCTTGGGGTTGGCGCGCTGCTGGGTCTTGGGAAGCTTTGGCTTCTGCTCGACCTGCTTTTTGGCCTCGGGGGCCTTGGCCTTGAGCCTGCGATACGCGAGCGCATCGTTGAGGATCTTGATCTGTCGATGGTCAGCCACGGAGGTGATTTCCTCCTTGGTCAGCCCATAAAACTGCTCGGCATCCCCTGCCAGCCTCTGCCAGAACTCAGGCTTGGTGCTGTCGGGGAATGATTGCTTGAGCTGTTCGACTTCGGCCTGCAGACGCTTCTCGAATTGAGCCTGCGTCTCGCTTTTGCGCTTCTGCTGATCTGCCTGCTTTTCCTGCTCAAACCGTTGATAGGCCTGCGCGTGTTCATTGTAGGCATTCAGCTTGTGGAGATAGTCCATGTAGCCGACGGGGTCGGTGTTTGGGTCTCCAGAGAACTGGGGCTTTTTGGGCCCATAGGTCTCACCATACCAAGCCAGCCAGTCGCGAGCTTCCGCTAGCTGCTGGGCAAAGCCATCCCATTCGGACTTCTGAGACAGGAACTCGTCGCGTTCCTTGGCCAGCTCAGTCGTCTTCTTGGTGTAATCGCGCTGAAAGAAGTTGTTGCGCTTGAGTTCGGCGATGGTGATCGTCGTACCGTCATCGAGCTTGACCTTGGCGTTGTCCGCCGCAAATCGTCCGCCCGCATATTCGGTTTCGTCCGAGCCGTCTTCGCCCTCTGCGTCTTCCTCGCCTTCAACGTCTTCCGATTCGTCGTCCTCGGCGTCTTCGTCTTCGGGGTCAGGCGTTTCGCCTTCATCCTCTACGTCTTCGCCTTGGTCATCGGCTTCTGTGTCCTGATCATCACCGGAGAGATCCACATCGGGGTCTTCAATGAGGCCAGCAATTTCACCCACGCTGTCTTCAAACGAGCGCGGGCCGTCAGAGACAGGCCCCGTGGCTTCGGGGAGATTGTCTTCATCCATGATTGGGTCTTCCTGAGAGCCGCCGCACAGGCGGGGTTTAACGGGGCCGGGGTCGCTAGGCGGTCGGCCCGTTCGGATCAACGCCGCCGTCCATATCGCCAGTGGCAATTATGGCGGTCTGCAGAAGATCACGAACCTCTTGGAGGCATGCGGCGATGGCCTGCAGCCTCATGATTTCCTTGGTGTCGGTGGGGTCAACAGTGCCCAGCCCGACCAACGCATCTAGGCGAACCTTGTGGAAGGCAGAGGCCAGAACCTCATCATTGAGGAGACGGCTTGCCTCATTGGCCAAGTGTTGCTTGCGATCGGTCATCCTGGGTCACCTCCCATGCGGACGGACGATGTGCCGCCGGTGTCAGATGCCATGGCGCCCATCTGGCCAAGCTCGCGTTTTAGGTTGATCTCGGCAAACGCTACTTCGCGCTTCAGGATAAGCTCGGCGTTGAGCTGTTCGCGCTTGAGCTTCATTTCAGCATCGAGCTGCGCATATTTGTACTGGAACTCTTGCTGGGCCTGCTGCTGATCGAACTGCATTTCCTGCTGCTTGATCTGCGCATCAACCTGGGCTTCGGCCATCTTGCGCTCTGTCTCTGGATCGGGCTTTTCTGCAGCCTCCGCAGCCATTTGCTTGAGCTGGGCAACCTTCTCCTCGGTATATTCCGGGTAGTAGGCTTCTGGGTTCTTGAGCCCTGCGCTCTCGGCAATCTTGATCATCGTGTTGAGGATCTTGGGAAGCATGTCGATGGCATCTTCCATCGCACCTGAAGCTTGGAACCTGTCGGCCAGCATCAACTGGCTTTGCAGGACACCCTGCAGCATTGCCATGTCACGGTCACGAGACCCGGTGCCGAGGCCGACATTGACTGTAACATCCATGTCCGCGTTCCAGACCCGAGGGTCCATCTCCACGAACTTATCACGCAGCCGAATGACGCGGGCGCGGTCCTGGTTCTTGACCACGATCTTGAGCATCTGCCGAAACACACGCGTCCAGCCAAGCTCTGCCATGTTGCGGGCAATGAGCTCGATCTGAGAATACCCGGCGTCCCTCTGGTTCTGGTTGGCCGTAGCGGTCTGGCCTTGCAACGCTTCGGGGTCTAGCGCCATGGTGGTACGCGAAACACCGGTGCGCTTTGCCGTAACCTCATCCATGTATTCCAAGGCGGTGAAAGCCTTGTCGGCCACAAACTGAACCGCATGCGAAACGATCGGTGCAGTGCCCTTCTTCTTCCAGATCGTGCCGCCGAACTTGGGGTTGACCAGAATGTCGGGGTTTTCGACGCTACCAATCTCAACCTCACGCATGGGAAGGTTGGAAGCGTAGAGGTTATCGATGCCTTGGCGCAACAACACTGTCTTGCCGCGCTGGATATCCATGGTGCGATCAGCAACGCCCTCGGCATCCTGCCGATGTGGGACGGGATAGCACGGGATCAAGGAATAGGGGATTTCGTCATCCCACACCTCAGCCCCAAGCACCTCGCCTGCCCCAGCCGCGCCGGCGTACCAAACCTGAATGAGTTCAGCGACACCATCGCCGTCAACGTCTGCCTTCATGTAGCATTCGTAGAGATCGATAAGCTGCTGTGATTTGAGGTTGTCGGTGCGGATGCGGAACTCGTCGTCTCGCGCCAATTCCTCTTCCGTGGACATCATCATGGAATCGGCAGGCAATCCCTCGACCACTTCACGGTCGAATCCCATCTCGATCAAATCGGAACGCGTCCTGTCGTCGTGCAGATACGCCACGAAACGCGCGTCTTCGATTTCCGTGGCCTCAGGGTCGAGAAACAGGTTCTCAGGCTTCCCAGCTTCAACACAGAGCTTGCCATTGCGCTTGATGCGTTCGAGCTTGATATCGTAGGTCTCGATCGGGATGGCGATTTCCTGACCCGTTGCAGGGTCAACCATCATCGTGGTGTCGAGATATTCGTTCTTGCGCTGGGCGAGGATGTTGACGCCATCCTCCTCCATGAGCATGGTGATCTGCTCTTCGGAGAGGCCTGAGTGCATCGAGGTCGTCGTGATCGGCGTAGGATCCCAATAGTGCCGCACGACACCATCGCCATTGACCAGACTGTCATGGGTCGAGTTGTAGAGCGTGCGATACCCGTTGTTATCCTTGAAGAAGATGTGGTTGATGTAGTCCGTCGCTTGCCGCGCGCCGTCAACGTCTTCAGGCCCCTCAGGATCAAACATCGCCATGTGATCGCTGGCCGTGAACACGCGAATGATGCCGGGCAGCATCCAGCCAACAGCGTCGGAAAGATCGCGCGACACCATCTGCGACCCATTGGGGCGAGGCGGAACGTCGTTCATCTCGCCGCGCATGTATTCCATGGCACGGGCGCGCTTGTCGGAAAGCTCGGTGTCGGCATAACGCTTGGCCGAACGCAGCTCGCTATCGACCGCTGCCGAAAGGTTGCTGCCCTCGATGTCGTCTGTGTCGATGGCCATTAAACAACCCAATCCGTTTCGATCTGCGGCATGTCAGTGCTGCGCGGCTCTTCGTAATCGATGCACATCAGCCCGAAGGCGTCGGCGCCATGAGAGGCCCAGTCATGGTTTGGACCAAGACCGATGCCCCGCTTCTCGTCCCGCTTTTCGTGATACCAGCCCAGAGCCGTCCGCCCCGCCGCTGTCTTGGTCTCGTCAAACACGATGCGCGGGAACAACCGCCTGCCCGCCTCGATGCGCATGGACGCTGCGCCAGTGCCCTGGTTCGGTATTGTCCGAACGTCAAAGCCAGCTGCGCCGATTGCGCCCTCATAAGTCGTGTCGTAAACCTTCTCGCCACTACCGCCGTCATGGGGCAGTATGCAAAGCGCGTCGTCGTAACCTCTGCGCCTCAGCCAAGCCAGATGAGCAGAGAGCGGCTGACCCTGGGCCTCGTAGTAATCGAGAACCCGAATTTCGCGCCCGATGAACTGGCAAACCCATATCGATGTCGCGTCGGCCTTGGCGCCTGTGCCGCCGATGTCCCAATAGGCCCGCAACGTCATGAGCGGGTCCATGGACACCGAAGTGACGCGGCCCATCTCTTTGGCGACAGTCAGCGCCTGAGCGTAGTAAGCGCCCTCGACTGCTGTCTTGAACCCACCATCCCAAACGTGGTCGTACTGCTCGGGCCGCTCTTCCTTGTCGCGCACCCTGTCGCGCTCCAGCTTGGCTGGGAAGCGAGGGTTGTCGCGCCAGTTGATTTCCACGACCTTGTAGCGGGGGTCATTGCTGAGACGGAAGCGCTTGTGCGTGGCGCTTGTCTCGCTCTCGGGGTTCCACGTCACCCAGAGCTCGCTATCGTCCTCACGCAGCGTTGGGATGAGCTTAACCCATGCCTCTTCACTGACAGGCTCGGCCTCATCAACCCAGCCCAGCAATATCCGAGACTTGGACTTGATGCTGTTTATGTTCTGGTCTAGGCCGGCAAACGTGTACTTCACCCTTCCGCTGCGGGTCCGGACGTATTTTTCGCCGATGTCGAAGTGAGGCAGCAACCACTCTTCCGAGCGTATGGCGGCCTTGATTTCCTCTAGCGAACTGTCCTCAAGGGAGTTCAGGAACTCGCGACCGCAAAGGATCATGCCCTCGCGCCCAGCCTGGTCCCACATATAAGCCCTGACAGCGCTCATCTTGGCGAACGATCGCGTCTTGCCCGACCCGCGCCCACCGTAGGCCCCGCGCACATCAGCCTCACCGGAGAAGACCGGTATCAGCTTTGGCGGGAGCTCAACCCTCGCTGTCGTCATGCGATGACAGAGCGATGAGTTCGATCTTGTTGACCGTCACGATTGGGTTTTCAGCATCGCCGGTCAACTGGGTCTTGTCGCCATACTTCTTTGGCTGGAGCTTGGAGGCCATCCATTTACGCGCATCTACCTGAAGGCGCCGATGCTCAATCATGTCGCCCTCAGTTGTCTCAAGCTTGCCATCCGATGTGGCCTTGGTCTTCTGCCCAACCAATGGCGTGTCCGCGATGTTCAGGATGTCATCGAACAAAGCGTCAGCCTGTGCCTCGCGTGCGCGTGCGTACTGGTCCGCGAAGGTCTCGTGCAAGCTGAGCCATTTAAACACACTGGACTTTGCCGGCATGTCGTCATCGGCGCAGATCGCGCGCAGGCTCTCACCATTGGCGATACGCTCACAGATAGCGTCAGCTATTGCCTCGCTGAAATCTGTTGGGCGTCCTGCTGGCATTGGTTACTCGCTCTCCTGTCTCGGAATGCAAATAGCCCCGCTGCCGGAGCAAGGGGGCTGGGTGATAATTCAATGGGTTAGGTGATGACAGTTGCGGTGCTGTAGAATATGATTTCTACTGGTCCGTAATGTTTCGTGAAAACGTTCTAACCAAGCGCCCACATTACGCCATAGATCGGCCAGAACAGAGCAGCCATGAGCACCGTAAGCCATGCCCGAACATCGATAGGCACAAGCCAGCGCACGAGGCCGATGAACGTCACAATGGCAATGATCAGGTATAGGCTTGCGATGATCCACCAGAACATGACGCTCTCCTGTGTGTGAATGATTGAGGCGGGACGGGCGTGCACTTCCCTTTGCAGCATCCGGGTTTCCAAGGTTGCGGCCCCCATACGGTGAACCTCCCGACCTCGCCAGACGCTGGAAGCGCGTCAATGGCCGGTGCCTATGCTGCCGCCTCAAACTGAATTGGTGCGAACGCTCGGCCCGTCCGCTGGCTAGTTCAACTCCAGCCCATCGGCCTCTATCGTGGTTTCGACAAGGCGGCGGATGCTGTCTGCGTCCATCTCGTTTAAAGCGGCCTCGACAACGGATTGAAGCACAAAGGCTATGTCCTGGATCTCGTCGTCGTCTTCTATAAGCTCGTGAGATACGTCTATGCGCATGATCGAGGCTCCGAACGCAAAAAGCCCGCGCGGTGTAACCCGAACGAGCTTCGTAAATGAGCGGCGCAAATCAGTCGCATTTCTTGCGCTTATCACGAAGATACATGGTCGGTGACCAAAGTCAAGACGCCTTGGAGTGCGCCGTGAGGTATCCCCAGCGTTGGGCAAGGATATCGAGGGCCTGCATCAGTTCCGCTGTGGTGCTTTTGCAGTCCCGCGAATGGGGTGTTCGGGCGATTTCCTTGATTGGGATGCACAGGACGATAACGGCAATGACGAGATTGGCGCGGTCCTTCCCAAGCCCTTCGATCGCACGGCTTATCTTGACGCCTCGGTCCATCTTTGCCGCCATGCCGCTGTCATGGGCAATCGGTGACGTGTCCACCTGAGTGCGGCCAGCGTCGGCGGCAGGAGCGCCATTGCCGTACATCTGCTCATACCCGTTCTTGAAGTCCTCTGCCGCCCTCTCGTGGTGCCCTAGGCGGTCCCTGATGCGTGCCAGCCCGCCAATGCGCGTTGTCAGGTTTTCCTCGACCATCACCTTGCCCACATTGGGGCCAGGCTTGTTGGCGCGCTGGTGGTAGTATTCCGAATCCGTCATCATTGGGTCTTGGACCATTCGATGAGCTTTGATCTGCGTTGCCATTGTGCTGCCCCTGTTGTGGAGTTATTCTTTGAAACGCTCTTGAAACTCAGCAACTTGCCGCACGATTTCGTCCACCTTCTCGGTGCGGCGATAATTCCAGCGGGCGCGGAATCCAAACCCCATTACGATTATCGTGCACTCAACGCCGCCCATGCTCCGCTCATCCTCAAACTCGACGTGGATCGGGTGGAAAGTGTACCAATTGCAAGGTTGGAAGAACTGGGACCACTGCTCAATCCATTCGATGAAAAAGCCCTCGTACTTATCCATTACCCTCTCCTTCCTGAGTGAGAGCGCGGGCGCGGTAGTGTCCAGACGCCAGCGCATATTCGATCATTTCGAGCGCCGTCTGGCGGTCGTAGTACTGACCCCGGTCGCCTTTAGGCACCTCGACCAAAATGCCGGTCGGGACGTGATAAGCGCGGATCACGGTATCGAAGCCGCCAACACCCATCCCAATGCGCTGGTCAATGACCCGGATATGCACGTCCTTCAGTTCGACTGGCATCCCCTGCTCTCCTGCTGGTGTTTTACGTATTCGGCCCACAAGTGCGGGCGGTCGATCAGCCATTTGTGGATGGACTGGGAGCGGCGGAGGGCGTCTAAGTTCATCTGCGCGTCCTTTGCGCCCTTGCCTGCGCCCTTTGAGGCCTGATGCTCTCGGTCTATAAGGTCTTTGAAGCAGCCTATGGTCTCTGCGAGGTTCATTCCGACACGCTCACGCCTTCGATCCAGCAGATGTCCTTGATGCGGCGCTCGTTGGTCTTGTACCGTGCCGCTATCTTCCAGCATGGATCCCCGCGCATGGCCTCAAGGACGATCATGTTGATGTCGGCCAAGGATAGATCGCGGTTGAGATGCCAGCCGGCGGGGCGCTTGCGACGTGGCGCGCTATATTCCGGGGCGAAGTAATTCACGACACACGCTCCATCGCCTCGCGCGCCAGTCGCGTTTCCCTCGCTCCGGCAGCAGCCTTACGCCATGCCAGAAATCGCTTTGCGTCTTCGGTTTGAGTGTGGTGTTGCCCGTCCTGCACCGATACCCGCTCGATCCGCGACGGGATCACCTTAGCGGTCGGGAGAGGCCGCGGCTTGTAGATGTAGTTGGCCCATTGGATCAGGGCACCGACATTGCAACCGATCTCGTCCGCGATCTGTTCCCATGACCATTTCTGCGCTACGCGCTTCTGCACGCATGCCCATGTGTCGTGGTCGTCTGGGCGAAGGTCGAAAGCGCCACGGCGGTTAAACTGGCTCTTGTCCATCTGAAACTACCTCGTGGTTGTGTGGGTGGACTGGCGATAGACGGATCACCACCTTGCCGTGCTTGACGACAGGGCCGCGCTTTAGGGATATGCTCCACTGGCTGTCATCGACGCCGATAGCCTTGGCGACACCATCCAGAGCCGCCTTGTTTGAAGCGAGCATGTTGTCGAGGTCGCGCGCCCTGTTGTCTGGCGGGCAAAACTCCATATCGACATGAGCGGCGAGCCAGCCAACGTTCTTGGCGCCAATCTCAAGGCAAGCCATGTAAGCGTCGGTCTTGGACTTGACCCGCGTCGCGGTGAGGCCTCGGCGGTCTTTGCGCGCATTTGGTGACAGGTCTTTCGACGGCCATGGCAGTTCGATGGTGGCTAGGATGGCTGTACTGGTCATGCGGCCTCCATCTCGCGTGCGAAGAAACGCGGTCCGCCCGTATGCTGGGCATGGAACCGATGCCAGGCGGCATTGTCCTTGCCTGTATGGGCACTGCCCTCGATCCACTTCACACGGCCTACTGAAACGATATGGCTGCACTGGTCGAGGAACGGGGCAGACTGTTTGGTGTGGACCCAATCCGCGTCGAACAAGAGCCAAGTCGGTGCAATGGACTGAAACCGCTCAATCATCGGGTGGAGCAGCTCGCGGGTCCAAGGAGGGTTTGTGATTATCGCGTCGAACCTGCATTCAAGAATTCGGCTATCCGTCAACGCATCAAAGCCTCGCTCGATGTCGTCCTGGAACACGCATTGAAAGTCGTAAGACTCGAGGTGGCGGACCAACCTTCCTTCGCCTGCGCACGGCTCCGCGAACGTTCTCACGCCGAGTAAATGCGGGATCAAAGGCACCACAGGCGCAAACGGTGTCTGGTACGCGTCGTTCTTGCGCCGCTCAAAATTGGACCGCTTACCCATCCTACGCTGCCTCTCCCGGCCCCGTAGGCCAGTCATACGGCCCGATGAGAAAAACACCGGGGCAGTTGAGGGTGACGCGGATAACGGGCGCTGATGCCGCTCTATCGCGCTTGGGGCGGAACCAGGAGAGGATGTAGGTGATCATGCTGCGGGCTCCTGCTCGACAAACTTCATGTCGTGCTTGGCGCAATAGCGTTTGAACGCGGCCTCGTGCAGCTCGCCGGGTAGCATCTCGATGGAGTGACCCATCGTCCCACCCTTCCAAGATCCTTTGCGCTTGCCGGTCTCGCCTGAAAATTTGAGATCAAGCGATCTGCTTATTTTGGGGCGGCGGAAAATGGAGAGCCATTTGAACCAGCCGGAGCCGAACCGCCATTCGCGCTCTTCAATCTTTGTGGCTACCGAAAGGCGTTCGCCATCGAAGTCATCGAAGGCGAAGCTTGCCACTGGCGTCGCATCAGCGATCGCGCGTTCGCGCTCGAACCTGCCCGGATCAAGCCGATATCCTTTTCCGGTATCGGGAATCGTGGAGACGTGCTGCCCATCGAGGCCATAGAAGCTATGGCGAACATGCCGCCATTGCGTCCAAGGCAGATGCTTGCACCAGTCTTTCGTTGTGGAACTGTCGTGCGTCTGGGCGCCGAGTTTGACGTGCAAGAAGCCTTCGGAAACCGAGAAACCAAACTCCCGCCGATAGACATCCCAATAGCCGCCCTCGGGCGATTTCGACCATTCATATTTGGATGTGTCCACCCATGTTTCCCATGGCCTTATGACCTGCGGGAGTGCTAAGATCAGCGTGTGTCCAAAGGCACTGGCCCGAAGGCTGCACCCTGTGTATTCATCCCCGCCTGAGCTAAGAACAAGAGCGATCGGGCGATAGGCCCCGCTGAAAGAATACAGGAGCGGACCAAAGTACCGGTCATTGTCGCCCCAACGGTTATGGTTGACCCAGAACTTGTTCATCACCGCGTCTCCCGAACCAGCAACTGCGACTTGCGGTCATGCGCCTGGATCAGCGTCACATGGGAAGCGCGCCAGCGCTCAATCGCAGCACCACGGGCGCGGCCCTCATCGAGAATGGCGGCGTTGATGTCAGCTATCTGGCGTTCAAGCTCATCCTTGGCCTCGTGGAGCGTCAGGATGGCTTCGTCGGCCACATCGATATCGTGGTCAGCATCTGCCTTGTCCTGCTCCGCTCGGGCCATGGTGGCGTCGAGCGCGGCAATCTCGATGTCGGGGGCAAGATCGGTGTTGGGTTGTATTGTGGCGTGGGCGTTCATGCTGCTGGCTCCTGAAACATGGTGATTTGCTCGGCCTTCGGCTCGGGCTCTGAAACGAACATGTCGGGCTGGCGATATGCTTCGCGGATGCGCTTGCAGGCTATGTCGAAATAGCCCTCGTCAATCTCAATGCCGATGAAGGATCGGTTGCGGCGGGCACATGCGACGCCGGTAGTGCCGGAACCCATGAACGGGTCTAGGACCGTACCGTGAGTCCACCCAACCATGGCCCACATCAACATCACTGGCTTTTCAGTCGGGTGGTGGGCGTTGCCAGTCCTCGGCGCCTCAATCACATCTGAAGGCCGACCATTCGGGAAATGGTGCGCCGGGCCGGGGTAAAAAAGCGCAACTTCAGTTTGCCGAGCGTGTTCATGCTCTAGGTCGCCCATCGACCAATTATTCTTCACCCAGGTAACGAGGCTGCGGGGCTTAGGAACGGAGGCGATATTGTCCCACCTGCAGAACACATAACTGCTGTGCTCGACCGGGATATTGCAAACCCAGTCCAGCAATGTCTCGTCGCCATCGTTCGCGATTGCCTTGTGTTTTTCCCTTCGATGGTTAGACCGGAAAGACATGCCATACGGGGGGTCCGTCAAAACCGAACCGATCGGCCCCAAGCTGGGCAATATCTCCCGACAATCCCCTAGATACAGCGTGCACGAGCCGATGACCTCAACGCGCTTTGCAGCGGGGCATTCTTCCATCAGCAGTTGGGCTCGCTTAGCCGCAACATAAGCGTCGTATGACTCGGCGGCGTCACGGCGGGGATCGTAATCGTCAGTCATTCTTCGTCCTCAAAAATCTCTGGCGCGATCTGCCGCGCCGCCCAACGCGCGTTAGACAGCTTCGCTTCGGCCCACTTCTGCCTGATAGTCAGCGGGAACAAACGCCTGCACCCGCCGTAGATCAGCGATAAGGCGCCGGTACTCAGCCTTCGCCTGAATCGCCCTAACCGCTTCAAGATCGGTGATCTCATGGTAATCAATCCTTCTGGCTTCCCCTTTCCAGAGAGCCTTCACCCTACGTTCGGACCAGCGCTTGCCCCGTTCTTCCAGGGTCTTGCGCGATAGCCCGCGCTCTAGTCGTTTCAATGCGTCGTATGCTTCACTCAGTGCAGTTGTGACGTTGCGCCCAGCGTGGAGCGGGAACGTTTCCTGCAAGATGGAACGCGCCTTAACTGCGGTACTCATTTCGGTTTTTCCCTTGGCTCTCTCGGCCAAGCTTTTGGTTCGGTTGGTCAACACCTTGGCTGGTCCTCTCGATAGGTTTGAACCCATCGAGACGACGGACACACGAAAGGGACTTACGGACATGCATCGCGACCAAACAGATTTGACGGTCAGGCTGGTACGCGAGGGAATAAAGGGCCGAGCGGCGCGCGGAGGAATGCGCAGCACGCTCGGCAGTGACGCGAGGGAGGGAGGAGAAACCCCGCGTATCCCGGCCAAGGAGGAGAACGCCGGGAATGTGATTAGAATGCCTTTGCGCAACGGAAGGGCGAAGCCGCACACATGCAGCCCCGCTTGTGTCGTCCTTCCGTTCCGTAAGGGCATCGACTACGCGCATGGCTAGATCACCCCGAACGCGAGCGCGAAGTTGAAGGCTATGCCAATGAGCGCGAGTGCGAGGCAGAGATTGATTGGATCGCGGAGACTAGGCATGTCACTCTCTCCCATCGTACTGGGCGTTGAGGTCGCCAATGCGCTTCCACCATGCGAGGAAAACAGCCAAGGCAGTGAAGTAGGCGGTGAGGCATATGAGGAGGGTCATGCTGCTTGCTCCTCCTCCGCGACCGGGACCGTCGGATGAAACCCAAGGAAGTCAGGAAACCCAGTCTCGCTTTTCCAACGGCATGGCGTCAGAAGACCGACAACATGGTCTGTGAACGGGAACCTGATGAGCGCAGGCCCATGATCCCCGCCAGCCTCGATGAGGATCTTAGTGTCGTGACCAAGCATCTTGCCGACAGCGGCGAACGAGCTGAAAAACGAAGCGTCAAATGCTTCATGGGATCCGAGGCTGTTTGCGCGAGACATCGCGCGGCGCCAATCTGGATAGCCGCCTTCAATGCGCCACCTGGGCATAACCGCAACTGGCGCGCCGTCACTAACGACAGTAGCAGGGTCTTTTGGGCCGGCGGCAGATACGCGGCGCGGCGCGGTGTCATTACGACCCTGCTTGCAAGCCTTCAACTGGTCCTTGCCAAGTTGGCAGATAGCAGTTTCACCGGCGATGGTGCCGCTCTTGTCGTGACAGACAAGCATTCGGTGCCCGTCAGTGGCGACAAGGAACACGCCGCCATCAGGGTGCGGCTCAATATGGACGCCATTGAGATAATAGCGGGTTTCTTCGGTGCTTTGGAAAAGAGCCGCTGCCGCAAAGAGCGTCGCGTCTACATCAAAGGATACGTGGTGGTCGGTCATGCGACATGCCTTTCGTTTTCAGGATCGCCAACGGTGAAGCCGAGGCGCTTGGCCATGGAGTATGGGTCGGTGGAAGGGGCGAAGCGCTTGTCCATCGCCTTCTGGTTGCGCTCCTGCCGGTCCTTGGCCTCTTTGGCTTTGGTGGCGTCTTCGGTGCGCATGGTCGAGGCGAGGCGTTCGATAGCCTCAGCGGCCAACTTTCGGACGCGCTCTTGGCTCTCCGGCGTCTTGTCAATGTCAGGCGCGGGCAATGCAGGAGGCTTGGCGCGGCGCTCAGCGTCGAGGCGGTCGAACTGGACCTTGCGCACCACTTCCCCGAGTTGGGCGGCGGTCGGCGCAAACCGGCTATTGAAGCCTGTCACGCGGCCCTGAAGGAACCGGTTCACGGCTTCCTCGACGTCTATGACATCGTGGTAAGCCAATGCCCGTTCGTACGCCTCGATCTGCCGAACCACAGCACTCGGGCTATCTGCCGCCGTGGGCGGGCAGGTAGAGAACAGAACCTGAAGGAGTCTCTCGATTTTCGTGTTCATGGTGGGCTTCCTTGTGGTCGGCTATGGCGCCGATGTAGTCAGCGAGATTTCCGCGTCGTTGGGCTTGATTTGGCGGGGAGCCGCGAGGCTGGTTGTCCGCCGGCTGGTCACCCCAGCGCTCCTGGTGGAGCCAAGTGGCGGGATTGCACCACGGCCTGTCGTCGGTCTTGGCGGCGTATCGCTCCAGACCGAACATGATCGTTTCGAGACTTGCGACCTGAACCGCCTTGGCGAACTTCTTCCGAGCGTCCGCCTTGCCGACCTTGTTGGGGTAAATTTCCCAGAAGGCGTCGAAATCGGTGGGGGAAGAGCCCCCTTTAGGGGGCGAAGGGGGTATGGGATTAGGGGTTTTAGGAAAGGGGGTTTGGGGGGAAACCTCCAAGGGGGAAAGGGGTCCCGCAACGTCCCCGGCAGTCCCGTCGTGTCCCGCGCTGTCCCGCGTTGTCCCTGGGACATCATGGGACACTGGTGCGCGTTGACGGCGCTTGCGTTCCGTTTCCTTCTGGCGCCTTTCGGCTACGCGCTTCGCCTCATCGTCGTTCGCGGCTTTGACAGCAGCAACGATCTGCTCAGGCGTGCACCCAGCGGCAAGCATTGCATCGAGAACGGATGATGGGAGGGCCATTATTCATCGCCCCCTTTGATCTTGCGCCAGCAAATGCCACAGAAGTAGGCGAACATTCTTTCGCGGCCATAGGCCTTGTCAGTGGCGATCTCCATGGCCTCGGTCACGTCGTAATAGTCGAGGCGGTCCAGGAACATCCGGATGCTAGCGAAGCGGGACCGAGTGATGCCGTCGTCGCCGTGTCGGCTGGAAAAGATATCGGCTATCGACCATATCTCCGCGTCCTTGCGCTCTTTCCGAGCTTCGAGGATTGCGTAGTAAGCTTTGATCTGGGCTTCCTGTTCGAGAACAAGATCAGCCTTTTCAGCGAGACTTATGGGGATGACCGAAAGAGGCGTGCCGGCCTTGCCGCGATTACAGTCGAAACAAGCCGTAACAAGATTGTCGATCTCGTTGCCGCCGCCTTCGCAGACCGGAACGATGTGATCGACTTCAAGCACCATGCTCTCAGACGGATGCGCGCCACAGTACTGGCACTGGAAGCCGTCCCGCTTGAAAACATCAAAGCGGAGCTTTTTGGAAAGCCCCACGCTCATGCTGCGCTCTCGGTCTGCGCCGGGCCAAAGATGTCTGGGCGCAGTTGATGCTTGGAAACTTCGCCTTCTGTAGCGGCATCGATCCTCATGGCCATCTCAGCCGTGATGCTCTTTGCCTTGAGAAGGTAAGCGATCTGCTGCTGCGAGCAGCCCACCTTCGCCGCCAGCTTGGACTGCGATCCGTGATACCGAACAGCGCGAGAAATGAGTGTCGATAGCTTTGTCATACAAGAAAACTAGTGGAAACACGCGAGGGCGTCAACTAGCATTCTTGTGTAGCCACGAACAAGCTGGCTGGTAAATTCGCGCCATGGCTACGATAGCGGAAAATTTGAAGCGACTACGGAACGCGGCGAAGCTGTCGCAAGCAAAGCTTGCTGATCTCTCGGGCGTTTCTCAGCAATTAATCTCGCAGATCGAGGGAGCCAAAAACAGCAGCACCAAAGAACTACCCGCTCTGGCCAAGGCTTTAGGGGTTTCGGTCGGGGATATTGATGAAGAGTATGCAGACAACAGCGCCAACCTTTCTGGCCCAGCTATCGCTCAGTCTCAAATTTCTCCACTGTATGGTGGGATCGTACAGGCAGGGCAGTTTCGATCTGTCGATGAATGGTTTGACCAAGACCCCGATCAAGTCCCTGACCACGTCAGAATTGATCCTACACGATCACGGGCAAGGCAATACGCATGGCAGGCGCGTGGGGATTCTATGAACCAGGCCGGTATCCATGACGGCATGTGGGTAGTGGGCGCCGACGCAGGCGACTATGTCGATCAGTACGGGGACATAGTAACTGGAGATTTGGTCGTTGTAGAGCAGAGCCGTTATCAAGGGTCCGAGCGCGAGATTACAGTGAAGGAGATACACTTCTTCCGTGATCGATACGAACTGCGTCCAGTCTCAGACAATGAGGAACACGAGCCGATTGCAGTCCCTCACGATCACAGCCCTGACGATGATCGGGAAGTGAAGATTATCGGAATCGTGCTGACCGCTTATGCGGATTTGAAAAGTCGCCGCAAGTAGCCGTTAGGGCCGTTATGACACTGATAATTGCATGGATTGCTATTTATGGGTTCGGGCTTCCAGCATGGTTATATCTCGCCGCTGGCGTCCTGTGGGTCGTTAGAACCGCTTTCCTTCTCAAGATCGAAGCGAACCGCAAGTAGCCAGTAAGGGGGAGAGAATGAGTGACTTCCAACATTTTGACTTCGACCCTAGGCATATCCCAGATGAATATGCCATCGCGCTTGGCAGAGTGAGCCTCGCTTGGTCGCAAACGGAAAGTGTGTTGGAAGACGCTATAGCTGGTGTGGCCGGAATCGGAGCATTTCGCGGATGGGCGATCACCACCCATATGAACCTGAATAATCGTATCGACACCCTGCTCGCTCTTATTCGGCTAGGGAGCCTAGATTCGAAGCTGCAATCGGAGATCGAGTCCGCCATCAAGGATATCCGAAAAGCCGCAGATGATAGAAACCGCTTCGTTCATTCATATTGGGCAACGGATGAGCGCGATGGGAAGGTTTATCTCACATCGAAAACCGCCCGTGGGGCATTGAAGCCGAAGGCGCAATCTGTCTCAACGACAGAAGTCACAGACGCCGCCATGAACATATATCTCAGCGGCCTTCGCCTCCTCCAACTCCTGAATGCGAACGGCCTTCTCCCCGATCCTAGCTACTAGTTCGGCCCGCGTTTCAGCATTGTGCTCTGAGAGCCGATTGAGCCCGTTACGACGAAGCTCGCTGTAAACTGACTGAATATTCATTGCCTACCCCAGCCCGCCCCGTGCGGGCTTTTTTGTGCCTGCGATTCTAGCAGCCATTTCGTAAACCGCAACATTTTACTAGTTTCCTTGTTGACAGCACTACTAGTAATCTTGTAGCTTGGTTTTCGAACGAGGCCGAAGACGCAAACGCAGATCGCCTCACACCAGACGAGAACGATCCACCCCACCGGGCCGATCTTCTCACACCGAACAAGATGGAGATGGGACATGACGATCAGCTTCGAAACCCGCGCCGGCCAGAAGTTCACTGTCGAGCAGACTGGAGACATCGGCCACGCCATTCAAGGCAACGTCCTCAAGGGTCGGAAGCTGTTCGTTGGTCGCAACATGGTTTTCGCCAAGAACGACATGCTCAAGGTCAAGGTGGCTTCAAAATGAACATCCCCGGCTACGACGACTGGAAGCTCCGCACTCCCGAGGAAGATTACGAGATGAGCGGCGGCGTCCTGTGCCCATTCTGTGGCGCCTATTCGACGCGCTCTTGCGAACTGGAAGAGGAAACCGGCGGCTCCTGCCCTTGGGAAGAAGCCCAAGATGAGCCGGATCCCGACTACCTCAACGACCTTCGCGCCGACCGATAACCCACCCCCACACCAGAGCACGCATCACAGCGATCTGCTCACCAGAGACGGGAGATAGACGATGGAACTAGATCAGAAGCGCATTGAAGACGGGATCATCAGCGAAGTCGCTAGCACAATCATGCGCGACGATGACCTGTACGACCGCGTGAAGCACGCAGTAGACGCCCGCATCGAGAAGCTCTGGAAAGAGACCGCCGAGGCGCGCATCCGCTCCGAGGTTGAATTGGCGATCAGCGATGGCTTTGAGAAGTCCTATCGCAAGGTCGACAGCTTTGGTCGCGCCGAAGGCGAACCTACCACCATCCGAGCCGAGTTGGAAAAGCTTATCGGCGGGTACTGGAACACGAAAGTGGACCGCCAAGGCAAGCCGTCAAATGGCTACGGCGCAGACATGACCCGCGCCGAGTGGATGATGACCCAGCTCGTTGCTTCCGACTTCCAAGGCGAGATGAAGCAGCACGTCATCAATCTTGGCGGTGCTCTCAAAGACAAGCTGCGCGGCGAACTCCACCAGACGGTCAACAAGCTACTTGGCGAGACTTTCAACGTTCGAAGCTTTGACGATCAGAACACTAATCGCAGCGACCGCAGCAGCATCCAGCCGCCGCAAGCTCCTGCCTCGTAGCACCACCCCCGAGACACCGCCTCACGGCAGATCGTCTCGCAACAGAGGACACGGCAAATGACGAAGCGCAACCGAAACGACCTGATGTACCTCGTCCATGACGGGTGCTCGATCTTCGACGGAGAGATCATCTCCTGGGAGAAGGTCATCGAGACTGCCGACACATGGGCAGAGGACGACATGCGCGTCCATGAGGTGATGGTTTCGTTCGATCACCTCGGCAAGCGCCGCATCAGCTTTGAGAACTGCAAGGACTGCACCGACGAGGCGATCAATGCCGCATGGTGTGAGGTGAACCGTGTTCCCTACGACACGCCCCGGATGCAGCGCGAACTCGGGACGGTGTTCTGATGGACGCTCGATCATTTCACAACGCCCTCCGCATCATGCGCAACCTCGAAGGCTTCGAGATGCAGGACGCTGGCGTACTCGATGAGAACTGGGGGACGCGCGAGGCAAGCAGTCGCGATCAACTAGCCGCGTTCTATGCCGACCCCTTTGGCGAAGCCCTTCGGATGCCTGACGCCAACTTCGACCGCCTCTATGCGCTGATTGAAAGCCGCCAGCCGAACCGGGAATCAGCCATGGAGGCAGTAGCGTGAGCTATCCCAAAATCAAACCGTGCCCCTTGTGCGGAAGCTCGGAGGACATGGACGTCTACACCTACGACAACGGGTGTCGGCACGTCGAATGCACCACTACCTGCGGGTATTTGGGGCCAGCTAGCAGCAGCATCCTATGGGCAATCCGGCACCACAATTCACAGCGCGACAAGACGGCTGCGAGACATGCTGCTGCCCTCGCCACCTCCCCCAGCCCATCCGCCAGAAAGGACAGAGCATGAGCACGAACGAATGGAAATGGTGGGGCGGCGTTGACGAGGAAGTCTGCACCTATGGCCCGTTCGACACCAAAGAAGATGTGATAGCGGAAGCTGCTGCCGATGGGACCGGTGAGTTCCAAGACGAAAACGGCAATTGGAAAATTGGTGTTCACGTTGTCGAAGCCCGCAAGGACCCGCTCCGATTGGCGGACTGGATAGGCGATGCCGATGAGCTGATGGAGCGCGCCGAGGAAAGCGTATCAGACAGCGACAGGGCAAGCTCTGAGCATGATGAGCCACCCTACTTTGAGTGCTCAAAGGATCAGGAAGCTGATCTTGAGCGCCGCATCAAAGCTGCTTGTGATGAATGGCAGGCCGAACACAAGCTGACGTTCACAACATTCACGTTTAGCGCATCTCGCAACCATGAATATGTCGTGGTCGATCATCCGGGGCTGGAACAATGAACGTCCTGTCCTCCCCCAACTTCAAGACCGCTATCGCTTCACTGGCCTTTGTCTCCGTGGTGATGGTCTGGGCTGTAGAGGCGCGGTTTGACCGTCCGTTTTTGGACGCCGTTATGGCGCTGGTGTCGTGATGCTCAGGACGCCCCAAAAGAAGCCGTGCCCTACCTGTGGCGGAAGCGGCGAGATAGCCATCCATATCGGTGATCGTATCGCTGATCTTCGTAAGAAGGCAGGGCTTACGCAACAGGACCTAGCCGACAAGCTGCCAGTTACTCGACCTCAGTTGGCGAACATCGAGTGTGGTCGAGGTGAGCCGTCCATGAGCACGCTGCAAGCGCTTTGCATGGCATTGGAGATCGACGCCGATACGCTGCTGTTTGGAGGTGAAGAATGACCGCTCTTTGCCTCGACCACTTCAACGACCGCGCCAAAGACCTTGCTGATGCAGGCGATATCATCCGCCTCGAAAGCCTCCTGGACGAAGCCGTAGCAGCGCGCATCGAACAGCGCGCCGATGCCCCGACAACACCGCAATTCAACAGGGCCGCAAGGCTCCTGGATCAGCTCAAGAGGAAAGCCGCATGACTGCAGTTACAGAACTTAGCAGAACGGGAAACGACCGCATCAAGCCAGGCGGCAACCTTTCGCCCTTCGATGCCATAGTTCTCGAGATCGATGATCTCTATGCCGAGGCCGCTAACTGGGCTGACGGCAGCGACATCGAAAGCCAAGAGCAGTGCGATGCGCTCGACACATTGGACAAGGCCCTGCTGGCGCTGGACAAGAAGCGCGAGGCCCTGCGCAAAGAGGAGGTCAAACCCCTCGATGAGGCCAAGAAGGCCATCCAGGCGCTGCACAAACCGGTCGAGGCAAAGGTTGCCCGTGCCCGTGACGTGCTGAACGGCCCGCGGTCGAAGTGGAAGGCCAAGATCGAGGCCAAGAAGCGTGCCCGAGCCGAACAGGCGGCCCGTGAGGCCGAGGAAGAACGCGCCAAGGCCCTTGCGGCCATGCAGTCCAGTTCCGGCGATCTGGAGGCTCGTGAGCGGGCCGAGGAACAGCTTGCCCATGCCAAGGAGGCCGAGGCGTTCGCCAAGCGCGAGGACAAGCGCGCCAACACCGGCAACGGACTGCGCACCTATCATCGGGCCCAACTGACCGACCTTCGGGCGGCTATCGGCCACTACTGGAAATCACAGACCGATGCGTTCGAAGCGCTGGTCTGCGACCTCGCCGCCAAGGACGTTCGCGCCGGCAAGCGCGACATCCCGGGATTTACCGTCATCGAAGAAAAGAAGGCCCTTTAGCCATGTCGCACGCCGTAGCAACAATTGATCACAGCCGCGCCGTTGCGGCCCCGACCACGTTCTCGAACGATCAGGTCGACTTGATCAAGCGCACAATCGCCAAGGATTCGACCGACGACGAGCTCCAGCTTTTCCTCAACCAGTGCAAGCGCACTGGGCTCGATCCATTCGCCCGCCAGATCTATGCCGTGAAGCGCTGGGACGCCAAAGCCCGCCGCGAAGTCATGGCAGTGCAAACCAGCATCGACGGCTTTCGGCTGATCGCGGAGCGCAGCGGAAAGTATGCCGGACAGGTCGGCCCGTTCTGGTGCGGAGAGGATGGTCAGTGGACCGATGTATGGCTGTCCAGCAAGCCGCCCGTAGCGGCGAAGGTTGGTGTTCTCCGCTCTGACTTCTCGGAGCCATGCTTTGGCGTGGCGCGCTTCGAGTCCTACGCCCAGCGCACCAAGGACGGCAGCCTTACTCGCATGTGGCAGACCATGTGCGACGTGATGATCGCCAAGTGCGCCGAGGCATTGGCACTGCGCCGCGCCTTCCCGCAGGAACTGTCCGGCCTCTACACAGCGGACGAAATGGCACAGGCTTCCAATGGGCGCGATGAACCCGCCGAGGCGTCAGGAGCCGCGCCGAAGTCGAAGCAGGCGTCACGGGCTACTTATGAGCGTCTGAGCAAGGCCAATCGGGCATGCGAGACCGTCGAGGCATTCAACAAGCTGTGGGGCCATCCGGCGACCGAAAAGGCCGTCATGGAATTGCCCAACGATTGGCAGCGGACCGTCCTCGATGAGAAGGCCGACAAGTTCTCCGAACTGTCGCCTCCCGAGGTCGAGCAGATCGAATACGAGACCGCCGGCGCTGACGATGACTTCCCGTTCCCCGAAGACGACGACTTCCCCGGAGACAGATAACCGCAGCGCAAGGCGGGGGACGGCGGAAACGTCGCCCCCGATGCGCAGGAGAGAACAATGGGCAGACATGTTGTGACATTGGCGAATGATCGGCTGCGAAACACCGCAGTCGAATACGTTCGGAAGGCGAAGGACGGATCGCGCGTCGAGTTCAAGGGCCCGCGTCGATCGACAGACCAAAATTCAAAGATGTGGGCGTGCCTGTCTGACATCGCCCGCCAGATCAAATGGGCCGATCAGTGGCTCACTGCGGATGATTGGAAACTCCTATTCCTCGACGCTCTGAGACGTGAGCACGGCGACCAGTTGCGCCTTGTGCCGAACCTGGACCGAACCGGCGTCCTGAGCCTGAGCACATCGTCATCGGATCTGGACCGTGAGGAGATGGGCGACCTGATCACCATCATCTCGGCATTCGGCGACAACCACGGCGTCGAATGGTCCGAGCCAAAGAAACCCGGCGATGGGCGCCCTACCCCGCCTGTGTCCGCCTACGTTGAGGAGAATGCGTGATGCCGACTACAGCAGAGCATACGCCGGGAGAGTGGCGCTACAGCATCAATTATGGCCCCGAGGACGAGGCGAACTACGCCAACGTCTATGACGGCGAAGGACAGTATGTCAGCAATCTCAAAATCCATCACGCAATAGCCGTAGTCAAGGCAATGAACAGCGCCGATGAGATGCTGGTGGCACTTCAAGCGACGGAACTGGTTCTCTCACAGGAAGGGCGGGAAGGCACGCTGCTTCTTATGGGTGTGCGCGCCGCCATCGCCAAAGCCGAGGGCAAGCCATGAACATCCCCCGCTATATCCGCAAAGCCATCTGGGCATGGCAGGACTGGCAGTTCGACCGCCGCATGAAGCGAGAGCGCCCGGAATGGTTTGCAGCCCGTGAGAAGGCCCGAATGGAACGCAAACGTCACGGCAAGGTCAAGCCTCTGGATATCAGAACACAGGCAGCGTGCCGCGAGGAACTGCAACGGGAATTGGGCCATGGGTGAGCGATATTACCACGGCGGGTTCGGTGGGTTGCGCGTAGGGATGTACGTGCTGCCACCCTCGATCACCAAAGCAGCATCAACGGCTGACTTCGGGGCCGGAACGGTATGCCGCAAGGACCGCGTTTATATCACGTCTCGATTTGAGAACGCCATGGAAGCAGCTGCGATGCACCCAAGCGGGCGCGGCAGAGTATATGAAGTTGAACCCATTGGGGAGATCGCTGTCGATCCGGACTCTGTCATGTTTCCCGGACAAGATCCTTGGTCGTGGGAGTGCGAGCGCGCCGTTGTCGTCGCCATCCATAAGCTGCGCGGCAAGGATATCAAGCGCATCAAGAAATTGGTCGGGGCAGAATTTGGGGTGTTGCTATGAAATTCACCCCGTCCGAAACCACCCTCATCGAACTCATCTCCGCCATGCCTGGACGCTCATACTGCCCAGATGCAGATGAGCCATTGAACCGGGAAGCTGCAAGGCTGTTGCGTCGTCTTGAGAGCAAGGCGCTATCCGCATTGAGCCTGTTGACGGCGGGTTTCGGTACACGGTGATGGATGGCGTCCATGGCTAGAGCAACCGAGGAATGGGTCGGCAAGCATGACGACAGCAAGATACCGGATCGCGTCAAAGACCGCATCATGGAACGCGAGAACCGCACTTGCTACCTCTCGGGCCGCAAGTTCATGCCCGGTGATCCTATCGACTGGGATCATCGCATCGCCCTCATCAACTGGGCAGGCGAAGGCCACGGCAACCGGGAGAGCAACATCTATCCCGTCCTGCGCGCGCCGCACAAGGAAAAGACCAAGCAGGACGTGAAGATCAAGGCCAAGAGCGCCCGCACCCGGCAAAAGCATCTCGGCATCAAGAAACCCCAATCATCCCTCTCCCACGCCCGTTACAAGCGCAAGATGGACGGCACTGTGGTCGATAGGCAAACCGGAGAACCAGTATGACCGACGATAAACTGATTGCGGCGCTGCGGGGACTGTTCAACACGCCCGTTGAGAAGGTTGACGCGAATACGCTGGCCATCATTGCTAGGAAAGCCGCCGACCGCCTATCCGAACTCTCCCCCTCTCGCCTATCAGCCAATGATGAGGGGGTGGTGGATGAAGAACTGATTGCTGACTTGCGGAAATACGGAAATTCGGGGAATAAATATATCCAATCGTATTGGGCGCGTTCCGCAGTCCTAAAAGCCGCCGATCTGCTAGAAGCTATCCCCCAGATTTCGGATGAAGAATGCGACCATATCTGCATGGGCGAATGCGCAACGGAAGGGTGCGAGAATTGCGGCCTGCACTACTACGAGAGCGGCGGTGTCGGCTCGTATTATTGCGGGGCGTGTCTGCGCAAGATCAAGGCTCTTGCCACCAAGGAGCCGCCCGATCCTTCAAGGGGCTGGCTAATCCACAAGGCGGGGCGCGGCTGGTACCGACCAAACGCTCAAGGCTACACGAACAAAACCAGCGAAGCGGGGCGATATTCTCGGGATGAGGCGGAGAGCTATTCTCACCCGAACGGGTGGGATGGCCCACGCGACGGGATCACCATCAAACACGAAAGCGAAGTCACCCCAACCCCTGCCAGCGGAGAGCAGATGGAGGTGGTGGCGTGGCTCCTGAAGACCCTAACCGATAAAGGCGAACCGCTGACGAGCAGCCTACGTTTCTATGACCCGCATTCTCCCGATGCTCAGCCCCTCGTCACCCTCGAAGCCGCACAGAAGGCTGTGGCGGAGAGGGATGGGGAGATTGAGCGGTTGCGTCATGATCTTGCGCGCTCGATGAATGCGCACAGCGAGGCAGAAGCCGAGATTGAACGCATGACGCCCAAGTTTGTGGCCTATGAATATCTGGAATCACCAGCGGGCAGGGAAATAGCTGAAGCGCGAGTGGCCGAGCTTGAAGCCGCGCTTCGCGACATTGAGGATGAAACAGTCCTAGATGACAATGGAGAGGAAACGCTTTCAGACGCCGCACAGATTGCCCGCGCACTCCGCAAGGCGGGGGAGGTGTAGCCATGCCCCTCTTGACACCAGCACAGGTTCGCGCCGGCAAGAAACGTGATTACCGCGTTGATCGTGCCAAACTGGTTACGCTTTACTTCGTGGGTTGCGCTAAAAATCCGGTCCACATGAAGATCGGCGTCACAACCAATCTGGACGTCCGCATGAATCGCATGCAGAGCGCAAACCCATTCCTGCTTAAGCCCCACTGGGCTTTCACCGCGCATATAGACGTTGAACGTGCGATCCACGAGAAGCTGACTGAATACCACTTCCGAGGAGAATGGTTTCTCAATGAGGACGGTTCGGTTTGGGCCTTCGGCCGGAATCTGTTCAAACGCGTAAGCGGAAGGCTTTATCGGACGGCCAAGATGCCGGAAGACACAGACCTGGCCTGCGACCCAGAGTTCTTCTGGTCGAGGTACTGGTCGCATCAACTGACGCTTAAGGATGTGGAAGCGTGTGAACCGGAGCCACTCGAATGAACACAGCTTTTCTTCTCATGGCGCAGTACAACGGCAAGGCGATCATACCGCTTGAGGATGTATGCCGGGACTACTTCGCACCGCTCGGATTCGAAAAGTTCAAGGTCAAGCTGGCGACCGGTCAAATCAGCTTGCCAGTGGTGCGCGTCGAGGACAGCCAAAAGGGTGCGAAGGGCGTCCATTTGCAAGATTTGGCGGACTATCTCGATTCGCGACGTGCCTTGGCACTGAAAGAGCAGAGGCAGTTACAAGCCTCGTAAGTCCTACGCGCAATCCTACATCGACACTGCCGACTGAACGCAAAGCCCCGCACGCCGGGGCTTTCGTTTTTCACACCGTCCAGTCCATCATCGGCGCAATGGAAAAGCGCCGCGCGGCGATCAGCGAAGGTACAGTCATGGGCTAAATCTATGTGGTTGCGCGCGTCCCTTACCACCCACAAAAGAATTTCGCCACCTCACCCGCCATTGAGGTGCCGCGACAGATAGCGCCCGGTCAAAGACTTCGTGTCCGCCGCCAGCGCCGCGGGCACGCCCTCGAACTGCACGGTCCCGCCATCATGCCCGGCCCCCGGGCCCATATCGATGGCCCAGTCGGCGCGCGCGATGACATCGAGATTGTGTTCGATGACGATCACCGTCGATCCCGCATCCACCAGCCTGTCGAACAGCCCGATCAGCGTATCCACATCGTTCATGTGCAGCCCGGTCGTCGGCTCGTCGAGCACATAGATATTGCCCTTCTTGCCCAATTCCGCCGCCAGTTTCAGTCTTTGCCGCTCGCCGCCCGACAGCGTCGACAGCGGCTGGCCGAGCGTCAGGTATCCCAGCCCCACATCTGCCAGCCCCTTCAAGATCTTGGCGATGGCCGGCTCGGTAAAGAACCCCGCCGCATCCTCGACGCTCATCTCGTACACATCGGCGATCGATTTGCCACGCAGATGGTGCTCGAGCACCTCGGGCAAAAACCTTTTGCCCTCGCAGGTCTCGCATACCGTCACCATCGGATCGAGATGGGCCAGATCGGTATAGATCACCCCCAGCCCATTGCAGTCCGGGCACGCGCCCTTGGAATTGGCCGAAAACAGCGACGCCTCGACCCCGTTCGCCTTGGCGAACGCCTTTCGCACGGCGTCGAGAATGCCGGTATAAGTCGCCGTATTGGACCGTCGCGAGCCGCGCGCCAGATTCTGGTCGATGATGACCGTATCGGGATAGGCTGCGGGCAGACACCCTTGGATCAGGCTCGATTTCCCCGATCCCGCCACCCCCGACACAACCGTCAGAACCCCGCGCGGGATTTTCACCCAAACGTCCTTGAGATTGTTGAGGCTCGCCGCCTTGATCTCGAGCGCATCGCCATTGGCGCCGCGCACCTTGTCCTTGATCGTCTGGTGCTTTCTGATGTGATTGCCGGTCAGCGTGCCCGACCCCAGCAACCCGGCAAAATCGCCCTCATAGACCACCTCGCCGCCCTTGGACCCCGCCAGCGGCCCCATGTCCACCACATGATCGGCAATGGCCATCATGTCGGGCTTGTGCTCGACGATTAGCACCGTATTGCCTTTGTCGCGCAATTGCTGCATCAGCCCGGCCAGCCGACCCACATCATGCGGATGCAGCCCCACCGAAGGCTCGTCGAACACATAAGTGATGTCGGTCAGCGACGACCCCAGATGGCGCACCATCTTCACCCGCTGGCTCTCCCCGCCTGAGAGCGACGAGCTTTCACGATCAAGGCTCAGATACCCCAGCCCGATGGTCACGAGATTGTCCAGCCGCGCCACCAGCGCCGCCAGCATTGGCCCCACCTGCGGCGCGTCGATGGTCCGCACAAGCGCCGCCAGATCGCTCACCTGCATGGCGGACAGCGCGGCAATGTTGTGCCCGGAAATCGTACTCGCCAGCGCATCGGCATTGAGCCGCGCGCCCTTGCACGCGGGGCAGAGCTTTCGCGTGAAAATCCGGTCATACTCGGCCCGCACGTGTGGCTGCAGGTTTTCCGGATCCTTGGATCCCAGCGATTCCCGCAGTTTCGGGACCAGCCCCTTATAGGTCAGGTTGATCTTGTCGACCTTGATCTTTCGCCCATCGTCGAGGTTGAACAGCAGATCGCGCCGCTCATCGCTATAGTCGGCAATCGGCATATCGAGGTCGAAGAACCCCGAGCGCGCGTATGTCGCCCACCACCAGCTATCCACTTCGAACCCTTTGGGCAGGATGGCGCCGCCATTGAGCGATTTGCTCTCATCGACCACCGCCGACATATCCATCGCCGCCACCTGCCCGATGCCCTCGCACTCGGCGCACATACCGCGCGGATCGTTGTAGGAATAAAACCCCGGCGATGGCAGGCGCGGTTCGGCCAGTCGCGAAAACAAAACCCGCAGCATCTGCGCGGTATCTGTCACCGTCGCCACCGTCGAGCGCGAATTGCCGCCCAGCCGTTGCTGATCGACGATGATCGCCGCTGAAATATTTTCTAGCAGATCGGCATCTGGCTGGCCGTAATGGGGCATGAACTGCTGCACGAATGCCGGATAGGTCTCGTTGATCAGCCGCTGGCTCTCCGCCGCGATGGTCCCGAACACCAGCGACGATTTCCCCGACCCCGACACCCCGGTAAACACTGTGATCCTGCGCTTGGGAATATCGACCGAAACGTTTTTCAGATTGTTCTCACGCGCGCCGCGAATGGCGATCGAACCGTAGTCGGGCTGGGTCATGGGTGTCGTCCTGAGGTGTTTGATCAAGTTTGGCCGAAACCCTTAGGACGCACCAGCCACCTTCGTGCCGACAACGCATAACTGTGACCACCGCAAACCAACCTCTCCCTTTGGGGGAGAGGTCGGCGCGAAGCGACGGGTGAGGGGGCCTTGCCGCACGCACCGGGTTTGCCGCAAGGCCCCCTCACCCCAACCCTCTCCCCAAGGGAGAGGGCGCGATGGCCACGAGCGCTTAAGCTCAAGACTTTACGGACTTCGTCTTCCCGACATTCTTCTTCAGCGCCGTCAGATTAAACGCGATCGCGGTCCGCACCAGATCGGCCAGCCCTGCCTCATCGAGCGTATCGCCCTCGAAAATATCGATCGATCGCCGCGTTGCGCCTGTGTCCTTGCCGTTGAACAGCCCCTTGGGGTCGTCCAGCTTTGCGCCCTGCGCAAAGGTTATCTTGATCTTTGCCTTGTGCGGGTCGCCCACCGCAATCAGCCCGTCGCGATACCAGGTCGGGCTGCCCATCCACTTCCAGTCTTCGACAATCTCGGGGTCCGCCCCGTTGATCGTGTCGCGCACTCTGGTCATCATCGGCCCGCGCCAATCGTCCAGCCCGGCGATCAGCGCATCGATCTTTTCACTCGGCGTCATGATCCGAACCTTTCTCCCGGCAATCGGCTCGCCTGCCGCACCCAGTCGGCAAACTGCTCGGCATCGAACGCGCCCTCCCGGACATCGAGATAGCGCACATTGGCCTGTTTGGACGTCCCTGGCGGCACGGGCTCCAGCGATGTCCCGTCGGGAAACGCCACCTTGATATACTTGGTCATGCAGTGAAAGCTCACGAACCAGCTCTTTGGCTCGGTCCCATAGAACGGCGTGTTCCACTTTACCGATTTGAACACATCGGGCACGACCTCTACGATAATCGCATCCATCTGCCGCCCGATCTCGCTCTGCCAGCCCGGCATGGCGGCGATGAACGCCTGCACAGGCCCATCGCCATCGCCCTTGGCGATCTGCGGATTGCCCCCGCTCAGCCGCACCACCCCATCGGGTCCGGGCTTGAGTGGCGGGCGCTTCGGTGTCGATTTTGCAGTCTTTCCAGCCATCACCTAAGCCCCCGGCGCACTTGCCCTGCCGCGCCATTTCGCGACGTAGGGCAGCGCGAACAGATATACCCCCGACCCCATCAGAAGGAAAAGCGGTGGCAGCGGCAGGTAGTAGAGCACGCTGTCGGTCCCCTGCCCAATCGCGGCGGCAAAGCTCGCCGCAAGAACCGTCGCGATAAAAATCATCGACAACCAGCGATGCGATTGCCGGACCAGCATGTTGATTTTCATGTCTTTTCCCCTTCGTGCCGCGCCAAAGCCTTTTCAAGATTGGCGAGGTGTTCGACCCAGCCATGCTGCGCGCCGTAATGGGCCTGCTTCTGATCCGGCCTGAACCCGACCTGCTCCATCCTCACCTGCGTGCCCGTCGCCGTCGGCGTCAGCGTGAAGGTCACGACGCTTCTAAGGTCGAACGCCGCCATTTCATTGGGATGGTCCCAGCGATAGGACAGCGTCTTGTGCGGCTCGATATCGAGCACCTCGCATTCAACGCTCCCCCAATCGCCATGCAGCCCGAACTTTTCGCCGATTTGCAGCCTGAAATCGGTCTTCATCAACCACTCCTCGATCAGATGCGGCTGGGTCAGCGCGCGCCATATCTTTTCGGGCGGAAACGGAATGTCGCGCTCCACGACGACGGAAAGGGTTTCGCTGGTTGTATCGGTCATTGATCCATCCTCTTGAGCAAAACTTCGAGCGCGTCGAACCGGTTTTCCCAGAACCCGGCCATCTCCCGCGTCCAGTCCACCAGCGGCACCAGCGCATCCAGTTGCGCGCTATAATGGGTCTGCCGCCCGTCCTGCCGCCCGCGCACGAGCCCCGCCTGTTTCAGCACCCCGAGATGTTTCGACACCACCGGCTGCGACACCCCCGCCTGCGCGGTCAGCCCGCCCACCGTCGTCTCCCCCTCGCGGCACAAGCGCTCAAAAATCGCCCGCCGCGTCGGATCGGCCAGTGTCCGAAACAAAACATCCTGCACATCCGACATCTAAAACCCATACCTCGCTGGCTATAGGTTAATCCATAGCCAACGAGGAATACGTTTGTCAATCCGCTCCAGTGGCCGGGACGGACACCCGCGGCTCTACTCCCCAACCTCTCGGCTCTTCCCCGCCATCTCCCCACCCCCAACCGTCATCCCGGCCTTGCGCCGGGACCCAGTATCCTCCGCGCCCCCGATCCCCAGCCTCCGCCCCACACAAAGAATCCATCTTGACTCCCCACCCTCTCCTCCCTTATGACACCGATGTCATGACACCGATGTCATCAGCGTGGGAGCGCTGATCAGAGGTGCCGGGGAGGACCAGATCGTGGCTACAATCTACGATGTCGCAAAGGCGGCGGGCGTATCGCCCAAAACCGTTTCGCGAGTGATCAACGGCGATGCGCCGGTCAACGAAAAGACCCGCGCCGCGGTTCAGAAAGCCATCGGCGAGCTCAATTACATCCCATCCAGCGCGGCGCGCACCATGCGCTCCCAGCGCTCTGGCCTTGTGGGCATGATCACCGGCGCCATTTCCATGTCGCCGCATTTCGAAGCCACCGGCCTTCCGGAAATCTATCTCGTCCAGGGCGCCCAGCGCGTCTTTGCCGAGCACGGGCTGACCCTGCTGATCGCCGATACCGGCAACCATGCCGATCGCGCGCCACAGCTGCTCAACACCTTCCGGGAACATCGCGTCGAAGGCGTCCTCTACGTCGCCGAGTACCACCAGGAAGTCTCGCTGCCCAAAAACCTCGGCGACACCAAGATGGTGCTGGTCAACTGCTTTGATGCCAATGGCACGCCCTCGATCCTGCCCGATGATGTGGGCGGGCAATACGCGCTCGTTAACGGGCTCATCAAGCGCGGCCACCGTCGCATCGGCTTTCTCACCCTGCCCGAACGCCAGCCGGCCCGCCCCTTGCGCTCACGCGGCTATCGCCAGGCGCTCGAGGAAAACGGCATCGCCTATGACGACCGCCTCGAAATCGTCGGTGCGTTGAGCGATCCCGCCCATGAATACGACCTCTTGTGGGACGCGCTCGATCGCCTGCTCAAGGTCGACAACCCGCCCACCGTCATCTGCTGCGCCAACGACAAGATGGCCATGCGCGTCTATGGCCTGTTGCGCGAACGCGGCGTTTCCATCCCCGCCGAAATCAGCGTCGCCGGCTATGACGACTACAAGATGATTGCCGAGCATCTCCATCCCCGCCTCACCAGCGCCGAGCTGCCGTATGGCGCCATGGGCGCGCGCGCCGCAGAGCGGTTGATCCGGATGATCTCGGGCACGACCAAACCCAACGAACCCAGCCAGGAACTGGTCTCGGGTCCGGTGGCATGGCGCGAAAGCGTCGAACCGCGCGACAGCACAGTCGCACAATTATCGACTTGGAGGAGCAAGACATGACGACCATCAAAATGCTGGCCGGCGCCCTGGCGCTGACCACTGCCCTATCCACCCCGGCCTTCGCCCAGACCGAACTGAGCCTCTGGTATCACGGCGCCGGTAACGAGGTTGAGCGCGAAATCCTGCTCGGCATCATCGAGGATTTCAACACCTCGCAGCCCGACTGGACCGTGGTCCTCGAGGAATTCCCGCAGGCCGCCTATAACGACTCTGTCGTTGCCGCCGCCGTTTCGGGCAATCTGCCCGACATCATCGACGTCGATGGTCCCGTCATGCCCAACTGGGCCTGGGCCGGCTACATGCAGCCCCTGCAACTCTCCGAAGGTGCGCTCGACGGCTTTCTGCCCGGCGCCATCGGCGAGTATAATGGCGAAGTCTATTCTGTCGGCCTCTGGGACGCGGCAGTCGCGATGTATGCGCGCCGGTCGGTCCTCGAAGAATACGGCATCCGCATCCCGACGCTCGAAGAACCCTGGACGCTTGAAGAGTTCGACGCCGCCCTCGTCACCCTCGATGCGTCTGGCGAATTCGAATACGCGCTCGATCTGGGCATGGCCGATCAGGGCGAATGGTATCCTTACGCCTTTGGCCCGTTCCTCTGGTCGTTCGGCGGCGACATGGTCGACCGCACGACCTACGAAACCGCCGAAGGCGTCCTCAATGGCGATGAAGCCGTCGCGTTCGGCGATTGGTGGCAGTCGCTGTTCGATCGCGACCTCGTTCCCGGCACTAGCCAGGACATGGCCGATCGTGAAACCGGCTTTATCGAGGGCGATTACGCGCTGCAGTGGAATGGTAACTGGTTCGGCGTCCAGACGCTCGACGCAGTTGGCGACGACCTTCTCTTCCTTCCCGCTCCCGATTTCGGAAACGGCCCCAAGATCGGCGGCGCGTCCTGGCAGTTCGGCGTTTCGGCAACTTCGGCCAATCCCGAAGGCGCCAGCGCATTCATCGAATTCGCCATCCAGGACGAATATCTCGCTGCCTTCTCCGACGGCATCGGCCTCGTCCCTGCGACCGCCGAAGCCGCGGCCATGACCGAAAACTACTCCGAAGGCGGTCCTCTGGAAGTGTTCTTCGCCCTCTCGGAAGCCCAGGCCATGTTGCGCCCCGTAACGCCCGGCTACGTCTTCCAGGCGCTCGAGTTCCGCAAGGCCCTCTCGGACATCTCGAACGGCGCCGACGTCATCACTGCGCTCGACGCGGCGACTGACGCCATCAACGCCGATATCGAGCGCAACAATGGCTACGCCGTAGCCCAGTAACGCTTGTGCGTGTGGCAAATGCTGCACTGGACCCCCGGGAATAGATCCCGGGGTGACCAACCGGGGATTTGGGATCGCCCCGCCCCCAACCGTCATCCTCGGGCTTGACCCGAGGATCCAGAAGCCTCGCCACGACCACCACCCGATAGAGGACCGCCACTGAATCCGGCGTCCCTCCCTGCCGGTCCTGCGTCCCTCAGCGCAGGGCCGGTTCCTCCAACCCGTTAGGAAGCTTGCGATGAGCACGTCCGGACCGCAGAAATCGCTCCAGCGCCACCCGCTTGCCGGTTGGCTGATGATCGCCCCCGCCGCCGTATTGATCGCAACCTTTCTGATCGCCCCGTTCATACTGGCGTTCGGCTATTCCTTCACCAATCAGCGCCTGATTTCCCCCAACCCAACCGAATTCGTCGGGCTGCGCAATTTCGAGCAGTTAATCGGCGTCGGCACCCTCGTCCTCTCGCCCGAGACCGACGACGCGGGCGTGGTCGTCCGCGACGATGACGGCGCGCTGCAATACCCCACGGTGCGCAGCTTCACGCGCGCCAATGACGATTTCCCCCACCTCCAGGGCATGCAGGAATGGTTCGGCTGGAACTGGGGCGATGATCGCGTCGTCGTCCTCGCCCGCGATCTCGTATTCATGAAGGCGCTCACCAACACGCTGATCTTCGTCGCCGTGGTCGCGCCCGTCCAATCCGCTCTCGCCCTCCTCCTGGCCTTGATGATCAACCAGAAGCTGCGCGGCATAAACATCTTCCGAACGATCTATTTCATGCCGGTCGTCGTCTCGATCGTCGTGGTCTCGCTCCTCTGGCGTTTCATCTATGACGGGCGCAACGGGCTTTTGAACAACCTCCTCGAATTCCTCTCGTTCGGCCTGTTCCAACCCATAGACTGGCTCGGCAATCCCGGCACGGCGCTTTGGGCCATCATCGCCATGTCGATCTGGCAGGCCGTCGGTTTCCACATGGTCATCTGGCTCTCGGGCCTCCAGACCATCCCCGTATCGCTCTATGAGGCCGCCGAAATCGAGGGCGCCAATGCCTGGCAGAAATTCCGTTTCGTCACCTGGCCGGGCCTGCGCAACACAGCTGTCTTGATCATCGTCGTTATCACGATGCAGGCCTTCGCGCTCTTTGCGCAGGTCGACGTCATGACCAATGGCGGGCCAGTGGACTCCACCCAGGTTCTGGTCTTCCAGGCGGTCCAGCGGGGATATGAACAGCAAAACATCGCCGGCGGCTCGGCCATCTCGGTGATCCTGTTCGTGATCGTCCTCACCATCTCCTTAACCCAACGCTATCTCACTCGGGAGCGCTGAAAATGGCTGCCGTCACCGAACCCAATCACGTCGCCCGCACCACATGGCGCTATGCGCTGCTGATCGCGGTCGCCATGATCTTCGTCTTCCCGATCCTCTTCATGGTGGTCTCCTCGCTCAAGCCCGACGCGCAATTGCTGCGCGACACGTCCTCGATCGCAGCCTTCCTGCCGGTCGGCGACATCTCGCTCGACAATTATTTCGGCGCCTTCCGCCGCGCCCCGGTCGGGCTGTTCATCTTCAACTCGATCTTCATCACGCTCGTCACCGTGCTGATTTCGCTCTTCCTCTGCTCGCTCGCCGCGTTCGCCTTCGCCTATCTCGAATTCCGCGGCAAAGCGGTGATCCTCTCGATCATCATCGCCACCCTCATCATTCCGTTCGAAACCATCGCCATCCCCATGCTGATGGTCGTCAACTCCCTGCCCTTCATCGGCGCCAATGGCGTGCAATGGGGGTGGCTCAACACCTACCACGTCCAGATGGTCCCCTTCCTTGCCGACGCGCTAACGATTTTCCTATTCGTCCAGTATTTCAAGGATCTACCCAAGGAACTCATCGAAGCGGCGCGCCTTGACGGGGCAAGCTGGTTTCAGGTCTATCGTCTTGTGATCGTCCCCATCGCCGGCCCGGTGTTCGCCACCGCCGCCATCCTGAAATTCCTCGTCATGTACAACCAGTATCTCTGGCCGCTCATGGTCACCCAATCCGAACAGGTGCGCCCGGTGATGGTGGGCCTGCAATATTTCTTCCAGCTCAACACCGCCTGGGGCGAAGTGATGGCCTATCTCTCGATGATCACCATCCCGGTCCTCGCCTTCTACCTGGTTCTCCAACGCGCCTTCATCGCCTCGATCGCCTCCACCGGCATCAAGGGCTAATCCGCACTATCGACGAAAGACAAAAACAATGGCCCTCGCTCTTGCCGACCAATGGATCTGGGATTTCTGGCTCGTCCGTGACGATGCAGACTGGCACATCTATTTCCTCAAAGCCGATAAATCCCTGGGGAACCCCGAATTGCGCCACCGCAACGTCACCCAGGGCCACGCCATAAGCCAGGACCTCGTCAACTGGGACTACAAGGGCACAACCTTTGCCCCCTCCGAAGGTCCTGCCTTTGACGACTGGACCACATGGACCGGTTCCGTCCTCAAGGACGATGATGGTCTCTGGCATCTGTTCTACACCGGTACGTCCCATGAGCACGAAGGCATGCACCAGCGCATCGGTCACGCCACGTCCACCGACATGCATTCATGGAAGCGTGTCGGCGACGGCCTCGCGCTGGACATCTCAGGCCCGGACTATGAAGAATACACCCCCGGCCACTGGCACGACCGCGCCATGCGCGATCCATGGGTCATCAAGAACCCCAATGGTGATGGCTGGCTGATGTATTTCACCGCCCGCGTGCCCGGCATTGAGGAACCCAATGCCGGCGGTTCGATCGGGTTTGCCACCTCGCCCGACCTCAACACCTGGACCATCCAGCCTCCCGTCTATCGCGGCGGCATGTTCGGCCAGATGGAGGTGCCTCAGGTCTTCGAGCACAAGGGCAAATGGTACTGCGTCTTCTGCACCGCCGCCGAGCACTGGTCGGAAGCGTATAAAGCCTTCAACCCTCAGTCCCCGGTCACAGGCAGCCACTACCTCATCGCCGACAATCCGCTCGGCCCGTGGGCGGTCGCGCCCGGCAAATTCCTTGAAGGCGATTATCCCTGCCGCCGCTATGCCGGCAAAATTGTCAAACAGGGCGACGATCTCTATGTCATGGGCTTCATCCACACGCGCGAAGGCGAACCCTTCGTCGGCGTGGTGAGCGATCCCATCCCCGTCTCGGTTGACGAGAACGGATATCTCACCGCCCACCCCGAGCGCGCCGCCCCCGGTGCAGACATCTGATTTCGGTCTCAACAGACCTCTGGAGGAGCAACATGGCCGGACTTGAACTCAAGGACATCCGCAAGAGCTACGGCAATGTGGAAGTCATCAAGGGCGTCGATCTTTCCGTCGAACACGGCGAATTCGTCGTGTTCGTCGGTCCCTCGGGCTGCGGAAAATCGACGCTCTTGCGCATGATCGCCGGTCTCGAAGACATCACCGATGGCGATCTCTACATCGGCGACAAACGCGTCAACACCACCCAGCCGCGCGATCGCGGCGTTGCCATGGTGTTCCAGTCCTACGCGCTTTATCCGCACATGTCGGTTTACGACAATGTCGGCTTCGGCCTGCGCCTCAAGAAGATGCCAAAGCCCGAGCGCGACAAGAAAATCCGCGAGGCCGCGCGCATTCTGCAGATGGAAGAACTTCTCGAGCGCCGCCCCTCCCAGCTTTCCGGCGGCCAGCGCCAGCGCGTCGCCATCGGCCGCGCCATCGTCCGCAACCCCGATGTCTTCCTCTTCGACGAACCCCTCTCCAACCTCGACGCCGCGTTGCGCGGCTCGATGCGCATGGAAATCTCCAAGCTGCACAACCAGCTCGGCGCGACGATGATCTACGTCACCCACGACCAGGTCGAGGCCATGACCCTCGCTGACAAGATCGTCGTCCTCAACGCCGGTATCGTCCAACAGATCGGCTCCCCGCTCGATCTCTACAATTCACCCGCCAACCTTTTCGTTGCCGGCTTCATCGGTTCGCCCAAGATGAATCTGATCGCTGTCACCGCATCGGACGCCACCGCCGACACCGTCACCATCTCAGGCCCTGCCCTTCCCTCGACGACGATCCCCGTTGCCACCGGCCACGGCATCAAACCCGGCGACACTATCACATTCGGCATCCGCCCGCACCAGCTCGTCCGCGACGAAGCCGGCCCGCTCAAGGGCAAGGTCCTCCTTGTCGAGCAACTCGGCAACGAAACCATCGTGAACCTCGACCTCCCCTCCGGCGACCAACTCGTCGCCACCCTTCCCGGCAGCGCCATCCTGCACCTCGGCGACACAGTAACCCTCGGCTTCGACGCCAAAAACGCCAAGCTGTTCGATACCAACGGCGATGCGGTAAAACCGGCGTAGGCGCCGAAAGCACGCGGCCCGCGCCAAAGCCACCGCCTACTGGAGCGACGCTGTATGGTCGAGCAGTCGCCCTGCCTCTTCCCTTCTTCCCTGGTGGGAGAAGGTGGCGGCGAAGCGGTCGGATGAGGGGGCGCTGAGCGTCTACAAAAACCCGACTTACGGGAGCGCCCTACCGCAGGCGCAGCTCCGAGATCACTTCCACCGCGCGGTCCTGCCGTACGTCAGTGTCATGCTCGGCCAGCCGAACGTCGCGCTCGCGGATCAGCGCCACGATCTCGCCCTCATGCGCAGCGATCACCCCGGTCAACCACCGGTTCACGAGATAGGACGGCCGCGACATGTGCACGTCGAACCGGTCGAGCAGACCGATCGTAGGCTCCGCATCGAGCCAATCATCGTCCACCACCCACTGATTGACCGTAAACAGCCGCACCAGCCGCCCATAGGCATCCACCCCGATCGCGATCAGATGGTGGATCGGCCCATCGGCCCCCTCTGGCCGCACGAAGCAGTGGAAATGCCCATGCTCGATCGCTGCCTCGGGCTCATCGACGGCGTGGGAATGATAAAACCACTGCGCGCCCGTCTCGGGATCGAACACATCGCCTTGCGGGTAATGCGTCCAGACCGTCACCCCGTCGGCATCGCGCAGGGTTTCGGTCAGGACATTGAGGCCGCCCTTGGCCAGCACGCTTTCGCAAAAAGCGATCTCGCGCCGCGCCTGTTCGACGACCTCACTCATCACTCGACCACCAGATCGGGCGCCTCGGTGGCCCCTTCCGGCATCGGCGTCGGGGGCGGCGGGGGAGCCGCGAGCGCAGGCGCTGCCTCAGCCTCAGCTTCCGGCATCGGCGCAGGCGGTGGCGGCGGCGCGGCCAGTTCGGTCGTCTGCTCCTCGGGCATCGGTGCAGGAGGTGGCGGCGGTGCAGCCAATTGCGCACCACCCTCCGCTTCAGGCATTGCCGCCGGCGGGGGAGGCGGAGCCGCCATCGGTGCACCAGCCGCACACGGCGCCACAGCAGGCGCCCCGGCCGCACACGGCGCGACAGCAGGCGCTCCGGCGGCACACGGCGCCGCCGCAACCGGTGCCCCGGCGGCACACGGCGCCGCAGCGGGCGCCCCGGCTGCACAGGGTGCCCCGGCAGCACAAGGTGCGGCCCCGCCACTTGCCTGGCTCTGGGCAACTGGCGCCGCCGTCCTCACGATCGGATTGGCGATATAGTCGGCAGCGATTGCCGCGGTTCCAACGGCCAGCGCGGCACCGAAAAGCAGTGTGTTACGTCCCGAACTCATTTCTTGGCAAACCCATCAAGTCCAAACAGGGGCCGCGCCCAGATGCCGCCCAGCGAACCCACGAACGCGCAGGCAAACCACAGCCAGCCATGCAGGCTGCCCGACGCGATGCCCGAAAACAGCGCCCCGATATTGCAGCCGAACGACAGCCGCGCCCCATAGCCCATCAGCAGCCCGCCGACGATGGCGGCCAGCAGCGACCCGATCGGCAGCTTGGCCTTCGGCGCAAATTTCCCCGCCAGTGCAGCGGCCAGCCCGGCCCCCAGCACGATGCCGAAATCCATTACCGATGTCGTATCGAGCAGCACCGAGGAATTGAGCGCCTGGGCCTGGGCCGGCCATGTCCAGAACTCCCAGCTCGCCACCGGAATGCCCACGGCGTCGGCGATCTTGGCGCCCCACAGGCCGAACCCATAGGTGATCGTCCAGGGGTGCCCCGCCGTCAGAAGCGTTGCGATGTTGAGCAGCGCCAAGACCAGCCCGGCGCCCACCAGCGGCCAGGGCCCATACAGCAGCCAGCTCCAGCCCGGGCGCTTGGGCTCGGGCTCGGTTTCGAGATTGCCATGCGCGCGCCGCTCGATCACCGCCGTCACGATGGCGACAAGCGCCAAGGCGATCACGGTCAGCCCGATCGCTGCGGGCAGCCCGAATTCGAGCCGCAGGTCGATGATCCCGACATTGGGCTGGAGCAGCCAGAACGGCAGATGCGCGGTGCCGATCAGCGCGCCGATGATGAAAAACGCCAGCGTCACCAGCATGCGCGCCGACCCGCCGCCAACAGTAAACAGCGTTCCCGATCCGCACCCGCCGCCCAATTGCATGCCGAAGCCGAACATCAGCGAGCCGAGGATCACCGACACGCCCACCGGGCCCGTCATCCCCACCAGCGTCTGCCCGCCGAGGTTCCCCGCCGCCAGAAGCGGCATCATGGCAATGGCGGCCACCCCGATCATCAGCATCTGGGCGCGCATGCCGCGCCCGCGCTTTTCGACAACCATGCGCCGCCAGCCGCCCGTAAACCCGAACGAGCCATGATAGAGCGCAGCGCCCAGGCCGCCACCAATCGCAAACAGCGTCGCCTGACGCAGATCCACGAGATACCAGATGGCGATAAAGCCGATGAGGAGCCCCAGCCCGGTAACAAGGGTCGGCCCCTTATCGGACACTGCCTTGGGCAGATAGCTGGGACGATCGAGTGCGACGTCGGACATGTCGATCTTTCAAATTTTTTGGGCGCTGGATGCTGTCTGGGTGTGCTGAGATTCAGGTGAGGGTGAGGCGAAGATGGTGATGTCCGAGAACCGGAACGGAGCGTACGATTGGTACGTGAGTACCGGAAGCGCAGGACATCGCCTTTTGCAGCCCACCATCACCTGAATATCCGTACACACACAGATGCCCCGAAACTCGGGGCATCTGCAAGGTCAAGGGAGGAGGTTGACCGGATTATTCGACGGGGCGCGATGCGTCCGCCGTCCATTCGGCCATCGAGCCGTCATACATGGAGGCATTTTCATTGCCGAGGATTTCGTGCAGGCCGAACCAGGCGACCGATGCCCAGTGACCGGTGTTGCAGAAAACGATGCTCTCTTCGTCCGGGCCGACATTGACCGCTTCGAGCAGCGCGGCCACCGTTTCAGGCTGGGCAAAGCGTGCATATTCCGAGCTGTAGAATTCCGAATGCGGAATGTTGACCGAACCGGGAATGGTGCCGAGCGCGGCAACGACCGGGCTCTTGGTCTCGCCCTCGAACTGCTCGACAGGACGACCGTCGACCAGCGCAACGCCGGTTTCGAGCGCTTCGAGCACATCGTCGGTCGTGGCAATCAGTTCGGGCTGCACGTCAGCGGTAAATTCCGCAGCTTCGGGCGCTGCCAGTTCTGCAACGCGCTCGCCACCGGCCGCGTCGTACTGGCGCCAGCCGCCATCGAGGATCGAAACCTCGTCATGGCCGAGATATTTGAACGTCCAATAAACGCGCGTTGCGCCACCGATTTCCGAGGAATCCGTGCCCCAGGGCACGATCACCACGTGGTCGTCATTATCGATGCCGAGCGAGCCGATCAGTTCGGCGACCTGTTCGACGGGCGGGATCTGGCCGGGAACACCCTGCACTTCCGTGCGCCAGCCTGCCGAAGCGTAGGGCGCCACGACCGAATTGGCGATATAGGGCAATTCGCCCAGATCGGTGCCTTCGATCTCGTCGCGGATATCGAGCACCACGACGTTTTCAGCACCGGCATTCTCGAGCAGCCACTGCGCATCGACCAGCGGGGTCGCTTCGGATTGGGCAAGTGCCGGTGCGGACAATGTCGCAGCGACGGCGAAAGCAGTAAGCGCAAGGCGCATATGTGATCTCCCACAATGATCTTCGTTCGATGGGCCCATCATCGCTGATCGACGATGAAAGCGCGAGGTCTGCGCAATCAAAATACCGCGCGCAAGCGGAATAGCCTGCCACGCTCCTTGCCGCAAATAGCATCTCATTTCGCCTGTCGATGGCGACACCGCCCTTCACCCTTGGCTGGACGAGAGGGGCCACTGGCATACCCGAGCATACTGGATCCCGGATCTTCCCCCGGGGCGACAGCCGCAGGGCTTGGCGAACGCATGTGGCCCCCACGCAGCCCATCCCACCACCGTCACCCTCGGGCTCGACCCGAGGGCCTAGCAGCCTGCACCAAAGGCACGGCGCAACGCCTTCGCGACACATCCGCCCTCATGCTCCAGCCCGCGCTGCCTGGCTCTCGAGTTAAGCTCGAGGATAACGCCGTGGAGTGGCTAAACTCCCAACCCATAACCTCCAACTCCCAGTCTCGAACGCCAACGCCACCCTCCACCGTCATCCCGGCCTCGCGCCGGGACCCAGTATCCTCTGCCTAATGCTGCCCCCGCATCCAACTCACCCCCGCCGAGCATACTGGATCCCGGGTCTTCCCCCGGGACGACAGCCGCAGGGTTTGGCGAACGCATGTGGCCCCCACGCAACCCACCCCACCACCGTCACCCTCGGGCTCGACCCGAGGGCACAGCAGCCTGCACCAAAGGCACAGCCTAACGCCTTCGCGACACATCCGCCCTCATGCTCCAGCCCGCCCCGCCTGGCTCTCGGGTTAAGCTCGAGGATGACGCCGTGGAGTGGCTAAACTCCCCACCCAAAACTTCCAACTCCCAGTTTCGAACGCCAACGCCAACCCCACCCTCCACCGTCATCCCGGCCCTGCGCCGGGACCCAGTATCCTCCGTGCTCGATACTGCCCCGCATCCAACCCACCTCTACCGAGCATACTGGATCCCGGGTCTTAGCCCGGGACGACAGCCGCAGGGTTTGGCAAACGGATGTGGCCCCCACGCAACCACCCCACCACCGTCACCCTCGGGCTCGACCCGAGGGCCCAGCGGCACACGCCCGACCATGACGGTGCGCAACCCTCCCCACCCCCTCGCCCCGCACCGTAATTACCGCTAGTGATACCGCACCAACCACAAGCATCCGGCCCATGCTCGCCCTCATCTTTTCCGCCCTGCTCCCCATTGCGCTGATCATTGCCCTTGGCCACGTCCTCAAGCGCTTCGCCTTCCTCGGCGGCGAATTCTGGCCGCAGGCCGAGCGGTTGGCATATTTCGTGCTGCTGCCCATGCTGTTCGCCCACGGGCTCTATAGCGCCGATCTCTCGGGCATGCCGATTGCCGCCATGGCGGCTGGCCTCGTCATCCCGGCGACACTGGGCACCGTGCTGCTGGTCCTCGCCAATCGCGTCACGACATTTGATGGCCCCGTCCTCACCTCGGTCGTCCAGGGCGGCATCCGCTTCAACAATTACGTCGGGGTCACTGCCGCCATCGGGCTGCTTGGCGCATCGGGCGCCGCGTATGCCGCGGTCGTCAACGCCATCCTTGTGCCCACAGTCAACATCCTGTGCGCCTTGGTCTTTGCCCGCTATGGCGCCAAGCACCCAAGTGCGTTGGGCGTGGTCAAATCCATCGCCCTCAATCCGCTGATCCTGGGTTGTGTCGCCGGCTTCGCCCTGCGACTCACAGGCCTGCCCCTCCCTGCCGGCATCGAAGGCTTCATGCAGGCTCTTGGCCAGGCTGCGCTTCCCATCGGGCTTTTATGCGTCGGCTCAGCGCTCAATTGGGACGCGCTCGGCCGCGGCATCAGGCCCGTGCTCGTCGCCACCCTTATGCGCTTTCTCGCCATCCCGCTGATCACGGCCGCCATCTGCGTCGCCATCGGCCTTGACGGCCCCGCGGCGTTGGTCGTCCTCCTGATCCAATGCCTCCCCACCGCATCGTCCGCCTATGTCATGGCCCGCCAACTCGGCGGCGACGCGCCGCTCATGGCCGGCATCATCGCCTTCCAGACCGTCGTCGGCGTCATAACCGTCCCCATCACCATGGCCATCCTTGCGCCCATGGTCGGGGCTGGGGTGTAGCCGTCGCGCCGGTGGCCCCCAGGCTCAGCGCCCCCGCAGCCCTACTCTTCCAGGCGCTCGCGCAAATCGGCCACTTCGCCCTCGCTCACCGCCGGCGCCGAATTGCCCCAGCTCGCGCGCAGGAAGGTCGCCAGATCGGCGATCTGCTGATCGGTCAGCTTCCAGTCGAAGGCGGGCATGCCGATGGGGCCGGGGTTGTCATTGGTCGGCACGGCCAACGTACCCTCCAAAATCACCCGCAGCATGGTGATCGGGTCTTCGGCGTTGACCTTATTCGATCCGGCCAACGGCGCGAAAATCTCGGGCACGCCCGTACCGTCCGAAGCATGGCACGCGGCGCAATTGTCGAAATAGATGCCGCCGCCCGCCGTCATGATCGCTTCGGACGGCTGTTCGACCGGATCACGCGCCTCGTCATCAAGGGTCTTGAGATAGATGGCGATGGCCTCGAGGTCCGCGGTTTCCATATATTGCGTTGAGAGCACCACCACTTCGCCCATGCGCGGCATCACGCCCGTATGGTCGTTGCGGCCACCCTCGAGAAACGCCACGATGTCGTCTTCGGACCAATGGGCAATCCCGCCATTTTCGCCACCGCGAATATTGGGCGCCAACCAGTCCTCAAGCACGCCGCCGCGCAGATATTCGTCCTCGATATCGGCGCCCGCGAAATTCTTGTCGGTATGGCACGCGCCGCAATGGGCCGGCCCATCCACCAGATACCGCCCGCGGTTCCATTCGTCCGATTGCTCGGGATCGGGCACGAACTCCTGCGGTTCGAAATAAAGCAGGTTCCAGCCCATCACCGCCTGCCGGATGTTGAGCGGAAACGGAAATTGCGGTTCGGGCGTCTCGGAATAAACCGGCTCGATCGAGGAGAGATAATCATAGATCGCGTCGATCTCCTGACGCGGCATCAGCGTGAAATAGGGATAGGGAAACGCCGGATAGAGATGGCTGCCGTCCCGCGCAATCCCCTCGTTCATGGCGCGATAAAAATCGTCGCGGGTCCAGAGGCCCAGACCCGTCTCATTGTCGAAGGTGATGTTGGGCGTGTAGATCGAACCGAACGGCGTCTCCATCTCCCGCCCGCCCGCAAAGCGCTCGCCATCATTGACTTCATCGGTGTGGCAGCCCGCGCAATTGCCGACTGTGGCGAGATAGCGCCCGCGCTCTACCTGGCTGAACGATAGGTTCTGCGCCGATGCCGGAGCGATGGTCAGCGCTGCTGCAAGCCCGGCGCTCGCCGCCAGAATGATCTTTGACGTCCTCATGCCTGCACCATCGGGCCAGGGTTTTGCAGATATTGATTGCGGATGGCGTCGGCCGAAAAATAGGCCAGTGCCGCCACGGTATCTGTCGGGTTGTATCCGGCATTCTGCGGGAAGGCGCCAGCCCCCATCACGAACACGTTGTGGCAATCCCAGCTTTGGAGATAGCGGTTGACCACGCTCTCGCTCGGGTTCTGTCCCATGATCGTGCCGCCCGTGTTGTGGGTCGTCTGGTAGGGCACTGAATCATAGGCACCCTCGCGAGAATTGACCTTCACCTCGCGTCCGCCCATGCCGCGCGCGATTTCCTCGGCAATCGGGGTGATGTGATTGGTCAGCCGCCTGTCGTTGACCGTGAAGTCATAGGTCATCCGCATCAGCGGTCGGCCCCAATGGTCGGTATAGGTCGGGTCGAGATCGAGATAGTTCTGGCGGTATGCCATCGACGCGCCGTGCACCGATATGGACGCCGTCTTCAGAAAGTTCTGCCGCACCGAGCGCTTCCACTCGCTGCCCCATTCCGGCACTCCCTCGGGCACCGGGTGGCTTTCGATCGGCCGGGCGTTGGTCGTCCACGCGCCGATATAGGCGCCGCCGATGAACCCGAGGCCCGAATGATCGAAATTGTCGCCATTATAATCGTCGACGATCATGCCCAGGGCACCGGCGCCGACGAAATTGTTGGTATATTCCTCGTCGTAAAAGACGTTGATCGAACTCATCACCTGATAGGTGTAGTTCTTGCCCACCACGCCCTCGCCCGAGCGCGGATCGTAGGGCTGCCCGATCCCCGAGAGCAGCATCAGCCGCGTGCTCTGGAGCTGATAGGCCGCAACGATCACGATCTCCGCGGGTTGCTCGAACGTACGCCCATCGGCATCGATATAGGTCACGCCCGTCGCGCGCGTGCCATCGGGGTGCTTGTTGATGTGGAGCACTTCGGAATTTGTGCGCAGCGTGAAATTGGGATTGCGCATCACTACGGGAATGATCGTCGTCTGCGGGCTTGCCTTGGAGTAATTGCCGCAGCCGAATTTTTCGCAGAACCCGCAATAGGTGCAGGGCGCCAGCGAAATGCCGTGCTGGTTGGTATAGGCGCGGCTCATATTGGCCGATGGCCCGGGAAAGGGATTGAGCCCCATGCCGCGCGCCGCTTCCTCGAACCGGTGCTGGGTGAAGGTCATTTCCATGGGCGGGTTGGGATATTCGCTCGACCGCCATCCCTCGAACGGGTTGCCGCCCTCGACGATCTCACCATTGATATTGCCGGCCTTGCCAGAAATCCCGCACAGCTTTTCGAAGGTGTCGAAATGCGGCTCGAGCTCGTCATAGGTGACGCCGTAATCCTGCACCGTCATGCCGGTCGGCAGCGGGCCGTAGCGTTCCTCATTATGTGTCTTGGCCACGAAATCGGAGGGCAGGAACCGAAACGTCTGCCCATTCCAGTGCACGCCCGCGCCGCCCACGCCCGAACCGGGCAGGAACGATCCCCATTTGCGCATCGGCAGTGCTGTCTGGCTGATATTGTTGCGAAACGTCAACGTTTCGCGCGCCGTTTCCTGAAACATCTCGTGCCGCCAGTAATAGCGCAATTCATCCGGCGCCATGGTCGGGGCGAAATCGGTCGGCGTATCGCGCCAGCCGCCGCGCTCGATGGCTACAACGTTCAGCCCGGCCTCGAGCATCTGCTGGGCCATGATCGAGCCCGTCCAGCCGAAGCCTATGATCACCACATCCACTGATGGCAGTTTTTCCACGCGTGTTTCCCTCGTGTTCGGCGCGAGATCGGGACGGTCCATGACGCCCGGCGATCTCGCGAAAAATCTATCGTTCCGCGGTCCACCCCGGACGGCCCATCAGGCTCACCGGGGGCATCACGATGGCTTGCCCGTTGTGGGCGATATAGTCGCGATAATCGTAGCGCGCGCCGGGAAACCCGACATAGGCCCACCCCACCATGTCGCGATTGCCGCCATAGATCGGATCGGCGAAAAACCCCTCGATGGCGTTGTCGTGCAGAAGAGAAAAGAACGTCGCGAGCGGCACGCCCGTAACGGTCAATTCCTCTTCCTCGATCATGGTGAGAATTTCGTCCTGCTCGGCCTCTTCGAGATCAGCGAAGCTGCGCCCGTCGCGATTTTGCGCGCACCATTCGTCTATCGCCGCGATCGACACGCGATAGAGGTCTGCAGGGGGGTATTCGCTTTGATACCCTTGGGTATCGAGCACATCTTCGGGGAACGGACCTTTCATGTACCAGCGCTGCCCGCGCCCGTAAAAGCCGGCCAATTGCCGGTCGATAAACGTCACAACATCCGCTTCGCGCGCTCCCGGGCCGTCATCGTCCGACGGGATCAGCCGCGCTGTCGCCGCGTCGACAAATTGCCGCTCGCCGATGGTGAGGAAGGTATCGGTCTCAAGACCGTAATGGGGAACATCCGCCCGCCCCGATTCCCAGGGCCATTGATGGCCACCGCGATATTCGCGGGCCAGCGCCAGAGTTGGAAAGCCGGCGAGCACAGTGCCCGCCAAAAGTGTGTGCCGTAAAAACGCGCGCCGTGTGAGGTCGGTGCGTCCGCCCATGCCTTGCCCCTCGCCAAAAAAGGTTCAAGACCCTAATGCCCCCACCGCCCTCGCGTTCCCTGACGCGGGCCAAAAAACGGCAAAAGGGTGGCGAGGCCGTTGCCTTGCTCACCCCCATTTTCCTTGTCGAGGTCGGCGGAGAGAGCTGCGTGAGGGCCTACCGAGTCGAGAACATTCCCAGCTTCACCTCGCCCCCACCGTCATCCCGGGCGAAGACCTTGGACCCAGCCATGCGCAGTCCTGCGCATGAGAAGACTCACACTAACTCACCGCACCGAGCGATAGCCCCCCTGCACCCCGTCCTTGGAATAGACGATCTGCCACAAATGCACCCACCGCGCCCGGAACACCGCCGCGCAGCTCAGAAGGTAGTATCGCCACATGCGATAGAACCGCTCCCCATAGGTCGCCGCCAGTCCCGGCCAAGCTGCCTCGAACCGCTCGTGCCACGCCATCAGCGTCGGATCGTAGTCGGCACCGAAATTGTGCCAGTCCTCCATCACCAGCTTGCCCTCCACCGCGCGCGAAACCTGCTTGGGCGAGGGCAGCATGCCGTGTGGGAAGATGTATTTTTCCAGCCACGGCTCCCCAGACCGCCGCGACAGAGACCCGCCGATGGTGTGCAGCAGAAACAGCCCGTCATCGGCCAGCAACTCGCGCACCTTGCCGAAATAGGCGGGGTAGTTCTTGTACCCAACATGCTCGAACATCCCGATCGATACGATCCGGTCGAACCGCCCATCGAGATCCATATAATCCATCAGCCGCGTCTCGATCGGCAGATCGCCGCGCGTGTCGTTGGCGTAGGCCATCTGCTCTTTCGAGACCGTGATCCCCAGCCCCTCGATCCCGTATCGCTCGGCGGCAAATTTCAAAAACCCGCCCCAGCCCGAACCCACATCAAGGATCCGCATGCCCGGTTTGAGCCCGATCTTGCGGCAGATCAGGTCGAGCTTGGCCTCCTGCGCCGCTTCCAGTGTTTGGGCGTCGCGCCAATAGGCGCAGGAATAGACCATGTAGGGGTCGAGCATTTTGGAATAGAGGTCGTTGCCGATGTCGTAGTGCTTTTCCGCCACCTCGCGGACATGCAGCCGCTGCGGGTTCAGCACCATGCCCTTGATGGTCAGCACCGCGAGCGAGAAATCCACCCGCATCTTCTCGTTGAGATGCCCGGTCAGCACGCGATAGAGGAATTGGTCGACCGCCCCCGCGTCCCACCACCCGTCCATATAGGCCTCGCCGAGCCCAAGCGATCCTCGCGTCATCACCCGCGAGTAAAACCGCTCGTCATGCACCTGGATATCCCAGGGGCGGTTGCCGCCCACCGTGATGTCGATCTGCGCCAGCAGATCGGTGATAAATGCCTTGAATTTTTCCGACATAGCCGCGCCCCGGGCGATGACAGGGACGCCGGATTGGCGCCCGGTCACCCGAGCACACTAAAATTTATCCCTCTTGTCCAGCCTATTGTTGGGCCCAGTCGCCTTCGCCTGAAGCGGGCACGTCAAAGCTGTCTTCGTCATCCGCCGTTTCGAGAATTCCGATCAGTTCGGCAACCGCGCCTGTGGGCAGATGATCGCCGTCATTGACAAGGGCCTCGTCCGATTGAAGCCATGCGAGCGCCTTGACGAGATCGGCGACGGTTGCGTCTATCGCGGCGATTTCGGCGGCCAGATGCGGTTCGATTGGCCCCAGTGCGCGCTCTATTTCCAGTTTCGTGAGTGCCATGTCCTGCCTCCACTCCTGTGGCTGACTCACCTCAAACGCAGCCCCGTGATCTCGGGTTGCATTTGCTCTGGTAATGCCCGCCCACTCGTTGCACCCTTCCCCTGTCGTGCAACATTTTATGGACGCGCTGTCGGATTGCTGCCTCGGCCCGCGTCCTTAGCTCATCGAGGAACCGAAATGCTCTACGCCATCCTGTGTTACAATGACGAAGCCGCCGTCGGCCAATGGTCCAAATCCCATGACGACAAGATCATGGCCGACCTCATGGCCGTCCAAAAGCCCCTGATTGAAGCGGGCAAGATGGGCCCGGTCGCCCGGCTGATGCCGACCACCGCCGCCACCACCCTGCGCAAGACCGCCGGAGAGCCGATCGTCCTCGATGGACCATTCGCCGAGACCAAGGAGCAGTTCCTTGGCTTTTACGTCATCGATGCGGAAAGCCTCGAGGCGGTCGTGCAGGTTGTGCGCGATCTGGCCGAGGCCAATCCGGGTATGGGCTCATACGAGATCCGCCCGGTCCGCGACTTCTTTCCCGGAGCGCAAGTGAAGTGAACGACAAGGATGCCAACTGGATCGGCCTCGTGATCGCCGGCGCCCGCGCCAAGGGCGTCGCCGCGCTCTATCGCTATTTCCGCGATCTCGACCTGGCCGAGGAAGCCTTCCAGGAAGCATCCCTGCGTGCGCTCAAATCATGGCCCAGGAATGGGCCGCCCCGCGATCCCGCCGCCTGGCTGATCCTTGTGGGACGCAATTCGGGCATCGACAGCGTCCGCCGCCGCGCCCGGTTTACCGAACTCCCCGAAGAGGACAAGATTTCCGACACGTCCGACGCCGAGACCGACATCGCCGATCGGATCGACGAGTCCCACTACCGCGACGACATCTTGCGCCTTCTCTTTGTCTGCTGCCATCCGGACCTGCCGGCCACCCAGCAGATCGCCCTCGCGCTGCGCATCGTTTCGGGCCTTTCCGTCAAACAGATCGCTGGCGCCTTCCTCGTATCCGAAGCCGCCATGGAACAGCGCATCACCCGCGCGAAAGCCCGCATCGCCAAGTCCGGCGCCCAGTTCGAAACCCCCGACGCCGCCGACCGGGCTGAGCGCGTCGGCGCGGTCGCCGCCATGGCCTATCTGGTCTTCAACGAAGGCTATACCTCAGCCGGTGAGCGCGCCGAAACCCGCGCCACCTTCGCCGACGAGGCCATCCGCCTCGCCCGCCTGCTGCTCGGCCTGTTCCCCTCCGAACCCGAACTCATGGGCCTTCTCGCCCTCATGCTCATCCAGCATTCGCGCGACGCCGCCCGCTTCGACGCCGAGGGCGCCATTATCCTCCTCGACGATCAGGACCGCAGCCTCTGGAATCGCGCCATGATCGATGAGGGCCTTGCCTTGATCGACAAGGCGATGCGCCACCGCACCCCCGGCATTTTCCAGGTTCAGGCCGCCATCGCCGCCATTCACGCCCACGCCAAAACCGCCGCCGAGACCGACTGGGCTGAGATCGACATCCTCTACCGCGTCCTCGAGCGCCTGCAGCCCTCCCCCGTCGTCACCCTCAACCGCGCCGTCGCGGTCTCGAAAACCGAGGGCCCACAAGCCGCGCTCGACCTCATCGAACCCCTCGCCGACGCGCTGGGCAATTACTTCTATTTCCACGGCCTCCGCGGCGGCCTTCTAAAAGACCTCGGCCGCACCGAAGAAGCCCGCCTCGCGTTCGACATCGCCATAGCCCACGCCAACACCAGCGCCGAAGCCCTCCACATCCGCGCCCACCTCGACCACCTCAGCACCCCGGAGAGCGTCTGACGGGCTGCGCGGCAACGCCCCTCGCCAACCACACCCTCCACGCGTCATCCCGGACTTGATCCGGACCCAGTATCCTCCGAGCATACTGGACCCCGGGTCTTCGCCCGGGGTGACAGCCGATGGATGATCGGATGAGGGAGCACTGAGTCTCACCAAAAAAAAAATCCCCAAAAATGTCGGCGCCCTGCGCGCCCCATCGTCCTTTGCCCATCACATCCCGGAGACCATCATGAACCCGAAATCCATTCTCGCCGCAGTCGCCATCGCCACGACGCTTTTCGCACTCCCAAGTCACGCTCAGGAGGCTCCCATGGAGTCCACGGTCGATCCCATCCAGCTTATCGAAAATTTCCCCGCCCCCGATGAGGACGGCACCGTTAACGTCAATGGCCTCGAGATGTACTATCAGGTCCATGGCGAGGGCGAGCCGCTTGTGCTCATCCATGGCGGACTGATGACCATCGAAGCCTGGGGGCCGTTCCTCTCCGCCCTTGCCGAAACGCGGAAAGTCTATGCCATCGAGCTCGAAGGCCATGGCCGCACGGTCGATCTCGACCGCCCGCTCTCCATCCGCCAATTCGCCGACGATGTCGGGGGCTTTATCGACGCCATGGATATCGGCCCGGTCGATATCGTAGGCTATTCGATGGGCGGAGGCACCGCCACCGGCGTCGCCATCCTGCACCCCGATCAGGTCAAGAGCATCGTCGTCATCTCCGCCGCCTATCAATCGGACTCGATCTGGGACTCGGTGCGCGCCGGTTGGCCCTACATGACGGCCGAGATGATGGAGGGTACCCCGATGAAGGTCGCCTATGACGCCGTCGCGCCCCAGCCCGAACGCTTTGCCGGCTTCATCGACAAAATCCGCGAGTCGATGACCGTCGAAGGCGATGTCTGGACCGAAGACGAGATTGCCGCGATTACCGCGCCCGTCCTGATGATGATAGGCGATCACGATCTTATCCAGCTCGACAAGGCGCTGGAGATGTATCGCCTGCTCGGTGGACAGGCTTCGACCGGTCCAATGGGTCCCGACCTCAACCCGGACCGCCAGTTCTCGGTGATCCCCGCCGCCACTCACTACGACATCTATTTCAAGACCGATCTCGTCATGCCGGTCATCACGGCATTCCTTGATGCCCAGTCCGGCTTATGAAGTGATTCAATTCGCTCTCGGCCAGATTCAGGTCTATGATGATCTGAATCTGGTCCTCTCGCCTAGCCTTTGTAAACAAAGCACAATTTCATCTCGAGCTTGAGGAGGCTCCACATGAAGATCAACCCCTATCTCAACTTCGCCGGCGATTGCCGCGAGGCCATGACGTTCTACCACTCGGTGCTCGGCCGCGATCTTGCAATGACCGCGCACAAGGATACGCCATCAGCCGCACACGTCCCGGCCGAAATGCAAAACCAGATCATGCACGCTGCCTTGACCACCGGCGAAGGAACGATCTTCGCCTCCGATGCCCCGATGGCGCAGGCCAACAGTTTTTCCGGAATCTACCTCTCGGTGCATCCAACGAGCGTCGCGGATGCCGAGCGCATCTTTACGGCCCTCAAAGACGGCGGCGAAGTCGAAATGAACCTTGAGGAGACCTTCTGGGCGAAACGCTTCGGCATGCTGCGGGATCGCTACGGCGTCAATTGGATGTTCAACGTCGATTGACGACCGAAAAATCGGACCTCGCGGCCGCCGAGTTGTCATACAACTAAGGCTGACCGCACAGCGGTGTCGCCAAATCAAGACCAGCGCTGTCGATCATCGGCACAAACGCCGATCTCGAACCATATATGCGGGGTTATGCGGCGGGTGCCGAGCTTACCCGCCATCCTTCCAACGGATGCGATAGAGGTCGAACCGCCGATCGCGCAGATTTCTCACCGCCCCTTGTGAGCGGGCCCATTGCAGAGTCGAAATGTTGAGATCGGCCACCACGACCATCTCGACATTCTCGCTCGCCTCTGCCGCCACGCCATCCCGTGCGAACGGCATGTCGGAGGGCGTAAAGATCGCCGAATGGGCATAGTTGATATCGAGATTGTCGACATTGGCCAGATTGCCCGTAATCCCTGACGTTACGACGTAGCACTGGTTCTCGATCGTCCGCGCTTGGCAGCAATATTTGACCCGCAGATGGCCCTGCCGCGTGTCGGTGCAATAGGGCACGAACATGATCCGCGCGCCCTGATCGGCCAGCCGTCGCGCCACCTCGGGGAACTCGCTGTCATAGCAGATCATCACCCCGATCGGCCCGCAATCGGTGTCGATCACGTCAACCGTATCGCCCCCGACAATGCCCCAATAATCGCGCTCATCGGGCGTCGGATGCATCTTTTCCTGCGCATGCACGGTGCCGTCGCGCAGGAACACGTAGCAGACGTTCTGGATATCCTCATCCTCGGTAATCGTCGGGTGCGATCCGCCGATGATGTTGATGTTGAATTTCAGCGCCATCTGCTGCATGCGCTCGATGAATTGCGGCGTGTATTCGGTCAGCCGCAGGATCGCTTCATGCGGAGGCTGTTCGGGCTCGCTCGACAGCAGCATCAGCGTGAACAGCTCGGGGAACACCACGAAATCCGAGCCGTAATCAGCCGCAACGTCCACGAAATACTGCATGTGGGTGAAGAACGCCTCGGCATCGGCAAAGCGCCGCGCTTCGAGCTGGACTGTCGTTACACGCACCGTCTCGCGGCTGCGCTGGTGCGCCGGCCGACGCTCGTCTTCCTCGTCATAGCGCGGATTGCGCCAGACCATCAGCGCGGCATGCCCGCCAGAAGCCTTGTCGTCGGGGTGATAGTTGCGCAGCAGCAATTCGGGCTCGAAGCCGAGCTTCATCTGAAAGCTCGCCACGGGATCGCGCACTTCGCGATCCTTCACGGCCTCGAAATAATCCTTGATACGCGGATAGTCCTTCTTGTTGCGCCGGTATCCGGGCAACCGTCCGCCAAAGGCGATGCCCTTGATCCAGAGCTCTTCGCACAACCTCTGGCGGGCCTCATAGAGCCTGCGTCCGATCCGGCTGCGCTGCCGTCCCGGATCGACGCATACTTCCACGCCATAGAGCCATTCGCCCTTGGCGTTGTGCAGGCTGCCGTAGCCAGCCCCAGTGATGTTTTCCCAGGTGTGCTGCTTGAAGATTTGCCGCTCGGCCAATTGCAGCGTTGCCGCATAGCCCACGATCGCCCCGTCATAGACAGCCACGAACTGGCCTTCGGGGAACGCATTGATTTGTCCCCGTATCGTCCCAGGCAGGTATGGTCCCTCTTCGGGATAGACCTTTTCAGTCAGCTTGATGATGGCCGGGATATCGCGAATCTTGGCGGTCCGCACTTCGAGGAGCGGCTTGTCGGAAAGTTTGGGCACGAGCGATTCTCTTGGATTTTGGAGCCAGATCGAAAGGCAATCGCGTGGGTTTTGCACTTATGACCGCAAAAATTCAACCGCCAGTCGGAATCCAGCGGTCACAGAGGACCTTCCTAGGGCATCAAATAATATAACTCTGCTAAGTTGCCATATTACAAGACTTCATTTAGGGTTCTGATGTCAGATAACTCTAGGGAGGAGTAGAATTATGACCCGGTCGTCCAGATTGGCAGCATTAAGTGCAGCGCTTGTCGCATCCATGTCGTTTTCCGCATTTGCATTGGCGCAGGAGGTCGACGACACTACGTTAGACTTGGCCCGCGAAGCCGCCCACACCGGCTGGGCAACAGCGGAAGGCGGCACCACGGGCGGGGCGGAAGCCGACGATACGCAGATCTACGTCGTCACGACCCGCGCCGAACTTGTTGACGCACTTGGCGGCGACGTATCGGGCAATCGCGACAATGACGAACCGGCCATCATCTTCATTTCCGGCACCATCGATCTCACCGAAGACGATGACGGAAACCCCCAGGATGCCGAGGCTTTCGCCCATCCCGACTGGGATTGGCATGCCTATCTCGCCGAATACGACCCAGCGGTTTACGGCATGGAGGAAGAGCCCGCCGGCCCGCTGGAAGATGCCCGTGCCGCATCGCAGCAGGCACAGGCCGAGCACATCAATATCTATGTCGGATCCAACAAGACGCTATTCGGGCTGGGCGACGACGCGGTCATCCGCCACGGCTCATTGCGGCTCAATGGCGTGTCCAACGTCATCATCCGCAATATCGAATTCCAGGACAGTTTCGACATGTTCCCCGGCTGGGACGGGACGGACGGATCGGAGGGCAACTGGAATTCTGAATACGACAATATCGAAATCCGCGAATCCACCCATGTCTGGCTCGACCACAATACCTTCAACGATGGCGATCGCCCCGACTGGGAGGCCGGTGAGGTGTTCGGTCGCGTGCTGCAGCACCATGATGGCGTCACCGATATCGTGGCACAGTCCAACTACGTGACCTTCAGCTGGAACAAGATCGACAATCACGACAAGACCCATATCATCGGCAACAGCGACAGCCGCACCGACGATGCTGATCATCTGAAAGTCACCCTGCACCATAACCATTACATCAATTCGGGCCAACGCGCCCCGCGGGTCCGCTTCGGCGAGGTGCATGTGTTCAACAATCTCCACGAGCACACCGCCGACTCCCAGCTCGGCTTTGTGTACTCTTACGGGGTGGGCCTCGATTCACATATCTATGCCGAGGCCAATGCCTTCGTCATGCCGGACGTGGCGCCAGACCGGACCATCCGTCCATTCAACGGCGAAGCGATCCATGTTGTGGATACACTTTTCAACGGCGAGGAAATCGATCTTCTGGAGGCGTTCAACGCGGTCAATCCTGATGCCCGGCTCGACGATACTGTGGGCTGGTCGCCGCAATATGCCTATGAGCTGACCCCGGTCGCAGAGGTCGAGGATGCGGTGCGCAGCGGCGCGGGATCAGGCAATCTCTAAGCTATTTTTTGGGGGCGGCCATCAAGCCGCCCACCTTTTTATCTGGCGCTTTCCTCTGCCACCAGCGCCTGCGCACTTTCGTAAAGTGCGGCGCCGTCCAGCCCAGCAGCATCCATTTCCGTCAACCAATTGTCGATCGTCACCTGCGCAGCAGCACGCCAGCGAGCGGTTTCGCCGTCGTCCAGAACAACGATCGTATTGCCCGCATCCACAGCTTCCTGCCGGCCCACGAGATCATCCACATCATTGGCCGCGCCGAACCGCCCAGCCCATTCCACGCCGGAATTTGCGTCGATCACAGCCTTTAAATCATCGGGCAAACCCTCATAGGCGGCGCGGTTCATGACGAAGGCGAAGGTTTGCGTATAGAAACCGTGATCGCCGGAAAACTCGGTGTGGTTGGTCACAAGTTCGCTGGTCCGCAGCGCCAGTGTCACCTGCCAGGGAATGGTCGCCCCATCGATAACCCCGCGCGACAGGCTCTCGGGCACCTCAGGAACCGGCATGCCGATAGCCTCGGCACCAAGGTCAGCGAGCATCGAACTGATGACCCGGGACCCGCCCCTGATCTTCATCCCCGCAAGATCCTCAAGCGCAGTGATCGGGCGATTGGAATGAAAAAGTCCAGGGCCATGGGTATGGACGGCGATCAGTTTAACGCCGGAAAACTCGTCCATCGCGTTGTCTTCGACATAGCGTTGAAAGGCGCGCGAGGTGTCCTCTGCATTCGTTACGAGAAACGGCATTTCAAACACTTCGGATTTTGGAAAACGCCCAGGCGTATAGCCGAGCACCGTCCAGATCAGATCGACCGCGCCGTCCTGTGCCTGGGAAAAAAGATCAGCCGGCGCACCGCCGAGCATCATGGATGGATAGAATTCGATCTGGATCCTGCCCTCGGATTCCGCTTCGATGGCCTCCGCCCAGGGGATCAGTCCCTCTCGCGGCACGCTGTCGGTCATGGGCAGGAACTGGTGAAGCCGGAGCGTCACCTCTTGTGCGTTGGCGGAAGGTAAAAGCGCGGCGCACACAAGTGCAACCGTCGCAAAACGTCTGGCGAACATGAGAGGTCCCCATATGCGCGGGACCAGCAAGGGTGCCTCTCACCCTGTGCGAGTTCGATCCCGCTCCGGGTGCATTGCAAAGCCCGGGCGCCGGTTCCCCCGGCGCCCGAATTGCTTAGCGCATGCCTATTCCGCGCTCAACCGCAGAATCTGCGCAACCTCTCCATCGGTCACGAGATAGAGGGCTCCGTCGGGCCCTTGAACAACATCGCGGATACGATGGGGGAAGTCATCACCGAACAGGAATTCGTCACCGACAACGGTTTCGCCATCCATATCGATGCGGATCAGATCGGTGCCGGCCAAAGCGCCCATGAAGCCATCGCCCTGCCAGTCGGGGAACATGTCGCCTGTGTAAAAGGCAAGGCCCGAGGGTGCCGGCGAGGGTGACCAAGTGCGTTCGGCTTCGACGAGTTCAGCCGGCAATTCGGCTGGCGGGTCGATTGGATCGCCGGAATATTCCGTACCTTCGGTCAGAAGTGGCCAGCCGAAATTGCCGCCCTCGACGATCTTGTTGAGTTCATCGCCGCCGCGCGGTCCGTGTTCGGCGACCCAGAGCTGTCCGCTATCAGGATGCAGCGCAGCACCCTGCATGTTGCGGTGTCCATAGCTCCAGATTTCAGGCAGTGCACCTTCGGTATCCACAAACGGATTGTCATCGGGGACCGTGCCATCTGGCATGATGCGGATCACCTTGCCGAGATGGGAATCGAGGTCCTGTGCCTGCACGCGGAATTCAGCGTCGGACCGTTCACCGGTGGTGATGAACAGATAACCGTCATTGTCAAAGGTCAGGCGCGAGCCGAAGTGCAGCGTTGAGGGTAGTTTGGGCTGCTGCGAGAAGATGACTTCGAGTTCGGAGATCTCAGTCATGTCCTCGTTCAAAACGCCGCGTGCTACGGCTGTGGAATTGGTATCATCCTCGCCGGGTTCGGCGAAGCTGAGATAAATCATGCGGTTGGAGGCAAAGTCGGGGTCCAGCGCGATATCGAGCAAGCCGCCTTGACCGCGGAAATCGACCTCGGGGGTGCCGACGATGGGCTCGGAGATTTCGCCCTCGGCCGAGACATGGACCAGGCTGCCCGACCGTTGGGTGACGAGCATGCTGCCGTCATCGAGAAAAACCAGGCCCCAGGGCGTTTCCAGTCCTTCGACGACAGGCGTCAGCGTTACAGACCCTGCTTCGGTTTCATATGTCTGAGCCAGGGCGGGTGCGGTCAACGCGGTCGCGCAGGCGAAAATGGCAAGCGATCTTTTGAGCATAGCTTCCTCCGTAATTGTTTTGAGTACGGAGGACCCAACACGGGGAATGCGGCGATGTTCCCGTCTCCCGCTTCACGAACGCTTGAAATCGGCCCTAATAGCCAGATGTTCCGGTCGTTCCGAACCATTTGGGATAGTCGGAAACAAGCAGATGGGTCGGATCGACATCCTCGTCGATTGCCGAAAAGCGACCGATGGGATCAAGGAATGTGTTGTCGGTGCGGTCGTCATTGACGGTCGAGACTTCACCGATCAGCACGTCCCCTCCCTCGCCCCAGAATTTGTGCCAGTTGCCGGGAAGCAGTGTGACGCTTTCGCCGGGTGACAGTTCGAGAATACCGCCGGCGGGCAGCACGCGCTTGAGACCGTCGGTCACCACTTCGACATCGCCGGTCGTGTCGATGCCCTCATTGGTGCCGTCGTCATTGTAGAGCTGCAGCGCAAGCTTGGCGCCGCCGCGATTGATGATGTCCTCTGCCTTGATGGTGTGCCGGTGCATGGGGGAAATCTGATCATGCCGGGAGATCATGATCTTTTCGGCGTACAGCATGCCCCGCCCTTTTTCGAGATCGGCGGCATTGCCATTGCGGACAGTGAAGAGAAAAAGCCCGAGCGCATCGAAATTCCCCTGTCCATAATCGGTAACGTCCCAACCAAGACCAGCATTGAGGATGTTGCCGATTTCGCCCTCTCGATCCTTCATTTCCGAAGGCGACCAATAGGCGAATGGCGGCATGACATAGCCGAACGAGCGGATGAATTCATCGGCCTCGGCAATGATCTCGTTGACGCGCGAACGTTTCATCCGACTGCTCCTCACAAGTCTTAGTATGTTTGCGCCAAATGACTGATCTTCAAGCTGTTTTGCAGATCGGCGATATCGGGCGAAGCACCTTTTCGGGGTGAGAAGCTAAGGGTAACCGGCTGGCCCGGCAAGAGCGTCAGGCAGTTGTCCGAGAAGGTCCCGGCGCTATTGACATTGGCCGTGACAAAGAAGGCACAGGCATCGGTTTCCAACGTCAGTTCCGGGCCGTTCGGGCCGTCCGTCCAGCTGGTGCTAACCGAGGATGCGGGCAGTTCGTAGTATTTGTAAGCGCGCGGCAAAAAGTCATTGCGACCGATGAGTTCGCCTGCCTTCGTGCGCCATTCAAAGACAAGGAACTGCCCCTCGCCTATGTCCTCAAGCGGCACGCGAGCCAGTTCAGAGGCAGATTCAAGTCCGAGCGAAACGTCGAGTCTATGCAAGGACTTGGCGGGGCCGGCGATATCGGCGAGCACGACCTCGAGGGTGATGTCGGCCGGCGCGGGACCATCGTTCATTGCCTTGATAACAACCGTGTCGCCATCGGGCACGGCAACCACGTTGATGGGGGCGAAGAAGCGTTTCGCGAGATAGTGCAGGAGCTTCCACTGTCCGCCATAATCGAGGCTCGACCAGCTTGCGACGGGCCAGATGTCGTTGATCTGCCAATAGAGCGTGCCCATGCATCGAGGCTTTGTGGAGCGCCAAAACTCGATGGCGGTCTTGATGGCCAGACCCTGCTGGACTTGTGAGAGAAACACCATCTCCTCGAACCCTTTTGGGAAGCGGAAATAGCGGCACATGGTTTCGAGGATGCGGGCGTTGCCGCCATCGTTGCGCTGGTGGGTTTCCATCACCGGCGATGAGGGATTGCGGTCTCCCGGCTCGGTAAAGCTCTCGATGACGTTCATCGAGGTGAAGGACTGGAAGCCGAATTCGGATGCGAAGCGCGGCTGAACGGTGCGGTAGTGCTCGAAGGGTTTTGCCGAGTGCCACACGTCCCAGAAATGCATGTCGCCGCGCGTATCGATGTGCCAGCCATCGGCGAAGTCCATGTAGCCCAGTGAGGGCGAGGACGGCCAGAAGCGGCGCTGAGGGTCTTCGTCCTCGACGATGTCGGAGAGGAGCTTCGACATGCGATCGTAGTTTGCGAGGTGCCGATCGCGGTTGGCTCTAGTTTCTGGGTACCAGTTGAGGGATCCGATAACCTCGTTGTCGCCGCACCATATGGCGATAGAGGCGTGGTGGGAGAGCCGGCGAACCTGCTGGGTGACCTCAATGGCTACATCGGCCAGGAAGACCCGGTCGGACGGATAGGGCATGCACGAGAACGTGAAATCGTGCCAGATGAGGATGCCCAGTTCGTCGCAGAGGTCGTAGAACCAGTCGGGCTCATACTGCCCGCCACCCCAAACGCGCAGCATGTTGTAATTTGCCGCCTTCGCGCTTTCGAGGAGATCGCGGACGGCGTCGGGAGTAATGCGCGAGGGTATGGCGTCGGCGGGGATCCAGTTGGCGCCCATCATGGTGATATCGCGCCCGTTGATGCGGCACTTGAATGAATGGTCGATGGCGTCCTTTTCGACGATCCATTCGAGCTGGCGCAGACCGATCTTGCGAAGGGTCACCTCGCCATCCACACTGGTTTTAAGCTCATAGAGCGGCTGGGCGCCCTGCCCGTTCGGCCACCAGATCTGCGCGTCTGACATGACGATGCGATGGGTGAAGAGGTTTTCGCCCGGCCGCACGGCGACCCTACCGCCGACAGCCTGGCCATCGATAACGTGCTCGACGCTGATTTCGCCAGCGCCAAAGGCATGGACGCGGGTCTTTATTTCCAGCGTTACAGCGCCCTGTTCGTGATGCTGGTCGACCTGAACGCTCTCGGTGCGCGCAAGTGGGGAGCGGCGCAACTCCATGCGGCCATAGACCCCGATCGGCATAACGCAGATGCCCCAGTCCCAACCGGCATGGCAGGCTGTCTTGCGGACGAAATTGAGGTGAGCGACCTTCTGGTTCATCGCCGCATAAGGGATGGCGAAGGGGTGCGCATCGGCCCGCTCTTGCGCCACGTCCGGCACGGCGGCAAACGCGATCTGCAGCGTATTGGCGCCGGGCCGGACCTTGCCCGTCACATCGATATCGTAGCGGATGAACTGATTCTGGGTGTGGGCGATCACTTCGCCATTGAGCGACACCGACGCGATGCAATCGACCTCCGACAGCGTGAGGGTCAGAAAGCCATTTGCCATCTCCATGGGCACATCGAATTTGCGCTCAACCGTCCAAGGGGTCTTGTAAACCCAGGCGACAGCGTCTTCGTTCTGACCGAAATAGGGATCCGGTATCTCGCCTGCCTCGAGCAACGCCGTGTGCACATCGCCGGGCAGAGTGATCTCGCCGCGCCACCCCCTTTCAGGCGCGACCAGCGTCCAGATTCCACCGAGATCGAGGGCTTTGTAATCGATTGCACTGCCGTCCTGGGCGTGGATTTCCGGCATGGTCACATCTCCTCCTCGACATGTGGGCTGAACAAGCGTTTGATTTGCGCCAAGGGTGCAGACCTTCCGGTCGAGTTGCAAGCCATCATAAGCGGCAAATGCGTGATGTTGGAGACGAAAATGACTGAACCCGACAATCCCGGACTTCCGCATCTCCCGCCAACCTATCCTGTGGCCTTTCTTGTTCTGGCCGTGGTGCTCGACTTCGCACTGCCGATCGCGTTTCTCGCCCAACCCGCGGTCTTCGGTTGGCACACCTTGGTCGGCCTGTTGCTCGTGGGGATTGGGCTTGGCCTCGATTTCTGGGGCTATTTCACAATGAAGGCCGCCGGCACGCATGCGGAGCCGTTCAAGCCGAGCCTGACGATCGTTGAGCATGGGCCATACAGGATATCGCGCAATCCGATGTATGTCGGGTTTCTCCTCGCCTATACAGGTCTGGCGCTGATCTTTTCGCTCGAATGGGCTCTGCTCGCGCTGCCTGTTCTGTGGCTTACGCTGGACCGCGTGGTTGTCAGGCGCGAGGAAGCCTATCTCACGCGCAAGTTCGGCGCGGTGTATACCGCTTACCTGGCCCGCACGCGGCGCTGGATCTGAGTCTTACTCTGCCGCCTCATCGGTATCGATGAAGCCGCCTGACTGACGCTCCCAAAGCCTGGCATAGATGCCGCCCTTGGCCAGAAGCACGGCGTGCGTGCCCTCTTCGACGATCCGCCCTTCCTGGAGGATCACGAGACGATCCATGGCAGCGATGGTGGAGAGACGGTGGGCGATGGCAATCACCGTCTTGCCCTTCATCAGCATGTCGAGCTGGCTCTGGATTGCCGCTTCCACTTCGCTATCGAGGGCAGAAGTCGCCTCGTCGAGCACGAGGATCGGGGCATCCTTGAGCAGCACGCGGGAAATGGCGATGCGCTGTCGCTGACCGCCCGAAAGCTTGACCCCGCGCTCGCCGACATGGGCGTCATAGCCGCGGCGCTTGCGGTTGTCCTCGAGCTCCATGATGAAGTCGTGTGCTTCGGCTTTTTGGGCCGCCGCCACGATCTCCTCATGTGTGGCACCGGGCTTGCCGAACATGATGTTGGCCCGGACTGAGCGATGCAGCAAAGCCGAATCCTGGCTGACGACGCCGATCTGGGCACGCAGGGATTCCTGAGTGACCTGAGAGATGTCCTGCCCGTCGATCAGAATACGGCCGGACTCGAGGTCGTAGAACCGCAGGAGCAAGCTTACCAATGTGGATTTTCCGGCGCCGGAATGGCCGATGAGGCCAATCTTTTCCCCCGGGGCGACCGTCAGATCGACGCCCTCTATGATGCCGCTCTCACGCCCATAGTGGAAGCGGACATTTTCGAATTTCACCTCGCCGCGCGTGACCTCAAGCGGCCGAGCGTCGGGCGCGTCGGTCAATTCGAGCGGCTGGGCGACGGTTTCCATAGCGTTCTGGATGACGCCGAAATTGCGCATGAGCCCACTCAATTGCCCCATCAGCCGGCCCTGCATCATGTTGAGGCGAAGGACCAGGCTCAGCGCAAACGCTACGGCGCCAACGCTTATGGCGCTGGTCGACCACAGATGGATCGAGAGGATGCCGAAGGCGGAAATCATCACAGTGCTCAGCAGCCCCATGGCGGCGCGGACACCGGTGACCATGCGGGCGAGGCGGGTGGATGAGAAAAGATACCGCTCGAAACCGTCGCGGACGTAATTGTCGTTGTCCTCGGCGCTGCCGAACAGCCGTAGCGTCTGGACGTTGGCAAAGCTGTCCGTAACGCGACCATTGAGCATCGAGGCGTTTTCAGCGTTTTCGGCAGCGCGGGCCCGCATGCGCGGCACGAAATGGCGGGCGAGAACGGCGAAGAGCACGATCCAGAGAATGATCAGCCCGGCCATGCGCAGATCGAGTTGGGCGAAAAGGAACAGCGTCGTGCCGGCAAAGATGGTCAGCGCCCAGCCGATCTGGATAACGCCTGCGGTGAAGTCATTGAGGGATGAAGAAACCTGCGAGACCTTGGTGACCAGACGTCCGGAGAAATCGTCACCGAAAAACCGCATCGATTGGCGCGAGACGTAGGAATAGACCTGCCAGCGGACCATGGAGGCAAAGCCGCGTCCAATGGTTTGCTCTTCCACCAGCGCACCGAGCGCCGGAGCGATAAATCGCCCGATGACAATGACGGCGAGCATGATGCCCAGTTCCACGCCGTGATCGGCCATGAGACCGGACCATCCGGCCTCGACCGAACCGGATTCCAGAATGTCGATCAGCCGACCCATGTAAAAGAAGAACAGCGCTTCAAAGAGCGATGTGAGCCCGGCAAAGATGAGAACCAGCAGATAAGGGAGCTTTGCCTGGCTGATATAATGCCAGAGAAAGGCCCAGACATTGGCGGGCGGTTGCAGGTCCTCGCGCCGGTCGAACGGGTCGAGCCAGGTTTCGAACTTTTCGCTCAGCCACAGGACAGGTTTGAGAAACGCAGACGCCATGTCAGCCAATCTATGAGGGTCCGGCGCCTCGCGCAATTGCGAGACGCCGCATGCTTACTGCGCCGCAACCTCTTCGGCATCTGCGTCGATAAAGCCGCCCGACTGGCGCGCCCAGAGGCGGGCGTAGGTGCCTCCAAGTTCGACGAGTTCGGCATGCGTACCCACTTCGATCACCCTACCTTCTTCGAGAACGATGAGGCGATCCATGGCGGCGATAGTGGAAAGCCGGTGCGCGATCGCGATGACCGTCTTGCCTTCCATGAGCATGTCGAGCTGGCCCTGAATGGCAGCTTCCACTTCGCTGTCGAGGGCCGACGTCGCTTCGTCGAGCACGAGGATCGGCGCGTCTTTGAGCAGCACACGCGATATGGCGACACGCTGGCGCTGGCCGCCCGAGAGCTTGACGCCGCGTTCACCCACGTGAGCGTCATAGCCTGTGCGGCCTTTGGCATCGACCAGACCCACGATGAAGTCGTGGGCTTCGGCCTGTTTGGCCGCAGCGATCATCATCTCGTCGGTCGCGTCGGGCCGACCATATTTGATGTTTTCACGGACCGAGCGATGCAGGAGCGAGGTATCCTGTGTCACGACGCCGATATTGGCGCGCAGGGAATCCTGAGCAACTGAGGCGATGTCGATGCCATCGACAAGAATGGCCCCGCTCTGGCGATCGTAAAAGCGCAAGAGCAGATTGACGATTGTCGACTTGCCGGCCCCCGAACGTCCGACAAGGCCGATCTTTTCGCCGGGACGGATTGTAAGGTTCAGTCCTTCGATGACGCGGTTGGTCGTGGCATCGCCTTTCTTGCCATAGTTGAAGGCGACGTCCTTGAAGTCAATCTCGCCTTTGACGCGGCCGAGACGCGGAGCGTTGGGCTCGTCGGCGACGATCGAGGGTAGCGACAGCGAGTTGATGCCGTCGCGGACCGTACCGATGTTTTCGAACAGCGCCGACATTTCCCACATGATCCACTGGCTCATGCCCTGGAAGCGCAGGACGATTGCTGCAGCAGCAGCAACGGCGCCGGCCGAAACCAGATCGTCCAGCCAGAGCCAAATCCCGACAAAGCCCACCGAAAACAGTAGCAGCGAATTGAGGATGGTAATGCCCTGGTTAAGGATCGTCACGTACCGCATCTGGCCGTGAACGGTCTTTAGAAACTCGTCCATCGCCTCTTTGGCGTAGGTCTCTTCGCGGCTCGAATGGGAGAAGAGCTTGACCGTTGCGATGTTGGTGTAGCTGTCCACGATGCGCCCGGTCATCATCGAACGCGCATCGGCCTGCAGCTCGGAAATCTTGCCGAGCTTGGGCACGTAGTGGCGCAGAATGAGAATATAAACGATGACCCAGACGATAAACGGCAGTGCTAACCAGATGTTGTTCATGGCCGCCAGCACGACGGCGCCGATGAAATAAACGATGACGTAGTTGAGGACGTCGAGAAGTTTCATGACCGTTTCGCGGACAGCCAGTGCGGTCTGCATAACCTTGGTGGCAATGCGACCGGCGAACTCGTCCTGGAAATAGGTCATCGACTGACGGATGAGGTAGCGATGCGCCATCCAGCGGATGCGCTGTGGGAAATTGCCCAGCAGTGTCTGATGGATAATGAGGTTCGATATCAAGACGATGACCGGCAGCACCACCAGCACGAACAGCGCCATCCAGAACAGCATGGGGCCCTCCTCGGCGAGGAAGGTTTCCTTGTTCGCGCCGGAAAGCCAGTCGATGACATTGCCGAGAAACCCAAACAGCGCGATCTCCGTCAAAGCGACCAAAGTCGACAGCACCGCCATGGCGGCGAGCGGCAGTTTCGCCCCATCCATGTAGTGAAGACAGAAGGCAAGCAAACCCTTAGGGGGCTGCGACGGGTCGCGCGCGGGATAGGGATTTAGGATATTTTCGAACCAACGGAACATCGGACATCTCGGCAGGAAAGGTCAAAAAGCCCGCCGCGCATTCGCGGTCGGGAACTATGGGTCTTAATTTTGCAAGCCACAGCTTGATAAATTCAAATTCGCGTGTGGTCAAGCAATCGGCTGAGCAAGGACGCAGCGGGAACGAGGATCCCGACACACGTCATGGCACGTTCTCTCGAAGCGAATGCGCTATGGCCTGGAGACACCGCGCAGCATTAACCCTGTGGAAATAATTTTTCCAGCGCCTAAGTGACTCTGTCGATTCGACAATTCCGCGCCGGCCGCGAAAGGGCAAAATTTGCCTATGGACAAGAGTCCTCAAGACGATTCAATCTCTTAACATCACAAAGGGTTAGGGCAACCGTTTCAGAGCGGTTGGATTGGGTATGGGATCGGCGGAAGCATCCGGCGTCAGCGGGAAAGGATTCGGTTCGGCAAAACTTCAGCGCACACCACCGCTCGCGATCTCCGCGTCGACGGTCCTTATTGTGCTCTTCACCCTGACCGCGGGCGGCTGCTTCATAGCCTATGACGTGGCTCGCAGCATCAACGACACCCGCGAGCGAGCCCATCTGATTGCCACGATGGCGGCGGCCCATATCGAGGCTGTCGGATCCGAAATTCAGCCAGACGCCATTTCGATACCACCTGCCTTGGCAGAGGATTTCCATCTTTCGCTAGCCGATGCGGAAGGCACGATCATTTTCGCGTCGCTGAACGCTGCGGAGATGGACGGGGACGACGTCATCGGCAGCAGTGTTTCAATTGCAGACGACGATAGTCGCGTCTCGGTTTTCCAGGACACCGCGACGGTTACGGAAGCGATCTTGCTCCGAGCCGGGATGGCGAGCGGCGCATTGATCCTTCTTGCATTTGCATTTTATGGCCTGAACCGCCGATCGTCGGCGCGACGCCTGGATGGCATTTTGCCGGCGCTGGAAGCAGTGCCTTACGGACTGGCGCATTGGCGCGAGGACGGGCTTCTGGTTTGCGCCAATTCGGCGTTCGCCAGACATCTCAAGCTCAGTGCTCAGCAGCTACTGCCGGGCACGGGCTATGGCGATATCTCGCGTACGATCGCCGGGAAAATTACGGCGCGTCCAGTTCTCGACGCAGCACGCCAGCGGATGATCGAAATCGAACGGGAGGATGGTTCGGTCATCCTGCTTGATGAGCGGCCCTGCCCTTCTGGTGGGTTCGTGACGATCGTCACCGACATCACCGACCGCAAGCACGCCGACCGTCTCCTGGGACGCATCCGGGAAGAGCAAAAACGTCTGGCGCGGCGTTATCACGAAGAAAAACTCAAGGCGGAAGCGTCGAGCCGGGCCAAAACGAGCTTTCTTGCCCATGTCTCCCACGACATTCGAACACCGCTCAACCACATCATCGGCTTTGCGGACATGCTGCGGCTTGAAACGTTCGGACCATTGGGCGACCGGCGCTATCTGACCTATCTCGAGGACATCAAGTGCTCAGGCGAACAATTGCTGAAGTCATTCGCAGAAATTCTTGAGTTTGCCGAGATTGAGGGCGGGCGGAAAGCGCTCAAGCAGGAAACGCTCAGTGTCCGGGAGCTTTTGAAGGCGTCGGCAGCGCGGGTCGCCAAGAGGGCGGAAAATGCCGGCATTCGCCTGCAGGTCGAGGTGCGTGGCGAAGGCTCGCTTATCGGTGACCGGCACTACCTCGATCGCATGCTGGGCAATCTCCTGGACAATGCGATCCGGTTTACCGAGCGCGACGGTCTGGTTCGGCTAGGCGCATGGATTTCCCACGAAGGCGTCGTACTGGAGGTCACCGATACCGGGGCCGGTATGAACGAGGAGCAGATGAGCCGGCTCTCGCAGCCCTTTGCGCTCTCGGACGCTTCATTTGCCCGCCATCACGCTGGCATCGGGCTCGGCATCGCAACGGCCCGTGCAATTGCCGAACAGAGCGGTGGACGGCTGGCTATCGACTCGCTCGAAGGCATCGGCACCACGGTCGCGGTTTCCCTACCCCTCGTGCCGGCTGACACATCGCGCTCGGACCACCACGCGCCGAGCTTCAGCGCCCGAGCTGCCTGACACGCCTATTCCTCTCTCATCGCCTCGTAGAATGCCTTAGCGGCATCGGCGACGTCACGCCGCATAACGACGATGTCCGCTTCCAGCCGGGCGAAGTCGGGGTAGTTCGTGCGACGGGCCACGAGTTCTCGGAATGCGGGGGTCCAGCCTTCGTCCTTTAGCGGATCAACAAGGCATGCGCTCATCAGCTGCAGGATCGCTGCGTATGTCGCGTGGATTTCTGCCAGTCTTTCCCCTTGAGGCAGTATCGTGGTTTCGGCCAACCGCAGCAGCACTTTTGCAGGCGGCGCTTGAGGGCAATCGAGTTTCGCGCCTTCGAGCAATTGCGCGGTCTGCGCAATAAACTCGAGATCGACCAATCCGCCATCGAGAAGTTTGAGATCAAAGGTGTGACGGGGCGGGCGTTCTTTCGCCATGAGCGCGCGCATTTCAATGACGTCATCGATTATCTTGTTGCGGTCCCTGGGCTTGCTGAGAACCTCGGCGATTTCGCTAACCACAAGCTTATCGAGACCCGGATCGCCAAGGATCAGTCTGGCGCGGGTCAAGGCAAGATGCTCCCAGGTCCACGCTTCGTCGCGCTGGTAGGAGCGGAAGCGCTTGAGGCTCGTCGCAAGGGGGCCGGCATTGCCCGAGGGCCTGAGGCGCATATCGGCTTCGTAAAGCACGCCTTCCGCGGTCGGCGCCGAGATGGCCGATACCAGCCTCTGGGTGAGGCGAGTAAAATACGTCGAGACGTCGAGCGGGCGCTCACCATCCGATCCCGCACTCCCCTCCGGCACGTCGTAGAGCATGATGAAATCGAGGTCGGAGGTCAGCGTCATTTCGCGACTGGCCATCTTTCCAAAGCCCAGAAGCCCAACTTTCGCGCCGTCGATCACACCGTGACGTTCGGCAAAGCTTTTGCGGACGGAGGCAAACAAACGCGCCAAGAGGGTTTCGGCGAGTGCCGTAAACTGCCGCCCGGCTTGCTCGGCGCTCAAGGCACCGCCCACAAGGCCCGCGGCGATCAGGAATTTCTGCTCCTGGCCGATGATCCGCGCCCGATCGATCAAATCTTCATAGGACCGCGCGTCGGCGAGAAACGCATCGACGCTGGCCACAAGGGTATCGGAAGTTGCTATGTCCCCGGCAAAGGATGGGTCGATCAACCCGTCGACAACATGAGCGCGATGGATGATCGCTTCGGCCAATCGAGGTGCCGACGACATGAAATCGAGCAGCAATTGGCGCAAATGCTCGTGGTTGCGCAGCAACGCGAACATCTGCACACCTGCCGGCAGGCGCGTCAGGAAATCGTTGAAGCGGGCAAATGCGATATCGGCGTTTCCACTCTCGGCGAAGGTCTTGAGCAGCAGCGGAATGAGTTCGGTCAGGTGCTCTCGCGCTTTGGCCGCTCGGGTCGCGGCATACCCGCCATAGTGCCACTTGCGGATTGTGGCAGACACCGCGGCCGGATCGGAAAAGCCGAGATTAGCGAGCGTTTCCAGTGTGTCGGGGTCGTCGTCCGAGCCGGTGAAGACCAGATTGCCCAACTCGCCGGAAAGGCTTTCGCCTTCGGAGAACAGTTCGGCATAATAGTCGCTTACCCGCGCGAGCGCCGCCCTGTAGTCGGCTTCAAATGCCGCGCGGCTGACCGAGCCCATGAGGCGCGCGATATCGTCGACCCCTTCTTGGGTCTCCGGCATTACGTGGGTTTGTTCGTCGCGGAGCATCTGGAGGCGGTTTTCGACGGCGCGGAGAAACCAATAGGTCTCTTCGAGATCGTTTGCCGCCTCGGCACTGATCCACTTGCCTTCGACAAGTGCGCGGAGCGCGGCAACCGTTGGCCGCACGCGCAAGTCAGGGTCGCGGCCACCAGCGATCAATTGCTGTGTCTGGACGAAAAACTCGATCTCGCGGATGCCACCCCGCCCAAGCTTGACGTTATGCCCGAGTACACGTTGCTCGCCGACCTTGCGGTGAATATTGATCTGGCGCTTCATCGCCTGGATATCGGCGATCATCGCGAAATCGAGATGCTTGCGCCAGATGAACGGCGCCAATTCCTTGAGAAACTGGTTGCCAACCGAGATATCGCCCGCGCAGGGACGCGCCTTGATCCAGGCGGCACGCTCCCAGTTCTGCCCACGCGATTCATAATAGCTCAGCGCCGCGTCGACCGATATTGCCACGGGCGTGGAGCCCGGATCCGGACGCAAGCGCACGTCGGTGCGAAAAACGTAACCATCGCCCGTCCGGTCCTGCATGATCGAAACGAGCCGTCGGATCAAACGGACGTAGAATTTATTGTGATCTTCGCCCTCAGCCAGCACGGATAGATGAGGATCGTAGAAGGCGACGATATCGATATCGGAGGAGTAATTGAGCTCCTGACCGCCATGCTTTCCCAGCGCGAATATCGCGAGGCCGGAATTGGCAGCGTTGGCTTTGTCCGCAGCTAAGGCGAGTTTTCCGGAACGAGCCGCCTCGGCCATGAGGAAATCCAGCGTCGCTTCAAGCGCCGCGTCGGCGAGGTCGGACATGCATCGCGTAGTTTCACGCGCTGTCCAGACGCCGCCGATTTCGGCAATCGCCGAAAGCAATGCGCCGCGTCCCTTGCCGATGCGCAACCGCGCGGCGAGACCGGCTTCCTCGCGCTCGGTGCCCGCCTCAACCATATCCTTTATGATCCTGGCAAAGCTCGCTTCCGGCGTCTGGGCCATGGCTTCTGCCAGCCAATCGGCGTTGCGGTCGGCCAACTCCTTCAGGTACGGCGCCGTAGCAAAGATGGTGCCGGTCAGACCGTCATCATTGTTCGCGGCCTCTGCCATGGGCAGGGCTTTTAGCTGCGATGCCAGCGAACTCATTGGGATAGAGCCTTACCTGACAGGAAAGGTGATGACGGCCCTGGCACCCGGCGCGTTGTCCTCAAAAACGATATCGCCACCATGCAGGCGGACAACGGCTGACACCAGAGCGAGGCCGAGCCCCGCGCCCGGTTCGGTGCGGCTCGCCTCAAGCCGAGCGAAGCGCTCGAAGACGCGTGCTCTATCGGCGTCGGGTATCCCCGGTCCGTTGTCGGCCACTTCAATGATGATCCTCCCCGCTTCACTGCGCGCGGACACGATGATCCGCCCGCCCTCGCGCTCCTCGATATGGCCGTACTTTATGGCGTTTTCGACAAGATTCACAAGGGCTTGACCAATGAGTTCACGGTTTGCGTGAAGCTTGAGACCCGGTTCGACCGCCGTTTCAAGTTCCATGCCCGCATCCTCGACGACGGGCGTATAGAGCTCTGCAACATCGGCGACCACTTCACTCAAATCGATGTCGGAAAAGCTTCCTGTCGAGGTTCCCGCCTCGGCGCGCGCAATGAGTAGAAGGGCATTGAAGGTGCGTATGAGCTGATCGGATTCGGCGATGGTGGTTTCCAGCGCCGCCCGCTGTGTTTCAGGATCTGCATTGTCCCGAAGGGCCGCTTCCGCCCTGTTGCGCAGGCGGGTGAGCGGGGTCTTGAGGTCGTGCGCGACGTTGTCGGTGACCTCCTTGAGCCCGATCATCAATTTCTCGATCCGCTCAAGCATGGCGTTGAGGCTGGTTGCAACCGCATCGAATTCGTCATTGCGTCCCGTCACGGGCACGCGCTCCGAAAGGCTGCCGGACATGATCTTGCTCGAGGTGCCGGTGATGCCGTCGATGCGGCGCAGAACGTAGCGCACAGTGAACCCACCCGCCAGAATCGAGAGCAGGATGATACCGACCGCGCCGGCAAAAAATGTGCGCAGGATGATCGCATTGAACCCTCGGCGCTCACCCACGTCGCGTCCGACAACCAGCCGCAGCCCGTTCGAGAGCTCCATGGATTCGACGACGGCGGTACCGTGAGTCTGAACCTCATCCTCGGGCCCGCCATAGATTTCACGGCCGCGTTCGTATTGCAGCTCAAACCGTCCGGTTTCCGCCAATACCGCAGGCGGAAATTCGGTGACGTTGCCAGCGATCATCATGCCGGTGGGGTCGCCGAGATAATAAATGCCCGGACCCGGCCGATCGGCCAGGCGCTGAACGGCGAAGGCCAACGTGCGGACACCCGACCGGCTCGCCAGCAGCCTGATCTGTGTGATCTCCCGCTCGACCTCGCGGAACTGCTCGCGCTGGATCTGGATCGACGTCTGATAGGCGATGAGCGCGAGCAGCACGATAGCAAAGCCCACGAAAATGGCGATGAACATCGCCGTCAGGCGAACGGTGGTCGTGCGCCAGAGATTGCGAAGGGAGAAATTGCGCGGCGCGCTCTCAGTCACGGATCACATATCCCGCACCACGAACCGTCTGCAGAAGCTGACGTTCGTGGCCCTTGTCGACCTTTGCCCGCAGGCGCGACATGTGGACGTCGATGACGTTGGTCTGGGGGTCGAAATGATAGTCCCAGACGTTCTCGAGCAGCATGGTGCGAGTCACGACGCGACCGGCGTTCTTCATGAGATATTCGAGCAGCCGAAACTCGCGCGGCTGAAGCTGGATCGTCTCGTTGTTGCGCTCGACCTTACGGGACAGCCTGTCGAGAACGAGATCACCGACCTGATAAGCCGTTGCGGCCTCGCTCGGCGCGGTACGGCGCGCCATGACTTCGATGCGAGCGAGGAGTTCGGAAAAGGCGTAGGGCTTGACCAGGTAGTCATCACCGCCAGCCCTGAGACCCGTCACACGATCATCGACCTCGCCAAGTGCCGACAGGATCAGCGCGGGCGTATTGTCGCCTTCGGCGCGCAGGGACTCGATGATGGAGAGACCATCTCGGCGCGGCAGCATGCGGTCGACGATCAACACCTCATACTCCATGCCTGACGCCATGGCATAGCCGGTCTCGCCGTCCGTCGCATGGTGGCAGACGTGACCAGCCTCATCGAGCGCCTGGATGAGATAGGACGCGGCCTCGCGATCGTCTTCAATGACCAGGATTTTCAACGTCTTGCCCCCGGAATGGGAACCGGCCCCGCAAAGGGGCCGGCTCATTAGGCTTATTCTTGGACTTCGAGCGGTACACCGACAAAGCGCACCGTACCGTCGCGGATCACCCGCAAGGAGATAGCCGTCTTGCCCTCGGAGGCCGCAGCATCGATCGCTGCATCGAGGTCCTCTGGAGCGCTTAAAGCGCCGCCATTGGCCTGTTCGATTACATCACCGGTGGCGATGCCGCGTCCAGCAGCAGGACCGTTGGGATCAACCGATTCCACCACCAGGCCCTCGCCTTCGGGATTGGTCATGACCGAAATCCCGATATCGGAGCTAGTAGCTTCGGGTTCCTGCTCTTCAACGTCTGCGGGCGGGGTAGGCTGTTCCGTCTCTTCTTCTGCAAGCCGCTCGAGCGTTACGGAAATATCGAGTTCCTCACCATCACGGATGATGCCAAGTTCGACGGACGTACCAGGCGAACGCTGGGAGATGACGCGCGAGAGTTCACGCGCATTATTGACGCCCTGCCCATCGACCGAAACGACGACGTCGCCCGACTCAACGCCTGCGTCAGCAGCCGGTGCGCCTTCGATGGGCTCGGTCACGAGCGCACCATTGGCATTGGCAAGACCGAGTGCATCGGCCAGTTCGTCATTGAGGTCCTGCAGGGACACACCCAGGAACCCGCGAGTCACAACGCCATCGTTGACGAGCTGTGAGATCACGGTCTGTGCCGTAGCTGCAGGAATGGCGAAGGCGATACCCACATTGCCGCCCGAAGGCGAGAAGATGGCTGTATTGACGCCGACGACCTGGCCTTCGGTATTGAACGATGGGCCACCCGAGTTGCCGCGGTTGACCGCTGCGTCGATCTGCAGGAAGTCGTCATAGTAGGATGCGTTGATATCGCGGCCACGCGCCGAGACGATACCGGCTGTTACAGTGCCGCCAAGGCCGAATGGATTGCCGACCGCAACGACCCAATCGCCCACGCGCGCTTCTGCATCGGCGAACTCAACGAAAGGCAGATCGCTACGCTCTTCACGGACCTTGAGCAGGGCCAGATCGGTGCGCGGATCGGTGCCCACGACATCGACTGCCAGTTCGGTATCGTCTTCGAGCAGCACGGTCACTTCCGACGCATTCTCGATGACATGGTTGTTTGTCACGATATAGCCGTCAGCAGAAATGATGAAGCCCGAGCCAACAGCCTGCATGAACTCGCGCGGACGGTTGGGCCGCTGGGATTCTGGCGAATTGAAGGGCTCTTCGAACTGCTCAAAGAAACGACGCAGCGGGTGGTCTTCAGGCAGATCGGGGAACTCGAACTCGAAGTTGGGGCCGCCGCGCTGCATCTGCTGCATCGGGACTTCGCTACGTACCTGGACCGACACGACTGCCGGCGACACAGATTCCACGAGATCCGCAAAACCCGTCATTGGCGGGTTGCCCACGTTCTCACCCACCTGTTGGGCGATGGCAGGCTGGGTATTCATAAATCCGGCGCCAAGGGTGCCGGCGGCGACGATCATCGCGATACCCGATGCCGCAATGAGTTTGCGCTTCGGTGTAGAAAGCATATTGGGCATGAAAACTATCCTCTTCTCACACACAGTAATGTCTGGTGTTGGATCACTATGTAGTAAGCCCCGGCTTTCCGCACAGTTGCGCCGAGATTAAATCTTCGTAATGGACCGGGCGGAAGTATGGCTTATCCGAACGCCGCTTGTCGCAGCATTTCGAGCGCGAGAACGGTCATCACGATCTTAAATATCTTGCGAAACTGGGCTTCCGGCATCGCGTCGAGCATGCGCGTGCCCACCATCGTCCCGAGCAGGCCGGTGATCACCATGGCGATGATGAGCGGCACATAGGGCGCCAGCACGACACCAAAGATCGTGAAGGACGCGATCTTGGCAACGTTGTTGATGCCGACGAGCGTTGCGTGGGTCGCGATCAACTCCCTACGATCTTCGAGCTTGCGGAGGAAATTGGCGACCAAAGGCCCGATGGCGCCGATGACCATGCCCAGCGCTCCGATAATCCCGCCCGCGGCGAGGTCGGCGATCGGCCCGCGCCCGGATACGCGCGGCTGCGGTCCCCAGACGCTGTAGAGAATGAAGGCGGCGATCAGCACTCGAAACAGATTATCGGGCAGCGATACCGCAATGCTGCCGCCCACGAGCGATCCGATGACCGTTCCGACGCCGAACCAGAGCACCAGATGCCATTGGATATGAACCCTTTGAATCACCGCCCGGCCGACATTTGATCCGAGCTGGATACAGCCATGAAAGGGAATGAGTACCGCCGGGGGCAGCGCCAGCCCCAGAGCAGCGAGCATTGCAATGCCGCCCCCGAGCGCAAAGACAGCCGTGATGGCCGATGTCAAAAAGCTGAAGGCGACCAGCGTTACGGCAAGCCATGGAGACATGCCGTCGGGCAAGAACAGTAATGGATCGAAAGGCATAGGCTGGCGGGCTCCTCTGCGCTTTTGTGGCAGAGGGGTCGAGTCCCGACAAGCCCCGGAGAGCTAGCCTTTTCTAAGTTGAGCCAACGCTTTTTCTTCTTCTTTTGTTAGCTTGGTTCGCTCGGTCTTGTGCTTGCGCAGCCTCATCGCGCTGACAATCGTTACAATCAGTCCGATGATGAGGAGAATTGGGGTCGCCACCCACAGGACGATCGTATGCCCGGCGAACACTGGCCGCAGCAGAACGAACTCCCCATAGCGGGCCACGACATAGTCATAAACCTCGGTATCGGTTTCGCCAGCGACCAAGCGTTCGCGCACCAACAATCGCAAATCGCGCGCCAGTTCGGCGTCGGAATCGTCGATGGACTGGTTCTGGCAGACAAGACACCGCAGATTGGCGGAGATGGACCGTGCGCGCTGCTCGAGAACCGGGTTGTCCAGCACTTCGTCTGGCTGGACGGCGAACCCTACGCCCGGCGCCATCAGGGACCATGCCGCAATAACAGCCATCACAAACCGCATCATTTGTTCGCTCCCGCCAGTTTCGCCTTGCGCCGAGGCTTTGCGGGGGCGCCGACGCGCATGCGGCGATCGGTCAGCGACAGGAACGCGCCCGACGCCATGATTATGGTCCCGAGCCAGATCAGCAGGACATAGGGCTTGTGCCACAGCCGCGCCACGCGCGCGTCCGGACCGACCCGTTCGCCGAACTGGATATACATCTGGCTGAACCCGTACGTGCCGATCCCCGCCTCGGTGGTCGGCGTTCCGCTCACCGGATAGACGCGGCGCTCCGAGGTAATAGTGCGCTCTCCGCCCCAAGGCGAAATCACCGCATAGCTGCCGCGGTCGGCACTGAAATTGGGTCCATCGGTGTGGATTTCACCTTCGTAAGTGATCGAATACCCCGCAATATCGACAGTCTCGCCCTGGCGCATCGAGGTCACGATCTCGGTCTGAAAGGCCGTGGCGCAGACCACGCCCAGCACCGTGACGCCCATGCCGAAATGGGCCAGCGCGGTCGACCATGCCGTACGCGGCAGCCCCCTGAGGCGCGCCATGCTCTGCCGGAAACCGGTGCGCCCAAAGGCAGCGCGATCGACAAGGTCTGCGATCGCCCCGACCATCACCCAGAAGCCTATGGCCAGTCCGATGGGCGCCAGTGAGATTGGAAAGCCCATGAAACCATAGACGACCAGGCTGATGATCACGGTAACGATGATCGCCGCCATCAATCGCTGGGTCACGGCGCCCAAATCGCCACGCTTCCAGGCAAGGAAGGGCCCGAACGGGATAAGCAGGAGAAGCGGCACCATCAACGCACCGAAGGTGATGTCGAAGAATGGGGCACCAACAGTGATCCGCGCACCCGTGAGCGATTCCAGCACCAGCGGATACAGCGTCCCCACAAGCACGCCGGCGGTTGCAGCGGACAGGAAAAGATTGTTGAGGATCAGGGCGCCTTCTCGGCTAATCGGCGCAAACAGACCGCCCGAGCGCAAGGCAGATGCACGCAGCGCAAACAGCGTGAAGGCCCCACCGATCAATGCCGCGAGCATCGCCAGAATGACCATGCCCCTTGTCGGGTCCGACGCAAAGGAATGGACCGAGGTCAGAATGCCCGAGCGCACGAGGAAGGTTCCCAGCAGGCTCAGCGAGAACGTGATGATGGCCAGAAAGATCGTCCAGACCTTTAGCGCATTACGCTTTTCCATAACGATCGCAGAGTGCAGCAGCGCCGTGCCGGAAAGCCACGGCAGGAAGCTGGCATTTTCGACGGGATCCCAGAACCACCAGCCACCCCAGCCAAGCTCGTAATAGGCCCAGTATGAGCCCATGGCGATGCCCAGAGTCAGAAATGCCCAGCTCGCCAGTGTCCATGGCCGCACCCAACGCGCCCAGGCCGCATCGATCTTGCCGGAGATCAGTGCCGCCATGGCGAACGAGAAGCAAATCGAAAACCCGACATAGCCGAGATAGAGCAATGGAGGATGGATCGCGAGGCCGATGTCCTGCAGCACGGGATTGAGTTCGGTCCCGTCAAACGGCGCCGGGTCGAGGCGCCAGAACGGGTTCGAGGTGAATAGCACAAAAGCTGAGAATGCGGCGACCATCATGCCCTGATTGGACAGGACCAATGTGCGCAGATCGGACGGCAGATTGCGCCCGAACGCTGCTACCGCTGCACCGAACAGCACGAGGATAAGCACGAAGAGCAGCATGGAGCCTTCGTGATTGCCCCAGACGCTGGTGAATTTGTAGAGCATCGGCTGCAGCGAGTGGGAATGTGAGACCGCGAGTTGGACCGAGAAATCATCGGCCATGAACGCCTGGCACAACGCAGCAAACGCAAAGCCGACCAATGCAAACTGCAGAATGGCCGCCTGGCTCACGAAGCGATCTGCCAAGGCGTTTCCGCGCCAGAGCGTAAACCCGATAATCGCCTGTGCTGCCGCGAGGATGCAGGCGAGGATCAGCGCGAAATGTCCCAGTTCGATGATCACGGCGGTTAGCTCCCCTCGCCTTGCCAAACGCCTTCGTTGCGTAGCGTGTCGGCCACTTCGCGCGGCATGTAGGTCTCATCATGCTTGGCGAGCACATTGGTGGCGAGGAACGTGCCGTCGGGCTGCATGCTGCCCTCGGCGACCACGCCCTGCCCTTCGCGAAACAGGTCGGGCAGGATGCCGTTGAAAAGCGCCGTCATCTGGCTCTCGCCATCATGCACGACAAAAACATTGGTTTCGCCGTTCTGCTCCCAGCTTCCGTCCATCACCAGGCCGCCGAGGCGGATGGGTGTGCCATTGGCCACGCCGTTTTCGGCGATTTCGGTCGGCGAATAGAAGAAGACGATCTGGTCGCGCAACGCTGTCAGGATCAGGCCGGCGGCCAACGCCAGCACGAGTCCGAGTCCGGCGATAACGCCAAGTCGTTTCTGCTTGCGGGTCCAGGCCAATCTCTATTGCTCCGAATTCAGTCCAAGGTCTTGTGCGTAAGTTTGCAGCGCCAGCCGATCCTGGCCCTCAAGTGCGGCGAGACCGCGTTCGACGTCTTCGAGCGCAGCTGCGTCGCCATCGAGTTGCTGACGCGATCGGACGAGCTGCATCCATTCGTCGGCACTGCCGCCATCTTGATACAGGCGTGCGGCCATTCCGTCGACCATACCGCGGATCATCACATCCATGGTGGCGTCCGGCTCGCTGTCACCGAGCGTCGTACCCTGAAGCCCGGCTTGCGCTGCGACCAGTCCCTGCCGCGCCGTTGGGATCCAGGCTTCCTCACCCGTCCCGATGGCCAGCAATTCCTGCCACATGGCAACTGCCTCCTCGTAATCTTCGGCTTGGGTCATCTGACCGGCGAGATAGAATCGCGACCGCACATGCGTTGGGTCCGCTTCGGCCGCTTCGAAAAGCAGGGCCGTCGCTTCCTCTGTGGGCTCTCCGCCATTGGCCATGGCGAGGGCCTCTGCGAGGCTTGTCTGGCGATCGGGCGTCGGCTCTTCGAGCTCCAGCACGCGACGCCAGGCCGCGACGGCCTCGTCAAATCGCTGCTGCTCCATGTAGATTGGCGCCAGAACCAGCCAGCCACGCACGTCATTTGGCGTCTCGACCATCTGCGCCTCGACGCGCGCCACGGCGTCTTCGATGCTGATCTGGGCGTCGGGCACGAACGTCTCGCGCTCTGACAGTGGCTGCGCTGGAAGATCGGCGCGGCCGATGAGCGCATAGAGCCCGATACTTGCGGCGGCGACCACCGGCAGAGTACCCATGAGCACCAGCCTGCCGCTGCGACCGGGCCGGACGGCCGCGGTCTCCTTCTCGTGCCGGATCACCTCACGGGCAAGCTCGGCGCGCGCAGCATCAGCCTCTTCGGGGGACATGCGCCCGCTCTCGACGTCGCGATCGATTCCCTCGAGCTGGGTGCGGAAAAAGGCGAGCGCGGCGTCGGGCGCCACAGCGTCGCCGGTAACCTTCTGGCCGCGCCGCATACCGACCCACAGCACGCCGATACACACCAGCGCCAACCCAATTACGAAAATCCAGAGCAAGATAGAGGCTAACCCTTGAAAACCATTGTGAGACCGTTTCTATAGGCCAAACCCGTGCGGAATAAAGGCTTTGTCCGGGGCGCGCTTTGCCGCACCCATAAGTTTTCGCCCGCCCTCCAGGTTCTGAGGACATCTTACGACCGATATGACTGCGCAAGCCAAAACCATTGCCGTCGTCGGTTCGACACCATTCGCGTGGCTCTTAGCAGGCCTTCTGGCCGCTGACCACTCACGAGCAATTGTGCTGGTCTCCGCGCCGCACGATTCTCACCGCCTTTCGCTGCCCCCGTCCCTGTCCGTCGCGCCGATCACGCGTCCGGAAACATGGGCCCGGCTGACCGAGATCGCAGCCCCGGCTGCGCGTCGCCTCTCGCGTATCGCACCACGCCTCGCGCGCCGTACGGACGTTATATTCGGCGCGCGTTCGCCCGCGGCGCGAAACGCTCTGAGCCATATGCGTCATCTGATGGCTGGCTTTGGCCATGCCGTCGAACCGGCACACGCGATCCCTGACAGTTCAGCCATCAGGGTCCGCGATGCCTGGGCCTTCGACGGTGATGCCTTTAAGGGCGCAGCAGCACCATGGTTGGCCGCCGCCAATGTTGCGATCGTGAACTCCGCTAGTGGGCTTAAGGTGCGCCGGGACGGCAGCGCCAGCTTTGGTGCGACCAATTTCGATCTTGTCGTCCTGGCCGACGATCAGTCGATCGTCGACCGGTTGTCGGCCGAGGATGTGGCCGGATTTGCCAGCATGGCCAACGCTATCGGCATCCACACATCGCCTGTCCCGCCCATGAGCAATGCAGTCACTATCGACCTCGATAGCGGTGCGACTATGCTGCGCGACACGACCGGGAAACTCATCGCCACCGCTTATGATGAAGACGAAAAGGGTCTGGATCGCATCCGCGCCAGCATGCCGCGCACCATCGCACCGCGCCTCGCCGCCAAGACCCGGTTCAAATGTCTGCACACCCACGATGGGGCGCCGGTGATCGGCACGCCCCGTCGCTCGCGGATGTTTATCATTGCCGGGCTTGGCGCTCTCGATCTGGTATTTGCACCCATGCTCGCCCGGCTCATCGCAGGCGATGCAAGCGGTGTGGAAGCCGAATGGGCCGCAGCTCACGCCGCCGACCTGCGCCAGCCGCGCGTGGAGGTTGCCGAATATGTTCCCGGTCGCCTCGGAGATGAACGATGAGTGCCGGGCCCAACAGACTTGGCGGCGTGGTGCCGCCCGAATTTGCCAAACCGGTCATCGACCGCGCCAGGCCGATACGCTTTCGCCTCGATGGCCGCACCTATGCGGCCTATGCTGGCGACACGGTTCTCTCGGCGCTCCTTGCAAACGGCGTCACGGCGGTAGGGAAGGCCGATAGCAGCCCGCTGACGCTCGACGCGGCAAGTGCGCCACCCATCTGCCTCGTCGGCAACGAGGCCCGGCCCGACCTCGCCATGCCCATGGATTTATGCCCAACCGTCGATGGCGCCAATTTCGTGTCATTGGGGACGACGCGGGGTAAATCGGCCGGATGGGCTGGGCGTCTCATGACGCACAAGACAAGTCTTGGTCTCACCTATACCGATACGGACCCCGCCCCTGGCGGATGGATCGACACCCCGGCCTCGCGCCAATCCTCTACCGAAATCGTTGTCGTGGGCGGTGGCGTTGCTGGCCTCTCCGCCGCGCTTGCCGCTGCGGAGCAGGGATTGAGGGTTACCATTGTCGAACGCGAACCGGTTCTGGGCGGCATATCGCCGTTTTTCGGGCGCGCCGATGGGGAGCCTGTTCCAGACGAATTGATCGCCAAACTGTCCGGTGAGATTGCCTCATCCAACCTCATCACAGTCTATCTCGACACCATGGCTTTCGACCTGCAGGGCACCACACTTCGTGCCCTTCGGATCGCGCGCACCGGCGGCATGCCGGAGCCGGAACATCTTGCCATCACCGGCAACACTATCGTTTTGGCCACCGGCGCCAGCGGCCGTCTACCCGTATTTCCGGGTAATCTGCTGCCGGGGGTAATCGAGGCGTCCGCCGCGTGGCGGCTCGCCGCGCGCTACAATGTCTGGCCGGCGGGCACGGCGCACGTCCACACAGGAACCAATGCGGGTTATCGCATGGCCTTGCTCGGCGCCGCCGCCGAACGCAGTATCGAGCGCACGACCGATCCACGCCACGCGCCCCAAACCCGGTTTATCGAGTTCTGCAAGGCTTACGGATATCGCTTAGGCTGGGGCGTCTCGATCGCTTCGGCAACCCCGCAAAATGGCGCCCTGCGCGTCGAACTCATCGATAGCCTCAACGGCAAGGCAACGCAGGATAGCCTCGTCTGCCATCGACTGATCGTATCTGGCGGATGGCAGCCCGATCTCGATCTCTGGCTGAAATCAGGCGGCGGCGTGCGTTGGGACAAGGACGCCCAGCAGGTGATGGCTGACGGGGACCGCCCCGACATAAAACTCGCCGGTGCGGTGGCTGGATATCAAAGTCTTACGGGTTGTGCGGATCACGGTAGGGCCGTTCTTTCGGACGACGGCACTGGCGACAAAATCCTCGTCGCGGACCCGCGTATAGATCCGGTCTTTGAAACGCCGGACGGTCTTTTGACCGTGACCGCACCTCGCGAGCGCTCCGCCGCGCCCGCATGGGTCTGCCCCGCCCGCATTACGCGCCTGCCCCGGCCCGGCGCGACGGGACTGGCCGGATTCGTCCGTCGACCCGAGGGCAAGCGGGCGCTGGCCCCGCGCGCCCATAACCATCTCGATATCTTGGGAGTGCTTGTGAGTGGCGCTGCCGAGCCCGATCATCTCAGCCGCTACGCCCAGGAGCACTGCATGCTTCCTGTGAGGCTCGAGCCCTTGGTGCCGACAGCCGTCTCGAGCGTCCGTCCCGATCCATTGCCATCCTATCTCGGCCACCGCTTTGGTCCAGGTCAAGTCCGCTGGTCTCTGACGTTGGAAAGCGCGCGTACGTTCGATCCGGGGTGTCTTGTGTTTCTCAACACCGATGAGCGCTCACCCCTCGCCGCAGTTGGCGTCGTCGTTGTCGGAACCTCGTCGGCTATAGAAATCCTCGCTACGGGAGATCGCCTCTCAGACGGCGATACGGTCTATGTGCGCGACGGTCTGGCCGTCGTCCCAGCTCGATTAAAGCCGCTTCCTACGAGCTGACGGCGCGCTTGCTCGCCAAATCACGGGCGCGTCGCAGAATGTCTGCATACTCGGCGTTGAAGCGGATTTCGGCCATCTTGATCCCCGCATCGACGCGGTCTCGCGCCGCCGCATTTCCGGGGTCGGCGCGGTAGGCATCGAGCGCGCGAGACATCAAGACTTCCAAGGTTTGCCCGGTATCGCTCCACGCTTTGTCGAGCAGCGCGTTGACTGCCAGCGAATCTCGCGAATTGCGCACGGTCATCAGCAGATAGAGCCCGTTAAACCCCTGTAAGACATCGTCATGATCGATGAAATCGGCGCCTTCGCGCGGCTTACGCAGGGCTTGGGTTATGTTGCCGTTGATCTCGCGCACGGGACGCTCCAGCCGCTCGGATATCCGGCCGGTCAGATCGGTGATGATCTTCCCCCAGCGCGAGCGCCTTTCGATCTCGAGATTATAGTTGAGGGCACGCATCAGCCTGTGAAACCGGTCGATCGCCTTGCAGGCGAAGTCGACATCCGAAAACACCGAAGGCTGGCTGACAAGCTTGCCGATCTGTCCCTGCGCGCGGCTCAGCACCGCCTCGACCAGCGGCCCATAGCCCGCCGCGACCACATGGCCCTCGCTTTGGCCGCCTGACAGCGAAACCACCGCCGCCAACATGCGGCTGGGGTTACTCATGTGCCCCACCATGGCCTGCATCCAGAGCGCGCGGGTCACCGGGTTTGTGATGGTGATCGTCTGTAGGGCCGTCGCAAGAGCCCCCTCGTCACCAAGATTGCCCACCGCAGTGCCGAACCGCGCCGCCTGGATCAGCAGGGCCTGTCGACGCAGTGCCATGATGATGACCGGCAGGCTCTTTCGCGCATCTTGGCCACCCATCTGGATGGTGTTGCGCCGGGTTAGTTCGAAGTCGGCCTTTTCGGCGACATCATTGGCCTTCAGCGCCTCCAGAAACTCCGGCAGCAACTGCTCGAACGCACCCTTGGGCTCGGCTCCGGCCATGATGGCGTCGCCCAATCGTGCAGCGGGCGACGCGCCAACGTCACGGGCCAGCCACGTCCACACCGAGGTCGCTACCTCGATGTCGATCGCCCCTGGAAAATCATGAAAAATCGGCTGCGATACCAGAATGTCGGGCATTGCCCCAAGATACGCGGCCAGCGCAGCATCGGCCCAGCCTCGATCACGCCCCGGCGAGCGGTTCGGAGCTGAATTAGCGCCAGAAAGCGTATCGGCGGTGGGCATGGGGCGAAAACCGGAGCGTCGTCAATGTCGAGCGGAAGGTAACATTACCGGCAATAGGGTAAAGAAAGATTTGTCATATGAAAAAGGGGCGCTCAAGGCGCCCCTTTAGTCTCATCATGTGCCCGATCAGGCCGATACCGTCCACGCCCCATCGACCTCGCGACAAGCCTGGCCGGATGCCGTATAGGTCTGGCCGGAAATGGTCACCCGGTGGGTAAATTCGCGGCAGTCGAGGCTGTTGACCCGAACATACGGACCAACCGAAACCGATCCGTTAGCACCGCCCGAATTCCATGTACGCGGTGCGCCTGGGCGGCCAAACTGGAGCGCATAAAACTGTGCGTCATTAGCCGCTGAACGCTGTGCAGGGGTCAACTGGTTGAGCGCGGCACCGTCGATGTAGTTGTAGCTGCCTGGATCAAGACGGGCCTGCTGCAGCGCTGGGGCCTGTGGCTCCGGCGTGGTCATCGTGGGCATCGGATTGGTAATGACCGTTGGCTGCGGCATCGGCGCACTGGCCGTCTGCATCGATCCCATTGTCCCCGTACGCGAACAGGCAGCCACAGTCAGGGCCAACCCGATCAATGCTATCGCCCTCAAAATCTTCATATCGAAATACCTTTCATCGGACTGGTCCGCTTTAATTGTGTCACTTCGCAAATAGTGCGGCCAAATTAGGGGAGTGCCCCCGCTCCGGACCGCCGTGCTGCCGGCAGGGTCAATATAGCCTTAAGCCCGCCAAGAGTTGATCGCGTCAAGACAAGTTGTCCGCCATATACGTCCACAAGCTCCTTGACGATGTCGAGCCCAAGTCCACTCCCGGGCGTTTTTTCGTCGAGCCTGACACCGCGGCGCAACACCGCCCTGGCGTCCTCGTCCGACAACCCCGGCCCATCATCCTCAACGATGATCGAGATGCTGCGGTTCCCTGCTTCAGTCACGTCATGGGCAGAAAGCTTGACCGAAGCCTTCGCCCACTTGCAGGCATTATCCAGAAGATTGCCGGCCATCTCTTCAAGATCGCCCTCATCGCCCCGGAACCAGGCAAGGCTCTCCGGCAGGTCGATGGCCACGTCATGGCCTTTGTGAAGCTTGCCCATCACGCGCCCCAGACGCTCCAGAACGGCGTGCGTATCGGTCCGCTTGCCCACGACGCTCGACCGCGCCGCCAGACGCGCCTTTTCGAGATAGGTGGAAACGATGCGGGTCATGTTGTCGGTCTCGGCCAAGACGGCGCTGCCCAGCGCGGTCTTTTGCCCGTCCGCCTCGTTGCGCAGCACGGCGAGAGGAGTCTTGAGACCATGGGCAAGGTTACCCACCTGCGCCCGCGCGCGTTCGATGATCTGGGTGTTTGAGCGCAAGAGCTCATTGACCTCGTCGGCCAATGGCGAAATCTCCTGCGGAAAACTTCCCTCGACCGCTGAGCGTTCGCCCTCGCGCACGGCCTCGACGGCTTCTCGCAGTCGCTCGATGGGCCGAAGGGCAAACCGGGCGATCATGCCACTCATGGCCGCTAGGATGATCCCCACCACCGCCAAAACGATGATCGCCTGACCGCGAAACGCGACCACACGCCCTTCGACATCGGAATAATTGCCCGTGACGGTGATAACGACCCGCCCGATACTGTCGAGCGTAATCCAGCGCTCCACCGCCCGCAGTGTCTGCCCGAAATCATCGGTGACCATGCCGGCCCGCGTGCCTGAGCCGGAAAACGCGCCGACCAATTCAGGCAGGACGGTGCCGACCAGCGACGGGGAGAAATTGATGAGTTGTCCCGCTTCGTCACGGATCTGCCAGTACCAGCCCGACGTCGGACGCGAAAACCGCGTGTCGGCAAGGCCCATGTCGGGAGATGAGGGGGAATTGGCTTCCAGCGTCTGCCCCACCAAAGAGGATATCTGAAAATCGAGACTTTCGGTGAGATCGCGATCGAGCGCCTGGGAATAAAGCTCCGTCAGAAGAAAGGCCGTCGCGACGAGCGCCACGATCAGCCAACCCGCCGAGAGCCAGAACAGCCTGAACGCGATCGATCCGCGTGTCATCAGTCCGCCAGGATCTGGTAGCCGAGCCCGCGAATGGTCTGGATCAGTTCTTCAGGCAGCTTCTTGCGCAAGCGTCCAACGAACACTTCGATCGTATTGGAATCCCTGTCGAAATCCTGATCGTAAAGATGCTCGGTCAATTCGGTGCGCGAAATCACCTTGCCCTTGTGCATCATCAGATACGCCAATAGCCGGAATTCGTGGCTGGTCAGCTTGATCGCCTGTCCGCCGACCGTTACGCGCCCAGCCTTGGTATCGAGCCGAACCGTTCCGGCGGTGATTTCGTTGCTCGCATGCCCCGCCGCCCGGCGCACCAGCGCCCGCAACCGTGCCAGAACCTCCTCCATATGAAAGGGCTTGGCCACGTAGTCGTCAGCGCCCGCGTCGATCCCCTGCACCTTGTCGCTCCAGCGATCGCGCGCTGTAAGCAGCAAAACGGGCATCATGCGGTTTTCGCGCCGCCAGGCTTCGAGCACCGAAATTCCGTCCATGCGCGGCAGCCCGATATCGAGCACGACAGCGTCATAGGGTTCAGTCTCGCCGAGGAAATGGCCCTCTTCACCATCCATGGCGCTATCACAGACATAACCCGCGTCGGTCAGGGCTTCACAAAGCTGGCGATTGAGGTTTTCGTCGTCCTCGACAACAAGGATACGCATTAAGTCCCCCCGGACAAATTACTGTGCGTTGAGCGTGAGATTGCGCGCTTCGCCCGAGGCTTCCAGCACGGCGAGTACATAGACGAGCGCCCCGCCCTGGTCACAGACCCTGACACTGAGCACTTCGGTGGACGGGTCAATCCCCTCCCGCGACAATACGGCCGCCACCGGCTGGATACGGCCCTCGGAGAGCGCAGCCTGGATGGTCGCATTATCCCAACACCCGCCCTGCGCCACAGCGGGCGCAGCGCCCGCCGAAGCAAAGAGCCCGAGCGCAAGAATCAGCATTGAGATGCGGGAAGCGAAAGACTTTTTCATGGACCGACTTTTACAGCCAGATTGCTGAACTGCAAATGAATGGCGTTCAGAATGATTTGGGAAGTCCGGCCTGTTTGAGAGCGGCATTGGCGGTATGGCGCGACTTGATGGCGCCGTCGACGGTAAAGTGCCGTCCGTTGACCGGCGAAAACCATATTTCATGGTCGCCTCGCCCCTGCCGCACGAGATAACAGCCAGCAGCTTTCAAAATCCGCTTCAGCTCCGGGGTGAAGCTGGGCATCGATCAATGCTGAAGGGCCGGTATGCGGCCCGTCTTGGCGGCGACCATATGGAATGGCACGTCATGGCCCAGGTCGAAATCACCATTATTGTTGAGTTCGAGCAGGTCGGGAAGCGCGTTCGCCACCTTATCGTACAATGCATCGACGGACGCCGCTTCGAGCGCCAGCCCGTCGATGTCTGACGACGTTGCCACCCACACGCCAGCCTCGTCGTCCCAATCGGCCCGCACCACGATGATCGAATGCATTGCATCCACGCTCCTGTTGGATCGCAATACTATAGGTGCGGTTGTGCGAAGTGCAACTTACACCTTCCCCAACTCGCTCTTGAGCCCGCGGCGCAGGAAGATCACCGCCAGCGCTTCCATCACCAGATGCGGCCCGGACATGCCGCCGAAGGCATCGATTTCGAGCCCAAAGCTCTGCGCCATCCCCACCAGCAGCATCAGCGCGCCGACGATGTAGGTCTTGTGTCCATCGAAAATGCTCATGTCATCAACTCCGATCGTTTCGCTTGTCAAAGGTTTGAGAGGCACATCGGCGAGCGCATTGGCGCGGATGTCGGCCACCCGGCTCGTCCATCCGCGTCCAAAGCTCGCCCATGTCGAAAGGCGCTGCAAAAAGCTCATGCGCTGGTCGCACAGTGCCTCGACCAGCGTGCGCGTGTCGCGCTTTGCGATCGCCGCTAGCGTCACGGGCCCGACGAACCCGTCCTGAACGACCCCCACCAGCGCCTGCAACGCCCTGATCGCCCGGTCCGGCCCCGAATTGACCGCATAATCGAACAGCGCAAGATCCAGCCCCGCCGGCATCGACCCGGCTTTCGACCGATCCCAATACTGCGCCTTGTAGATCGCCGCCGCCTCCGCCCGCGTCAGGGCCGCGACCTCGGATTTGGGCACATCCCACCATGGCGAGACACCGCGCCAGCGCGCCAGCGTCTTGTGGGTAATCCCCATATTGGTCGCCCCGCCCGGATCGGCGGGATGATCCACATAGCCGCCCTCGTGCTTTAAAATCAGCGCAAGGCAGCGCGTCCAGCGTGATGCCGGCATCGTCAGTCTCCCTCAATTATAGAAATTCAGTCGTTGTCGCGAAACGAAAGCTCGATCCAATGGGGTCCGCGCCGAACCAGCATCAAGCTGTCCTTGAAGGCAGCGAGCTCCCGATCGCCGCCGAGTTTCAAATTCCCGATCCCATCGCGAAAGGTCAGCGTGGTCCCCATCGTCCCGGTGGCGATCAACATGGCGCCATCAAAGCCGCCAGTGATCGTATCGATCTCGTCGCTTGTCCCGGTCTCGGGCGCCGGTACGGCATAACTCGTCGTCACCGTCAGCACCCCATCCGCCACAACGGGAAAGCTCACAGCGCTCCCCATCATCTGGTCGAACCTGACGAACCCCTCCGCCGTGAGCGTCAGCGCCGTGGCAAAATCGGAGCCGTCGGCGCTCGTCTTGAAGGCAAAGTCGTCATTCCCCGCCAGCCCGATCTCCGCCCGCCCCGAAAATCCGGTCTGGAACAGCACGGTCGCGCTATCGCCCGACGCTTCCTTATTGAGCGTCAACCGCACATCACCGCTGCCGCCCTCGGCATCCTGCACAGCGGTGAACAGCGCCGCCTCGGACCGCACCATCAGCCGGTTGATATCGTCTGCAACGCCCCCGATACCCACCCGGTCCACCTGGTCGAGCACGCCCGTCCAGTCACCATCGCGATAGAAGCAAACCCGTCCCGCATCCGCATCCCAGGCCAGCCACCCCTCGACAGGCGTCGCAAACCGCCACCCTCCAAGGGTCCAGCTTGCCACCGCGCCATCATGCCCCGCCCACGCCCCGGTCGGCGCATCGCCGATGCCGTAGCTTGCCCCCTCGTCGGGATTGTCGGGCGGATCATCGCGCCCGATCTCGGCCAGCCGCAACTGTACGATCGCATCGAGCAGCAGCAGCGCCTCATTGTGCGTCACATGCTTTTGCGCCTGTTCGGGCGCCATCAGCGGCAGATCCAGCCGCGTCGTCGTCGTCATCTAAACCTCTCCATGCGCCGCCAGCCCCGGCCCCAGCACCGGGCTGACCTGTTGAACCGTCCAGCCAAATCCCGCCGGCACGCCGCCAAAATCGGCCTCCTGCGCCGCCGTCGAATAGCTCCAGCCGCTCTCTCCCACATCGACCTGGCGCACCCGAGCATCGCCATCGAAGACGCAAACCCGATACCGCTCGGGCGCGATGTCCAGCGGCACCTCGCCAAAGCTCCAGTCATTGCCGCCCACCCGGCTGCGCCGTATCCACGACAGCGCCAACGCGCCCGTTTCGTCCCGCCGCGCCGTCAGATGCACCGGCGCCAGCGGCAGCACCGGCTCGGAGCCCATCGCCACCGCCTCCGTTCGCCCTTCGACATCGGCCGGCCCGGCAAAAACCCGCACATCGCGCGTGCCACTCAATTCGCCCTGCCCGAGCGCCATCCGCAGGCATGCGGCGTTGATCACCATCACCGCCTGCCCGCTCGCCGCCGCCCCCGGCACCGTGCCTCGCAATCCGCGCAGCAGCCCCGAGAGCCGATACCGCCTCGGCGCGACAAGCTCCGCCGTTTCGAACCCGACCAGCTCCCAGCCCCCGCCATCCGACTGCACCGCAATTCGGTTGGCGGACGCCAGCACCGTCATCGGCTCGCCCGACGCCACATGCCCGCTCGAGAGTTCGATCTCCATCGTCTCGCCTCGCGCCCAGACACCCAATGGCCCTGCCTCAAGTCTCGCCGTCAAAACACCCACGGTGCCGCGCGCCGAAATCGTCCCCAGCGTCACCCCGCTCGCCGCATCGCGCAGCGTGATCGGTCCGGGCCAGGGCTGGGCATAGGCCGCCGCTACCAGCTCGCTCCCGCCCGCCCCATCGGGCAAATGCGCGATCACCACCAGCGGCTGTGCCGCGATCGGTGGCCGCACCACACTCCAGCGCCGCTCTGTCGGCGACACGGCAATCGTCGCCGCATCCCCATGCGCCAGCGTCGACACCCGTCGCTCGAACCCGTCCCGCACCGCCTCGATTCGAAACGGCTCTTCACCCTCCAGCGTCACCAGATCGCCGGGCTCCAGCGCGAGCGCCGATGGTGGCAGCGCGAAATCGAGCGCGTCGGAGGCCGTCGCCTGCCGCATCAGCATCGCCCTGGCCGCAAACCGCGCCGCGTCCGCCTCCAGCACCAGCCCGCTCTCGGCCCCAACGTTCCGCGCGCCCACTGGCGACACCGCCAGAACCGCGGATGTGCGATAATCGATATCGCGGTCGAAATGATTGAGCGTCAGCCGCCCCGCGGTTTCCGCCGGGTCGCCGCGCCTGCGGCTCGTCACCGGCCCATCGCCCCGCTCCAGATCGTCCGCCTCCAGCCCCAGCACCGCCCCCACCTCGGGCGAAATCCACTCGATCTTTCCCAACCGGTCGCGCACCGCAAGCCCGCCCGCCTCGGCGAGATTGGCCGCGACGTCGCGCAAGCTCGCCACCGCCTCGACGCCGAGTCCCGTCACCATCGGCGGCACCGCATCGATCCGCCCGGTCGCAACGCCATATTCATCGGCGATCGCCGCCAGCATTTCGCCGAGCCCCGCCGCGCCCAAACGCCCGTTCAGCCAATGCCCGGTCGAATAATTCGCCGCGTCAGCCCACACATCGGCCAGCCCCGGAAACGCCGGATAGGGCCGCGCGTCCCAGCACCAGATGTAAATCCGGTCGGTATCGAGCATCCGCCCGCCATAGACCGGCGATGTCGGATTGTGCGCCCCCGTCGCCCGCCAATACTGGTGGCACGCCCGCAGCGCCTGCCGCTGCACCAGGGCATCGGGCCGCCCGGTCGAAAATGCCGGCCGCTTATCCTCTGAACTCTTGGGGTCCCCAAACGCATTCGGCCCGTTCGGCCCCTTGTCCACCGCCCCGCACCCGAATTCCGTCAGCCAGACCGGTTTCGACCGCGGCACCCAATCGGTCGTCGTCCCACTGCGCACCCCGCCCACGCGGTTATGGTGCGGTTGGCTCCACCAATTGACCAGATCCTTGTAGCGCCAGACCCAGTCCTCCCCATGCGCTCCGTCCGAAATCGGGGTCCGCGCCTGCGCCGCCCGATCCGCGACCGAGGCATAGAACCAGTCGAACCCCTCGCCCCCGGCAATATTGCCCTTCAAATACTCAAGCTCATAGATCGACCGCGCCTTTTGCGCATCGAGATGCCCCTGCCCGTCCCGCCAGTCGGCCATCGGCATATAATTGTCGATCCCCACGGCATCGATATTCTCATCGGCCCACAGCGGATCGAGATGGAAAATCTTGTCCCCCGGCGCGCCCTCCGGCTGCAGCCCGGAATATTCCGACCAGTCTGCCGCATAGGTGATTTTTGTCCCACCCCCGACGATCCCCCGCACGTCCGCCGCCAGTGCCTTCAACGCATCGACAAACGGAAACTGGGTTGCCCCCGACCGCACCCAGGTCAGATGCCGCATTTCCGACCCGATGAGAAACGCCTCGACGCCCCCGGCTTCTTCGGCCAACGCCGCATAGTGCAAGATCATCTCGCGATAGCCATTGGTGATGAACGCCGCCACCTGCGCCCCCGCCCCAGCCGTACCGTCCGGTGATCCGGCAACACCCGGCGCCGGATGGCACGTAATCCGCCCCCTCCAAGGATGGGCCGGCTGCCCGGCCCCAAGCGTAAACGGATCGATCAGCCCATTGCCCACCGGCACGTCCATCATCACGAACGGATAGAGCGTCACCGAAATCCCGCGCGCCCTCAAATCCCTGATCGCCGCGATCACCGATGCATCCGACGGCGTCCCGCCATAGGCCGGTCCACCCGCGTGCTCGCTCACCACATTGGCCGCACCGCGCGTCAGCCCGGCCACCGCCCATTCGGTCCCCTCGACCTGCCGTCCCGCCGCCTCGACGCGCGGCTCGACAACGCATTCTCCGCACCGCAGATCGGTCCCGAACCAGCTCACCACCAGCCCGACATGCTTTAGATTGGGGCACAGCGCCAAAAGCTCGTCGATCGACACATCCCAGTTCGAGCGCAACCCGCTCGCATGGGTATTTTCCGCCTCGGTCTCCCCGCGCCCGACCACCCGGACACGCGGCGCGGGGTCATAGCCGAATTCAGTGGATCCGGGGATCACGCACATCGCCCGTATGTCGCGCTCCAGGTCCCCCACCGGACGGCACACTTCCACCGAGATATTGGGTATGCGATTTCCGAACGGGGTCAGGTCCAGCCGCTCGAAAACGATATAGCACAGCCCCCGATATGCCGGCGCCTCGCCCTGCTTTGCGGCAATGAGCCCATCAGCATTTTGTGTCCGCGTCCCGCGATAAAACCGCAGCGAAAGCCCTTCGGTCTCAAGCACACGCCCATCGGCCCAAATGCGCCCCATATGGGCAACTTCGCCCTCGCACAGCGCCACGGCAAAACTCGCCGCGATCGCCTCCTCCTCAGCCTGTCGCCCAAACCCTTTCGATCCCGAATTTTCCGGCGTGATCCGCTCGAGTTCGGTCGCCCAGATCACATTCCCGGCTACCCGGCACCAGCCATAAACGCGTGGAATGGCACCGCCTTCGCTAGACCCTGTCAGCCGGACATCGCTCCCCTGTGCAACCGGCCGTTCGCCAAAAATCGCCCCATCGATGGCGCTCCCCGCCAGCGCCCCCAGCGCCCGCCCGATCGTCGCCCCGATCGGCCCAGCCACAGCGCCGCCGACCATCTGGCCAGCCAGCGTTAATGCAAGAGTTGCCATAGTCCCCGTCCGTTATCCTTGCGCACCGCATTGCGCCTATATGCCTTCGCCCGAGCCTCGCGTGCCCCACCACCGTCATCCCGGACTTGATCCGGGACCCAGTATGCTCCGCGCCAGCATTTCCAGCGCCCACACCCCCCGAGCCTACTCCCTCTCCCTCGGAGGAGAGGGTTGGGGTGAGGGGGCCCTGAGCGCTCAACCAGGCTTTGCCTCCGGAAACCGAAACACCCCCGCCACCCGCTTTTGCCAGTTCTCATCGAACGCCACCTCGACTACCCCCAGATGCTCCTGCGCATGAACGAACCGCCCGGCCTCTACCATCACGCCGCAATGGCGCGCCGGCCTGTGCCGCAGCAATGCCAACAGCACCACATCCCCCGGATGCGCCGCGCCGTTGACCCGTGCGAGATATCGCAGCGCCCCATCTTCCAGCGCCGTCCCGGCCCCAAGATCGCGCCAGTCAGGCCCATACGCCGGCACAGCAACCGCTTCCCCGCCCAGTGCCTGCCAGATGCCCCGCACCAGCCCCAGGCAGTCCGCCCCCGCCCCGCGCGTGGCCGCCTGATGCCTATAGGGCGTCCCGATCCACCGCCGCGCCTCGGCCACAACCTGATCGGCCATCCCGCTCATCGCACCAGTGCCTCGCCATCCAGCCGGTCGGTCGCGCTGGGATATCGCAGCACGAAATCATTGCCCGGAATGTGCGGAAACCCCTGAAAATTCGCGCCATTGCCGAACTTTGTCCGGCACGTCGCAAACTGCTTGTCGCATCCGGCAAAAACCCTCAGCGTGTCGCCGATCTCCACCCAGTCGCTCACCGCCCGCGCAAAGCCCAGCCGGTTCCCCGCCTGGGCCAAAATCGCCTCGCGCACGCCATCACGCTTCCCGCTTATCCACTGCGCGGTACCATCGACGAACCACCCGTCGGCAAACCCGCCCAGTTCCGACACCACGACCGTCCTGGCGTCCGCCATCCCGGTCACCGTCACATCCGCCCGATATGCCGCACCATCCAGATCGACCCCGCACCGCCCATCCCCCAAATGCGCATCGCACATGTGCTGGTAGAGTCGCCCCCTCGGTGCATTGAGCTGATGCTGCGCCGAGCGCAACTCGGCCCGGAACACTCCGTCCTCGCGGACGATTTCGCCGATCGTATCCACCCGGATCAGCTCGCGCTGGCCGATGACCCGCCAGTTCACCCGCCAGCTTTCGATCCGCGCCCCGTCATAGCGCCCCAGCGCAATTTCATCCTCTGCGATCGCCGCCGAAGACAGCACGCCCAGCACTTCCGAGGTCTGCGTCTGCGCCCCCAGCCGCTGCACCGTCTCGCTGCCGTCCAGCCCATCGGCCGGCGCATAATTCACCCCGCCAAACGCAAGCGGCACGTCATGATCGGTAAACCCAAGCACCGCCCCATCGGCCCGCTCCAGTTTCCAACACCAGCAGAGCGTCGTTGCCCCGCTCGCGATATGGGCCGCAAAGCCCTCGGAAAAATCCCTCATTCGCCCAACACCTCGATCACCGGAATGTTCGGCGCCATCGCGGCATCGAACTCTGACAGCTCGACCTCCAGCCGGTCCGTATCGAACCGTACCGGCACGTCGAACGCGAACCCCGCCCGCACCGCTGCGCCCGTCGCCGGCGCGTCGTCCAGCGTCACTAACCCCGTCAGCGCATCGACCGAAAACGCCTCCACCGCGGCCCCGCCCACCGAAACCGAAACGCTCCCCGCCACCGGCTTTGTGATGGGGCGGTCATAGGCGTCAAAATCCCCGCCATAGCGCTTGACGAGTTGAAACTGCGTACGGCTCCCGTCCCCTGTCCCGATCCGCTGGTCGGCCCCCGACATCCAGTCCAGCCCGTCGCGCCATAAAAACGAATGAAACCGCCCCCGCCGCTCCTCGAAAAACGCCAGCACCGCCTGCATGTCGGCCCGCGATTTGACCCCATACCCGGCATTGTAGCGCCGCCGCGCGTGCGCCCACCGCTGATTGCGCTCCTCGCGCCCCGACGCCAGGGTCACCACATCGGTCAACCGCACCGGCCCACCCTGCGCCCCCAGCGCGATATCGAGCGGAAACCGCACCTGATGAAACGCCATGAATTGTCCTCTCGATTGTTTGCACCGCATGGGGTCCGCCCCCTGCCCTCATGACAGGAGTATCCCCACCACGTACTCGCGTTTGCCCACCGCTCCGCCGCGTTCCCCCACCCCGTCGGCGTTTTCCCATCACCCAAATCCCGCCCCAACCTGACTCCCTCTCCCTTGGGGGAGAGGGTTGGGGTGAGGGGGCCTAGCTGAGTCAGTAAAAGCCTCAACCCTGCCCCACCCACCACCGTCATCCCGGCCCTGCGCCGGGACCCAGTATGCTCCGCGCCAGAGACCGAACTAGGTCATCGCCTAAACCCTCGGAGCATACTGGATCCCGGGTCTCCGCCCAGGATGACGCCGGTGCAGGAGGCAGCACACTGCCCTTACGTCCCCCGCGACCCCCGCCGCACCGCCCGCAACAGCATCGCGCTCACTTCCGCCTCCGCCGCCGCAAAGCTCCGCGCATCGCTTGCCGTCACATTGAAATTCACCGTCACGCTCCCGCCCCCGCCGCCGGCAACACCCAGCCGCCCATCGGCCCCACGTCGTAGGGGCATGATCGCCTCCGGCCCCGCCTCGCCTGCCAGCCCCCATTGCCCGGCCATCGGGAAATAGGTTGGCGCCGACAACACCCCACCCTTGGCAAAGGGCTTCACCCGCCCCAAAGCCGGATTCAGCCCCGTAAACAGGCTCTCGATCCCGCCCCCGACCATTTCGCCCAACGGCTTGAGCGCCGCTTTCAGCGCAATATCGGCAAACGCCCGCCCGATATCGCCAAGCAGCGTCCGCAAACTTCGCCCCTCCATGATCGCTCCCCGCAACCCCCGCGTCAGGCTCCCCGAAACTGACGATCCCAGATCCCGGATGCGCTCCAGCTCCACCGAAACGTCCGACAGTTCCGCCTCAAAACTCTCGCCGAAAATCTCGCTCATCGCCCCTCTCCATCTGGATGCCGCGCCATCAGCGCATCGAACGCATCGCGCCCCAGCGGCGCTGCCCGCCCGCGCCCCGCCAGCCCCTCATGGGCCGCCGCGATCTCGCGCGGCGTCATCGCCCAGAACGCCTGTGGCGCCAGCCGCAGCGTCCCCAGCCCGAACCCCATGACATCGGCCCAGGGAAACCCGCTCATTGCGCCGCCCCGAACGTCGCCTCGAGCAGCCGCACGCAAATCCGCGCCGCCCCCGTCAACCCGCCCTCGATCGAGAGTCGCGCCAGATCGTCATCGGTGACAGCGTTCCCCGCGCCACGCAGCCCGGCGCCCAAAATCGCCGTCAAATCCCGTGCCGATACCCGCCCCTCGGCAAACCGCTCGACCAGCCCGTTGAGGTCGCCTGTCTGCAACCGAGCCTCCAGCTCCGCCAACGCGCCCAGCGTCAGGCACAGCGTTTTCGTCTCGCCGCCGATCTCGGCGTCGATTTCACCCCGTTGGGGATTGGCCATGGCTGGCCCTCCATATCTGTGTTAGCTTGTGCTCGTTGCGACTATGTTGTGTTTACATGTACACAGGGAGGCGAACATGCCCGCCACCACCACGCTCACCGTCCGCTTGTCGGCCGAAACCAAAGCCAAGCTCGACCGCCTGGCCAAGATCACAGAGCGCTCGAAATCGTTTCTCGCCGCCAAGGCGCTGGACGAGCATGTGACCCGCGAACTCGAAATCTGCGAAGGCATCCTTGAGGGGATTGCCGAGGCTGACGCGGGCCGCACCGTACCGCATGAGGACGTCATGGCCGAAATGCAGGCCATTATCGATGCCGCTTCTGCCGAGCAGCGCAAGCGGGCCTGACCGGTGCGGACCACACGGTGGACAAACGCCGCACAAGCCGACTTGCGTGGTGTCATCGCTTACATTGCCACTGATAATTCTTACCACGCTCAAACGGTTAAAGACCGTATTCAGACCGCCGCCGACGGTCTGGCGCGATACAACACAGGTCGGCCAAGCCGTTTCCCGAACACTTACGAAAAGCTCGTCAGCGGATTGCCCTACATCCTCGTTTATCGCGTCGAGAAATCTACAATCGTCGTCCTGCGCCTCATCCACACCGCCCAATCCTACCCGCCGCGTTAGGCGACTGGTCAGTCAGCGATCCCGGCTCGACCTACGCCCCATCCCGCGATGACGGCGCCGCACGCAGGAAATTCACCAACCCCTCCACCTTCACCCCGGGATTTATTCCCGGGGTCCAGCGCCACCTCGCCCCTGCGCCAGCGTCATCGGCGCCCTCGCCTACCCCGCTGCGAACGTGATCTCCCCGGCACTCTCCAGCGCCAGCTCGAACGTCACTTCCCCCGCATGGTCGCCGGCAAATTCCAGCGCCACGATCTGGAATGGTCCTTCGACCACCCCGAAATCGGGCAAAATCAATTGCCAGTTGCGGATCGTCCCGCCGAAAAACAGCGCCCGCACCTGGGCATCCGACGCCCTGTCCTTAAAAATCCCCGCGCCCGAAACCGAGGCCCGCTTGATCCCGCCGCCGGCCAGAAGTTCCCGCCACCGCCCGGCGCTCTCGGCATCTGTCGTATCCACGCTCGCCGCGTTGAAGGCGAGCTGCTTGGTCCGCAGCCCCGCCACCGTCAAAAAACTCCCCGACCCGGTCTGGTCGAGTTTGAGCAACATGTCTTTGCCACTCTGGGCCGTCATCGCGTGTTCCTTCGATAAAAATTTCGAAACAATGTGGCCGCGTCAGCCGAAGGCTGAAACGCCCTCACCCCACCGCCTCCGAAAACAACCGCAGCTCCACGGCCGCCCTTGCCCGCCCCGTCGCCAGGTCGATCGCCGTCTCGGTCCGCACGTGCCGGCGATGCGTCACAACATGCCCGCCCGTTTCCAGCGCCCCGCCCAGCGCCACGGCCTCGATCCGATCGGCGATCTGGATCGCCTTGATGCGCGAAGGCTGCGGGCTCCAGCAATGCACGGTCACCCGGTGCTCGAACCCCGGAGCATCGTCGCCGTCGCGCGGCACCGCATCATGGCGGAGGATCGCCACATAGGGCGGCTGCATCCCTCTGGGCGGCGCGTCGAAAACGGCGCCCTCCCCGATCAATAGCGCCAGCCCCGCATCCGCGCCCCATGCCGAAACCAGCCCCGTCTGAATATCTTCGAGCGCCGTCATCCCACCACCGCCGTTTCCACGCACAGGCAGTCGAGATAGGCTTTGCGCCCATTGATATCTTCCGCCTCGACCACCTCCAGCGCCCGCCCGCGATAAACGATGCGATCGCCGGGACTCACATCCTTGCGAAACCGCAACGTCACGGCGTGGGTCGATGTCGCCGCGCGTCCATCGCCCTCGCGCATGATCCGCGCCGAGCGCGAGCGCACCCTGGCCCACACCGAGGTCATGGGAAAAAACATTGTCTCATGCCCGCCACCGGGCATCGGCGCCATCTCGCGCTTTTGCAGTTGTACCCGATCCCTCAGGCTGCCGACCGGCGGCACCGCCCCCCTCACAGCCGCACCCGTTTGTAGGGCGCGACCAACCGATCGAACCCCGCCGGCACCGGTGCCCCGGCACCCGAAACGATCACCGCATCGCGGTTTTCATACCAATACGCCACCAGCGTCTTGAGCGAATGCACGAGGTCGGACGGCACCTCGTCAGGCTCGGTCCCGAACCCGGCGACGTAATCGATCTCGATCCCGTTACGCTCCCTCAGCACTGGCGCCCCGTCCACCACGCGTGGACAGATGATCCGCGCCGGCACCGCCTGCCCGTCGGGCAAAAACTGGTCCACATCGACCTGGTACTCGACGCCAGCGACGTCATAGGCCCTGATCTCGCTGATCGTAATCATCGGTGACATCGGCAACCGGATCGCCCGATCCTCGGGCCATCCATCGCGCACCACCCGCCAGGTCTGCGCCAAAAGCGCCCGCCCCGTCACGCCCTCGACATGGATACGCGCCGCCGCGATCAACGCCTCGATCAGCCCGTCTTCCGCCTCGTCCTCTACGCGCAAAAACGCCTTCATCTCGACAAGCGAAACCGGCTCCCGGGCGGGTCCCGCCAGAAGATAGGAAGTCATGATTGTTCTCTTTTGTTAGTTGGTTTTTAGCGATGGGGCGAACCGCTGCTCGCCCAACCCTAGACCTGTCACCCCGGGCGAAGACCCGGGGCCCAGTATGCTCAGCAGTGCGGATCAAGCCGCAGCGGGCCAGACCACCTCGGTGCATACTGGATCCCGGCTCAAGGCCGGGATGACAGGCGATGGGGCCATCGAAGGGCCGTTGCCCGCGATCGGATCAGGGTGTGGCGAAAGCGGTATTGGCAGAGAACCGGAGCGCAGCGTGTACTTTGGTACGTGAGCACCGGAAGCGCACGTCAATGCCGCCTGCAGCCCGCCCTCATTCATTCGCCGAATTTCAACAGCTTGATCGCATCGAAATCGGCAATCCCACCGCCCACGCGCTTGGTCGTATAAAACAGCACGTAAGGCTTGGCCGAATAGGGATCACGCAGGATATTCACGCCCTGCCGGTCGACAATCAGATAGCCACGTCTGAAATCCCCGAACGCCGCCGAAAAACTGTCCGCAGCGATATCGGGCATGTCCTCGGCCTCTACCAGCGGAAAGCCCATCAGGCTCGCGCGCCCCTCGGGCGAAGCCGCCGGCTGCCAGAGGTAATTGCCCTCGGCATCCTTGAGTTTGCGCACCGCCCCTTGCGTACGCCGGTTCATCAGCCAGGTCGCGTTCTGCCGATAACCGGCCTTGAGCGCATAAACGAGATCGATCAGCGCATCCGCCGGCTCGCTCGCCCCGAACCCGCCATCGGTGCCGGTCGCCACATAGCCCAGCTTCTCCCAGGCCCAATCGCCCTCCTCGACAGTATCGGCGGTCAGAAAGCCGGTCGGTTTGTTGACGCCGTCGCCCAGCACGACGCCGCCGTCTCCTGCTCGGCAAATGCCGCATTCACTTCCTGGGCAATCCACTGGCCCACATCGACGGCCGCATCGTCCAAAAACGCCTGCGTCGCCGCCGGCATGGCGTAGAGTTCCATGGTCGGAAATGTCAGCTCGTCGATCACCTGCGCATTGGTCTGCGCCCGCGCCGCCGTCTCGCCGACCCAGCCCACCTGTGGGCCCGTCACGGTGATAGGCTTTTTATAGACCGACGACGACACCTGCCGGACGCCGCAAATGGCGCGCATCGGCGAATGCCCGCCAGAAGCGTCGCGATCTCGGTCTCGGTTTCGCTCGGCACCAGATAGCCGCCATCGGGGTTCGACGCCACCGAAAGCGCCTTTTCCTCGCCGCGCTTCACATAGGCGGAAAAGGCGTCCTTGTATTCGTCGCCCGCCACCACGCGACCGCCATCCAACGCCGGACGCGCCTTGTCCACCGCTGCCTTATCGAGCGCGGATTTGTGCCCATCGAGAATGGCGTTGAGCTTTTCAAGCTTGCCCTCGAGCAACCCGTCGGCCGAGCCGCGCTTTTCGAGTTCGCCCAGGCGCTGGTCGTTGGTCGATTTGAACTCTTCGAACGCCGACATGAACTCGCCGAACAGCACGTTCATATCCCCAGCCGACATCGCCGCCACCTTGGTCTCAAGGCGCGGTTCGCTATGTTTTGTCATCGATTTTCCCTTGTTTACTTAAGAAGTTTTATTCGCCTAAGCGTCTCGCCATTTCGCGACGCCTCTCACCGTCATCCTGGGCGAAGACCCGGCGTGACGGCGGCAGGTGGCAAGTCCCAGTCCGCTAACGGCGCATCATCCGCGTCGCTGCGCCCAGTCGCGCCGCCAGCCGGCTGTCCCCGTCCGGCACTGACGCAATCCGCGCCGCCTCCATCATCGGGAACGTCACGATCGAGATTTCCCACAGATCCACGGCCCAGAGCCGCCGTGTGCCCGTCCGCCCTTCCCGGGTCGCGCGCACAGCCCGAAACCCGATCGAAAGCCCATCGATGGCCCGATGCGCGATCAGCGCCCGCAGGCTCTGCGCCCTTGGCACCCCATCGATCAGCCGGCCCGACACCTTGAGCCCGAACCCGTCCTCGACGATCTCGTCCCAAAGCCCGATGGGCTCCTTGGGGTCATGCTGAAACAACAGCCGCACCCTGTCGGTGCCCCGTTTGGCCAGCGTGTCGCGAAATGCGCCCGGCATCACGATGTCGCCCCCACCATCGACACGCCCGAACACCGATGCGTAACCGGCAAATCGCCCCTCGGCGTCGATCGCCAGCGTCATCGCGACACCTCCGGCTTGCGCTCCATGGACTTACCCGGACGCTTGGCCAGCGTGCCCGCCAAATTCCAGGCAAACTGCCGAAACACATCGGTCGCCTGCCCCTCCTTGATTGTCGTCCGCTTTCCCCTGCGCATCAGTCCTTGTCCCTGAACAATCGATTGAGATGGGCGATTTCGGTCACAAAAGTGTTGAACCGCCGGTTCGCCGCCGACAGCTCCTTGAGCAGCATCAGCGCCACCGCGCTCGCCCCGCCCGCCCACAAAAACAACGCCACATGCGCCAGATCGCCCTTCGCCAGCACCGTGGCTATGATCTCGTCCATTTCCGTTCCTTCCCGGCCCCAAAGCATCGGCTACCGCAGACCACGACCCACACTCCTCGAAAAGCCGCAGCCAGACGCCCCCTCCCTTGGGGGGAGAGCTGGCGTGAGAGGGGTTTGCTGAGTTAGCGAGGGGTCATCGTCTCACCCCGCCACCGCGATCCAGCGCCGGCCATCCTCACCGCCCCCCGAACCCCAGCAACTCGCGCTTTTCGTCATCGGTGAGAAAACTCGCATTCCCCACCCGCTCCCAGTCCTTGGCACGATCCGCCGCCAGCGCCTCGATCCCATCGAAATCGGGAACCAGTTCCACTCCGCCAAACGCCGGTGACAGCCAATGACCCAAGGCACCGACAATGGCGTGCACCAGCGGGATCACCGTCTGTCGCCACAGCGCCCGGTTGGCTTCGGCATAGTTTGAATATGTATTGTCGCCCTGGATCCCCAGCAGCATCGGCGGCACCCCGAACGCCAGCGCGATCTCGCGCGCCGCAGCGTTCTTGGCGTCGAGAAAATCCATGTCGCGCGGCGATAGCGCCATCGAGCGCCAGTCGAGCCCGCCTTCCAGCACCATCGGCCGCCCGGCATTGGCCGCGCCCGCAAATCCGTCTTCGAGTTCAGATTTCAGCCGCTGATACTGATCCTCGGTCAAATTCCCCGAAGCCGCGCTATAGACCAGCGCCCCGGATGGCCGCGCAGCGTTTTCCAGCAGCGCCCGGTTCCAGGCCGTCGCCGCGTTGTGCGTCTCAAGGCTCCCCTGCGCCGCTGCCAGAGGCGCCTGCCCATAATGATCATCGATCGGATCGAAGAGCTTCAGATGCAGCACCCGCGCCACCGGCTCGCTATCGAGCATCAGCCGCTGGGTTTTCCCGCCAGCCGTATAGGCGTAGCCCACCGGCCATCCGTCCTTGCCCGCGATCACTGCCATGCGATCAGGGCGCAATCCATATAGCCCCTTGACCTCCCCCTCGACGATCGCCGCATCGAGATACGCGTTGCCCGCGATCAGTAGATAGGACACCAGGCCTTCGATCAGCGCCTTGCCGTCCTCGCGTCGGTTTGGCCGCCGCAGCAGCGTCAGTAAGGGATGATCGGTCAAAACCTTATCCCCGTCCCGCACCTCCAGCGGCACCCGCGCCGCACTCTCGGCCACCATCCTCACGCAGCGATAGACCACGGGGTTTTTCGCAAACCCCTCATTGGCCAGCGCCGCAAACCCTTTTTTCGCGCCCCCGCTCAAGCCCAGAGGCGAAAGCGTAAACATCGTCTGCGCCACGGCCTTTGTCTCAGGCACACGCACCGAACCACCCCACAGGCGGTCGAGCCAGTTTGGCATTGCAATCTTCCTATTTGGGTAAGTTCATCAGGAACGCCGCAGCATCCCCATCATATCCAAACCATACCCCACCAGCGTGACGCGGGGATAAGTTCGCGCATATGGCAAAGAAAAACCCCGCCGGAGCGGGGTTTTACGTGCGAATTAGGCTGTTCAACACCTCTGTGGAAGTCAAGACAAGTGTGGAGCTTCGTCAAATCCGCACCCGCGGCACCGGCCCGTCCCGCAGCAACAGCTCCGTGACCGCCCACACCAAGGCGTCCAACCGGTCCGGCGAGTGCCCCTCGGCCAACCCATCGGGCCCAAACGCGCAGAGTTCGTCTTCCAGCGCCTCGAACATCCCCGCATGATGCACACGCCCCTGGGCATAGAGCGCTGCCACCGGTTCCGCCCGCACCCATTTGCCGCGATTGGCCCGGACGGCGCGCACCGGCACGCTCGCGTCGACCTGGCCGAGCACCTGCTCTACCAGATCGCCGCCCTGGTTTACTTCGGCAACGATAACGTCGGCTTGGAATTCGTGAAACGCCGTCACGGCAACGCGCGCCCAGCCCATTGGTGAGGTCCCCTGCACGGTCCGGTCGGCCAGCACCACCGCCTTGTCGCCCCAGCGCCCCGCCACCACGATGCCGCACGCATCGGAGGTCGATTTCCCCGTCACCGGCGGATCGACCGCCACCACGACGCGGCCCAGCCCGGGCACTTCGTCCAGCCGCCCCGCATCGATCTGCGCCCGGTTCCACAGCGCCCCCGGCACGTCCTCGACGAGTTCACCCTCGATTTCCTGCCGCGCCAGCACCGTGTTGCGATATTGCGAGAGGATATAGGCGATGAAATTGGGCGATAGATTCTCTTCATTGATGATCGTGGGCATACGCTGCACCACCGTCCCCGGCTCATTGATCAAGCGCTTGAAAAGCTTTGTCGATCTCGGCGTCGTCGTCACCAATTGCCGCGGCCGCGCGCCGACGCGCAGGCCGAACTGCAGCATGTCCCACGCCCCTTGCGCCTTGGGCCATTTCGCCAGCTCGTCACACCATGCGGCCGCAAATTGCGGGCCGCGAAACCGCTCGGGATCGTTGGCCGGCATCAATATTGCCTTGGCGCCATTGGGCCAGACCACCACCCCACGCCCCGCCTCGAATTTGGGCTGCTGACCCGGCGGATGCACCTTGAGCACCCCCGAAAGCCCCTCGACCATGATGGCCCGGGCCTCGGTCATCGTTTCGCCCACCAGCGCAATGGGGCTAACCGGGAATTGGCCCGTCGCCAGCTCCCGCACCCATTCCGCGCCGGCTCGCGTCTTGCCCGATCCGCGTCCGCCGGTCAAAATCCATGTCGTCCAGTCACCCTCGGGCGCCTGCTGATCGGGTCGGCCGATGAGCTCCCAGTTGAAGGCCAGCCTGGTCATCGCGTCATTGTCGGCCTTTTCAAGCGCCGCGACATGACGCGCCTTATCCTCCTCGGTGTATTTCTCACTCTGTTTCAAGCGCTTTCACCCGCCGGATCAGTTTCTCGCGCACCGCTTCAAGTTCCGGGTCGAGCCGCGCTGTCTTCCTCGTTTCGGCCTTGTTGTGCACATCCTGCAGTTCGGTGAGCTTTTCGTATGTCTTGGTGATCGTTTCGATCAGTTTGGTATCGGCCATATCGAATGCCTCGTTGGTGTCCAGCTTGGCTTCAAGCAGGGCGATCTGCCGTTCCAGCAGATGCATGAGTTTGTTGATGATCACCCGCCGCTGTCCCCGGCTCGTCCAGAGCCGCCGTGGGCGCCAGATTTCCTTGATCTTGCGATGGTTGATCCGGTCGAGTGTCACGCTGTGCTTTTCGGCGATCGCGCGCACGGAAATTTCGCCCGCTTCATAGTCGGCGCGAACCATCGCCCAGTCCGGTTCCCCGGTCTCGGTCATGGATCAATCCTCGTGTGGTTGGAGAAGGGTGGTGAGACGGGCAACCGTCAGTGGCAGGAGGTAAACCCCATCGGGCCGCACCAATCTCACCATGCCACAAACATACCCGCCCGGCGTGACGCGGGGATAAGTTTGTCGCTGGGTAATGAAACCGGACGCCATCGACAGCGTTAAGCAGGCGCAACACAATGGGAAAAAATCCATGCGCCAACTTGCTCTTGCCCTTCTCCTCTCCACAGCTCCCCTCGCACCGGCCCTCGCCCAGGACAATGACTGGCCGAGCGAAACCGATATCAGCATCGAAGAAGCGATCGAAATCGCCTATGGCGAGGGCATCGCCACCTTGCGCGAAGTCTCTTTTGACGATGGCCGCTGGGACATCGAGGGCCTGAGCGCCGACGGTGCAGAGATCGAGTTTGAAATCGACGGCGCATCGGGCGACATCGTCGGTCGCTGATGCCACTGCGCAAAGGCAGCAAAGTCCGGTGGCACTGGTCGAACGGCACCGCCACCGGCAAAATTTTAGAGCGCTTCACCGATGAGGTGGAGCGCACCATCAAGGGTGCCACGATCAAGCGCAAAGCCACGCCGGACAACCCCGCCTTCCTCATCGAAACCGAAGATGGCGATCGCGTACTGAAATCGAAATCCGAGGTTGAGCGCGCCTGATAGCGGCTCCACTGTCACGATCCTGCCGAAAAGGTCCCGCGCATGCACCGCACACTCATCAGTCTCCTGGCCGCCTCTGTCGCCCTGCCCGCCTTGGCTCAGGATCAGTCGATCCTGGATATGGGCCGCGAGCGCACGGAAGCCTTCTTGGCCGGAGATCTCGATGCCATCTGGTCCGATATGACGCCAGACATGCAGGCGGGTCTCGGTTCGCTCGAGGCCTTCGAAACCTTCCAGAGCCAGGTCGAAACCGATCTTGGCGAGGAAACCGCAATCCTCGATGAAACGACCACCGACGCCAGCGGCCTCGACATCTATACCCGCATCGGCCAGTGGTCGGGCCTCGATACGCCCATCGTCATCGACTGGGCGTTCGATAGTGAGGGCATGATCGCGGGCTTTGTCGTCCAGCCTCAGCCACAAGCTGCCGAGAGTGCTTATCTCGACTACGAAACCCAGGCCGATCTCCGCCTCCCCTTTGACGGCGAATGGTACGTCTTCTGGGGTGGCCGAGAGATCGCCGACAATTATCACGCCGCCGAGCCCTCGCAGCGTTTCGCCCTCGATTTCGTCGTCAACCAGGATGGCCAATCCTATTCGGGCGACGCCTCCGACCTTGAAAGCTATCACTGCTGGGGCCGCGAAATCCTGGCGCCCGCCGATGGTCAGGTCGTCGCCACCGTCAACGATCTCCCCGACCTGCCGATCGGCGAAACCGATCCCGCAAACCCGGCCGGCAACCACGTTATTCTGGCCCTAGCCGAAAACGAATTCGCCTTCCTCGGCCATCTCCAGCAAGGCTCGGTCACGGTCCAGCAGGGCCAGGAGATCGCGCAGGGAGACGTAATCGGTCTCTGCGGCAATTCGGGCAACACATCCGAACCCCACCTCCACATCCACCTTCAGACCACTCCGGTGCTTTTCGAAGGCGAAGGCCTGCCCGCCCAGTTCCAGACCTACCTCGCCAACGGCGAACCGGTTGACCGCGGCGAACCCCTCAGGGGCGAGACTGTAGCGGCGGAGTAGTCGCCTCCGGCACGCGCGGCGCGCAGTACGCCAACGCGGTATTGATCGTCGTCAACGACCCCGTCAGGTCGATAAACCGAAACTCGGCGTCGACGTCATCGACATGCCGCAAATAGACGAATGCGCCAAAGCGCAGGCGCTCCTCGAGCCATTCCGCATCGCTCTCAACGAACCGCGCTCCATACGGCGCATCATCGGCAGCTACCGCCTCGCCGGTAAAATTCTCCCGATCCGCCGTCATCTCCCACCGCCCGACATCTCCGCCGGCGCGGCTCGTCCACACATGTACCCCCGTCGAAAAATCATCCTCGCACCGCACCACAAGGCAGGCAAAATCCTCCGCTACCGCCTCCCGATCACATCCGACCGCCGCCCTGTCCCCCTCCCCCTGCAACGCCGAAAAGCTCCACCCCGCCCCCTGCGCCAAAGCCGGCCCCGCCGCCATCGCCAAAGCGAAAATCACTGCCCGCATCCCGCTGCCTTTCGTGCCGTTTCAGTCATCAGCGCCTACCTCGAGCATCACGATCCTACCGCGCCGCCGCGAGACCGATAGAAGCGCTTTCGAACCCATTTCCGACGTCCGAGTCCAGCCAATACTGCCGAATAGCAGCCACTTACAACCAGCCTTGTCGCTTGATCAATTGTATCCGCTCGCGCATGATCTTTCCCATCAATGCTGATCTGCATAAGGAAAGTTGTTGGGTAAGCTAGTTGGGTTTTCTGGTCCAGTCTGGCGACTGATTCCTGCTACCGCAGCAGCCACGCCCGCAATGCCAGCGACGGCTATCGAAGGTCGGTTTCATCATTCTGGACAGACGGCGGCGTACGCTTCGCTAAGCGTCGAGGGGACCGCCGTAGCCATCAAGCGATACCTCAACGATGGCGTTTCGCGTGTATTAGTGCCAATGTGGTTAGAGGCCCCTTTCATTTCCGACCAAAGAGAAAATCCAGAAGCATCAATAGTCTGGCAAGACGCACGCGCGTGTGGTGAGGTTGCTCCAACTTGGGCCGTTTCTGACCGTGCGCGCGCAATTGGCGCGCTTGCCATGCTGTATTCCTCGCGATCAAGGCCAGACCTTACACACGTGGTGGTATTCGACCCCGCCTGCCTCACATATGTCGGGCCAACTACGGTTTTTAAACCGTAGAGCCGAGCAAATAGATATGCGCGTCGACTCTAATCTCGCCAACAGCGTTCAGGCTCTTCCCGTCGTTCCATGTGACAAATCGCTTGGTGACGGACGACTGGTCGGTGACGATGCATCTGCAGATATTTCGTGCCCGTAAATAAGCACCGAAAGCGGGGGTTTGATTCCGCTGATTACGCATGTGTCCGAATGACTGCATCGCGGGGTCGCAAGCCGTATCCACCGGAAATGAAGAAATTCAATGACAGCCGATTCGGGAAAGTCATCGAGCCTGAGTCTCCCAGCGAACTACTCGACCTTATCGCCTTTGGCAGCGATGGAACTGGCACGACAGTGCGGATGTGGAGAGGGCAGTCGGATGAGCAATGGCTCATCGACAGCGCAGCATACAGAAAGATGCTCCTGTCCAAAAATGACGAACGCATGGAATGGCATGTTGCCCACTATGAGAAACGGCTGCTCGAGAAGGCAAGGCACAAAGGCTACGGCATATTAGATGGGAGAAACCTAAGCGATTTCGAATTGCTCGCGCGGCTTCAACACCATGGGGCCGCTACTCGTTTGATTGACACCAGCCGCAGTGGGTTGATTGCCCTCTACTTCGCCTGTCTCGGCAACTTTGACCGGGCAGGAATGCTTTTCGGCATCCACACTGACTATTTGGGTGGCGGCGAAGGTAAGCTACTGGACGAGACGTACGATGAGCGAGTGAAGTCTATCGAAAAATACAATCACCCGCAGACGTGGGAGCCGCCTGTCGTTTCGCCTCGGATCGCTGCTCAACATTCCCAGTTCATCTATAGCACTACAAAAGTCGGCCTCCCGCACGGAAGTCTCGCAATCGAAAAATTAGATTACCTGCTTGCCATCAGGATTCCAGCACAAGAAAAGCAGGTATATCTGGCGATGCTCTCAGCGAATTTTGACGTCAATCACCTGTCGCTCTTCCCTGACATCGATGGGTTCGGCATCGCTTATGGGTCAGGTCTTGAACAGTGGGCGAATGAGCGCTGGTAGTCACCTTCAAGCTTTAATTGATTGATTATTTAATGGCGGGATCTCTCGCTGCAACTTTCCAAAACCTGCCGGTCCGCAAACCACCCCAAAGCAGCCGCCCTCGCCGCTTATTCCGGACTTTCCGGCTGCTGCCATAAATCGGTAAGCGAAACGCCTTTTCGTCCCCAATTGTCCGTGTCCACCTCATCGATGATGACGAATATGTACTCGGGGTTGCGTCCAAGCTCTTCGACCAAAACGTCTGTCATGCGACGGATGACGGACCGCTTTTGCTTAGGGGACGCAACGCCCTTGGCGATTTCGACCCTTACAATTGGCAAAGTTCCCTCCCACTGGCCCCAGCCAGACACCGCCCCATGGCTTCTTCGCACAGACTAGCGCATTCAGCTGACCACCAGCAAACCCCCGCATTCTCCCCGTCCCTCCCCACGCGCGCTTGACCCGCGCTCACAAATCCGCTTTCCCTTCGCGCGCAACACGCCCCGGAGTTCCCTTCATGCGCGGCCAGCTCGCTCTGTTCCTTTCCTCCCGCCGTTGGGAGCAGTTCATCATCGCGGTGATCGTCATCAACGCGATCACGCTCGGGCTGGAAACCTCGCCCGAAATCATGGCGGCCATCGGCCCGGCGCTCATCGCCCTCGACAGCGTCATCCTTGCGATCTTCGTCGTCGAGATCGCGCTGCGCCTTTATGCGAACGGGCTGAAATTTTTCCGCGATCCGTGGTCGATCTTCGATTTCGCCATCGTCGCCATCGCGCTCATTCCCTCTTCCGGCCCGTTCACCGTGCTGCGCGCGCTGCGCATCCTGCGCGTGCTGCGGCTGATTTCGGTCGTGCCCTCGCTGCGCAAGGTCATCGGCGGGCTGATCTCCGCCCTGCCCGGCCTCGGCTCGATTTTCGTCCTGCTGCTGCTGGTGTTTTACGTCTTTGCGGTCATGTCGACCAAGCTCTACGGCCCGACATTCCCCGAATGGTTCGGCTCGATCGGCGCCTCGCTCTATACGCTGTTCCAGGTGATGACACTGGAAAGCTGGTCCATGGGCATCGTCCGGCCCGTCATGGACGTCCATCCGGAAGCCTGGATGTTCTTTATTCCCTTCATCGCCTGCACGGCCTTCACGGTGCTCAACCTGTTTATCGGTGTCATCGTTTCGGCCATGCAGGAAGAGCATGATTCAAACGCGGAAGCCGATCGCGCCGCCATCCACTCGGAAACCGGCCTCGTCCTCGCCGAGGTCAAGGCCCTTCGCGCCGAAGTGGCCGAACTGCGCAAGGAGCGGCTAGGCTGAAACGATCAGCCCATTGCGCTCAAGGTCGGCAAACAACGCCTCGGCGTCCGTCATCACGACGATCCGCGGCGTGTCCGCAAAGGCGTCCGCCAGCAGCGCCCCCGCTTCGCGCGCCGAGATCGGCTCCTCGAGCAGTGCCCACACAGCCCCCGCGAGCGCGTTGAGGTTGAGCACCGTCGTATCGTCCCTATCGAACAGGAACACCTCGTCACCCACCCGCTTGGCCACGATGCCGGGTGCGCGCATAAAAGTCGCCTCGGGCGCAATGGCCCGACCGCGGGCACGCCCCGACCGGGGCGCAATCTCCAGCGGCGTACCGGGCTCGGGCTGCCCCTCCACCAGCCCTGCCGCATCGACCGGCCAGGCTGCAAATTTGTCCATCAGCAATGCCGCCGCATCATCGAGGCTGCTGTAAAACAGCCTTATGCACGGCACGCTTTCGAGCAGCCCTTCCAGGCGCCCGGTCAGCGCGCTGGCCGGGCCGGTGCGCACCATGTTGCGCAGCAGCAGATGCCGCAGCGCCTCGGCCCGATCGGCGGGGGCAAATCCTGCCGGCCCATCGGCGCGCCGGTCCAGTAGCAGCACGACGCCAATCGGCGCCGTGCGCCCATGCGGCGCGATATTGGACGTGTCGAGGTAGCAATACCGCCCGTCATCGGCCGCTGCGTGGTCGCGCACATGGCCCGCCAGCGTTTCGCCCGACCCCTCCGGCAGCGGCAGGCGCGGACGCGGCGGCACGCCAAGCGCCAGCCCGAAATTGTCCGGCGCTGTAATGGGCAGCATGTCGTCGGCATAAACCAGCACCGGTTCGGCCGCCATCCGCGCGGCCAGCGTGCTTTTCCCCATGCGCGCGGTCCCGGTGGCAATCACCAGCCGACCGGCAATTTCAAAACTCATGGCGTGCAGGCAAAGGTGATCCGGATGCGCGGCAAGAAACGACTGCGCTGCATCCACGATCGCGCCGCACGCCGCCCCTACCGAAGACAGCCCGTGCAAAGGTTCATCGAGAAAGGGCGAGGTCACCGAATAATAGCCCTGGTCTCCCACGACCGAAATCGGCGCCGCATCGGGTTCGGTGGAAACCTGCGGCCATCCGGCCAGCACCGTCCTTACGTGCTCGGCCACCCGCCCCGCATCAACGCACACAACCGGATGCGTCGTACCGGCAAACTGCATCTTGTCGATTGCGGGCGCCTTGCGCTTTGCGATGTCCATGTGTCTCGTCCCCAAAAGTGCGAAGGCGCGACGGGTGGCCGCGCCTTCGATCATCGATTATGCCCCCTGGCTGCGCAACCACGCCAGCCACTGGTCCATCGTCCATCCCGGGGGTGGGCCGGCCCGACGGGCACCGGGGCGGCTCGGACCGCTTCCACGGCGCGTCCCCGACGTAACCCGGCTCGGCGCACTGGCGCGGCTCGGTGCGCTGGCCCGGCTCGGGGCACTCGCCCGGCTCGGTGCACTGGCACGGCTCGCAGCGCTGGGGGCACTGCCACCCGAGGCATGCGCCTGGCTGAGCGATAGCATCACCGGCGCCATATAGGCGACGCCTGCAGCAAGGCCCAACTTGGCCAGCAGCTTCCGCCGCGACTGGGAGGGAGCATCCTTATCGTGTTCGGGCAGATCGTTCATTGTCTCAGATCCTTCTTCACTGTCGTTGACTGTCGTCGTGGCCACTGAAGGCATAACGATGCGATCTGCGCTTTATTCCCGCCGCCTGATTTTTTCTTCCCATCTACGGATCGCCACAGGGCCCCTCGGGTCAAGCCCAGGGTGACGGGTGGCGTAGAAGGCAGTCGATCGACTTGTTGCCCATTAGTTGATCTCACACGCATCATCCCCACCACTGTCATCCCGGGCGAAGACCCGGGATCCAGTATGCTCCGTGGAACCAAGTTGGCGCCGAAGACACCATCATGCGCCGAGCATACTGGGTCCCGGCTCAAGGCCGGGATGACGGTGGGGCAAGGTGAGGGAATAGCCCACACCACGGCCTCCCCAAGCCAAGCCAGACCGGGGAATGACGGTTGGGGGTAATGTGCGCATGTGAGTCCGAAGCAATTTAGGGACCGGTTGCGTTCAGGGATACGCGGGCCGCCTCCCCCGCCACCGTCATCCTCGGGCTTGACCCGAGGACCCACGCAGCGCCCGCCGCGACCACCCTTACGCTGGCAAAAGGCAGAGCGTACTCGCGTCCACGAGCCCCCAGCCATAGACCCCGTCCCACCCCGCATCGCCAAGATCGACGGCGCGATCGGCAAGGAGCGTCACGGTTTCCTCGATCGGCAGGTCCGGATTTTCCAGCCGCGCCACGGCCAGTGCCGCGGTCACGAACGGTGCAGCGTAGCTCGTGCCCGAGCGCAATCGGCCGCCAGAGACCGACGCCGCCGTCCACAGTCCCACCCCCGGTGCGGCAAAGCGGATATGTTCGCCCGTGACCGCCTGCCGATAGACCGTGCCCTGACTGTCGATGGCCGTCACCGCCACCACATGGCCGTAAGCGGGGGGATAAAGCGGCTCGGCCCTCGGCCCATCATTGCCCGCCGCAGCGACCAGCGCGATGCCCCGCTCATGAAGAAGCAGTGTCGCCTCTTCGAGCAGCTCATTGCCCGGACCGGCAAAACTCATATTGATGATATCGACCCCGGCATCGGCGAGTTGGTCCAGGGCCTGCAGCAGAGAATAAGCGTCCGCCGCATCCCCCGCCGTATCGGCATGAAACGCATCGACCGCCACAAGCCGCGCATTGGGCAAAAGCCCCGGCGTGCGCGTATCGGCCCGCCCGATCAACAGGGCCGCGACCGCAGTTCCGTGCACCAGCCCCGCCGCCGCCCGCCCGTCGGTATCCGCGCTCAGCATCTCGAGCGATTGCCCGGCCAGCGCCTCGTGGTCGGGATTGATCCCTGTGTCGATCATCCCAATCACCGGTGCCGCCGTGCAGGGCTCGGGCTGCGGCCACCCAACCAGCGAAAACGCCGCGCATTCATCGTCGACGCACAGCATTTCGCTGGTGCGATAAAGGTCGTTGTGGTGCACGGCGCCGACCGGCAAAAGCGCGATGGCCCGCGCCATGGCCTGATCGTAGCTCAGCCCAGCAGGCGCCCGGAACCGCCCCACCCATTTACCCAGCAGCCCCAATTGCCTGCGGCTGATCAAGAGGAACCCATCGTCTTCGAGCAGCGCAAATCCCTCATCGGCATCCAGCGCCACCACCAGTTCGACCGGCCGCGCCGGCGCCGGGCGCGAGGGTTGCGCCTGCGGCTGCGGCGTCGCACGCGATGGCACCGAGGCGCGCGATGGGCGTGTCGCGCGCGATGCACGCGATGCGCCGCTTACGGAATCGGACGCGCGTGCCGCGCTCAATTGCAGAACCGTCGGCGCCACATAGACCATTGCCGCCGTCAGCCCCAGCCGGGCCAGCAGCGCGCGCCGGCGCATCGATTTCGGTTGGCTCGCGCCGTCATTGTCCATCACCATGGTCCTCTCGTTCGCACCTCTGCGCACAAAACGCCGTCGGCCCCAAGTTTATTCCCCTCCACGCAACAGCGTCAGTCCAAAATAATCCGATCCGCGCAGAATAATTTCAGAAACGCTGCGTTATGGTGACGTAACAGCCTCGGGACGGGTCCAGACCGTGAGTGACGAGATACGCCATCGGATGGTTGCACTGCTGCCCCGGTTGCGCGCCTTTGCGCGGAGCCTGACCCGCAATGCTGCGGATGCCGACGATCTTGTGCAGCAAACCTGCGAGAAAGCTCTGGCCGGGCTGTCCGGGTTCACCCCCGGCACCAAGCTTGAAAGCTGGCTGTTCAGGATCATGCACAACCAGTGGATCGACGTCACCCGCCGGCGCCGGCCCACCCTCGATATCGAATCCGAAGGGCTGGCGGAAACGCTGACCGGCGAAGATGGACGCCTCACCACACAGGCGCGCATGGAATGGCGGGCCGTTTCGGCGGCCATGGCGGATCTTCCGCCCGACCAGAGCGGTGTTCTCATGCTGGTCTGCGTCGAGGGTCTGCGCTACCGCGAGGTGGCCGACATCCTCGATATTCCCATCGGGACCGTGATGAGCCGCCTGGCTCGGGCCCGAACCGCCGTTGCCGACGCGCTGGACGGCAAATCGACAGCTGCACCAGCCAGCGGGGAGCATGCGAGATGACAGAGATGAAAGTGAGCGACGAGATGTTGATGGCCTATGCCGATGGCGAACTGGATCGCAACGAACGCGAAACCATCGCGGCCCTTGCCGTGTCCGATCCTGCCATCGCTGCCCGGATCGCCCGTTTCGCCGGCGCGCGTCAGGCCGTCCGCGACGCCTTTGCGCCCGTGCTGGCCGAACCGGTTCCCGACGCCCTGATCGCGACAATCACCGGCGCACCAAAACCTGCGCGCCCGGCAGCCTACCCTTTTTCGCGCTTTGCCATGCCGCTGGCTGCATCGCTTGTCGTCGCAGCCGGACTCGGAGGCTATCTGTTCGGCCAGTCGAGCCTATCGCCCGAACCGACGAGCTTTCTCGCCGCTGCAACCAGCGCATCGGTCCTTAATGCCCTCGCCGCGACACCGGCGGGCGAGCCGGTCCGTGTTGCCTCGTCCTCCTATGACATCGAAGCGCTCGCCACCGGGACCTATGAGGTTGCGGGCGGGATCTGCCGCACCTATGAGGCCGGCGATGCGGATGCCGCGCTGCGTGGCGTCGCCTGCACGGACGGTGCGAGCTGGCAGGTACCCGTCACGACGCTCGCCCCTTCGGCTACCTACCGTCCGGCCGAAGACCCGGGCACCACGACCATCGACGCGTTCCTCGACAGCCTCGGCGCTGGCCCGGATATCGGCGCCGACGCCGAAGCGGCCCTCATTGCTCGGGACTGGAACCTCGAACCCTAGCGCGCGAACTCTCATCCCGGGATATCGGAAAATTGTGCCTCACGTTTGCGTGAAATTTCCGATCCGTGCAAATTTTTCACGCCAAATTAAGCGCGACATTCTAGCGTTTCGGCGGGGGACAACCGAAATTCTCATTTTTGAGGGACGCAAGAATGTTCATGCGCAGAAAGACGGCGCGCCCTTCGGCTCGGCGGTTGGCCAGCGACGGCCATCTGGCCGCGGCCATCTCCAGATCGCAGGCGATGATCGAGTTTCAACTCGACGGCACCATCGTCTGGGCCAACGATAATTTCCTCACCGTAATGGGGTATACGCTCGAAGAGATCGTCGGTCGCCATCACGCGATCTTCGTAACCCCCGACCACGCGGCATCGCCCGACTACGCAGACTTCTGGCAGCGTCTCTCGAGCGGCACATTCGATGCCGCCGAGTATGAGCGCGTCGGAAAATCGGGGCAGTCGGTCTGGATCCAGGCGTCCTACAACCCGATTTTCGATGCCGCTGGCAAGCCGCTCGGCTTCGTCAAATTTGCCACCGACATCACGGCCCGCAAGCGCGCCGACGCCGAGGCTCAGGGCCAGCTCGACGCCATTTCCAAATCGCAGGCCGTGATCGAATTCGATCTCTCCGGCACCATTCTCACGGCAAACGCCAATTTCTGCGATGCCATGGGCTATACCCGCGCCGAAATCGAGGGCAAGCACCACTCGATCTTCGTCGACCCGATCGAGGCCAAAAGCCCCGCCTATGCTGCGTTCTGGGAAAATCTGCGCAACGGCGAATTCGCCAGCGCCGAATACCGCCGCGTGGGCAAAGGCGGGCGCGAGGTCTGGATCCAGGCCAGCTACAACCCGATCCTCGACCCGTCCGGCAAGCCCTATAAGGTCGTGAAATTCGCCACCGACATCACAGCCCGCAAAGCCGCGGTCGCAACGCTCGGCGCCACGCTTGGCGCCATGGCGCAGGGCCGGCTCATCGACGACCTCGACGCCGCTATGCCGCAAGAACTCGATGCCGTGCGCCAAGCGGTCAAATCCACAATCTCGGCGTTCTCCGCCATCGTCGCCCAGGTCACCCGATCGGCCTCGAGCCTCCGCCATGCCACCGCCGAAATCACCGAGGGCACGAGCGATCTGTCCGAGCGCACCACACGGCAGGCTGCCGCGGTCGAAGAAACCAGCGGCGTTGTCGAACAGCTTTCCGCGACGGTCGCGGCCAATGCCGAGCGTGCCGATCAGGTCCAGACCCGCGCCGAAAACGCGCGCCAAATCGCCGATGAGATGGGCGTGTCGATGCGGGATGCCGAGGACGCGATGAAGGCCATCACCGCCGCCTCGGAAAAGATCGCCTCGATCATCAAGCTCATCGACGACATCGCCTTCCAGACCAATCTCTTGGCGCTCAACGCGTCGGTGGAAGCCGCGCGGGCCGGTGACGCTGGCAAGGGCTTTGCCGTCGTTGCCATCGAAGTGCGCCGCCTTGCCCAATCGGCAGCGGGTGCGTCGAGCGAGGTCAAGGCGCTGATCGCAGCGTCACGTACCGAAGTCGGCAATGGCAGCAAGATCGTGGCCAATGCCAACAGCCGCGTCGAAACGCTGCTGGCCAGCCTGCGCGAAAGCGGCACCCTCATCGCCGCCATTGCCGAAGCCGGCAATGCCCAGGCTGATGCCTTGGCCGAGGTCACCGGCGCCATCCGCCAGATCGACGAGATGACCCAGCACAATTCGGCGCTTGTCGAGCAAACCCACGCCGCTATCGCCCGGACCGATGCGGAAGCGAAGGGTCTTGAAGAGGCCGTCGGCCACTTCACCCTCTCGCGCGCCCCGCAATTGCGCATCGCGAGCTAGAGGGCTCGAGCAGCATCACAACCACAAAGGCCGGGCCTGCCGCCCGGCTTTTTTTATGCCTCGATGTCGGGAACGGAGCCCCCTCGTTCGTCCTTGTTCCGTAATGGAAAGGGAGAACCACCATGAGTGCCTTTAAAGACAAGCCGTCCTCGGCCATCGTCGCGACAAGCGACGTCGAGCGCGCACGGGCATTTTACAGCGACACACTCGGTCTCGAACTGCAGGAAGACGGCATGGGCGATGTCCTGGTCTATAAGACCGGCACGACCTGGCTGCTCGTTTATCCGTCCGACTTTGCCGGCACCAACAAGGCCAACGCCGTGGTCTGGGATTGCGGCGACGACATCGAAGCCATCGTCGCCGATCTGCGCGCCAAGGGCGTCACCTTCGAGCACTATGACATGGACGGCACCGAATTTGCCAACGGCATCCACCGCGCCGGCAATTTCCGCATGGCCTGGTTCAAAGACCCCGACGGCAACATCCTCCACCTCAACAGCGCTTGAGTTCAGGAGGCGGTGAGCCATTTTGGTCGAAGCACCCGGCCACCCCTCCGGTACCAAGTATCCTCAGCGCCCCTCATAGGCCCTTCCGGTCGGATGAGGTGCGCCGAGGTCAAACACGCTCCAGTGTCAACGGATGCCCACCGCCTCGCTCCATCCTAAAGCTGCACGCGCAGCGTTGCCGCCAGCCAGTCGGTTACTTTCTCCCGCATGGGCCGGTTCTCCCAGTCTTCGAGCGTCACGCGCTCGGACCGCGCCAGATCCTCCTCGAAAATCGCGATCTGCTCCTGGGTAAACCCCTCGTTGAACACGTTGAGGTTGGCTTCGTCGTTCAGCCGGAACGAGCGCTCGTCGAAATTGGCCGAGCCGATCGAGGTCCAGGCTTCGTCGATGATGGTGATCTTGGCGTGATACATCGTCGGGTCGTATTCATAGAAATTGACCCCCGCCTCGAGCAGATCGCCCCAGAACTGGCGGGATGCGGCGCGGACGAAATCCTTGTTGGTGTGCTCGCCGGGCACCAGGATATCCACCTCCACCCCGCGTGCCCGAGCGGCCAGAATTTGCTCTATGGCAATCTCGTCCGGCACGAAATAGGCCGTCCCGATGCGAATATGGTCCTGCGCGGCCGCCAGGGCGGTCATCAGCATCAGATGCATCACGTTGCGCGAACCTGTGGTCGAATAGACAAGCTGTGTGGTCATCGAGCCCGGCGCATCGATCTCGGGAAAATACACATCGCCCTGCAGCGTTTCGCCGGTCGCCTCGATCCAGTTGAACGCGAATGCCCCCTGCATTGCGGCAACCACCGGACCCTCCACCCGATAATGCAGTTCGCGGAATTCCTCGGGGTTGCGCGCGTCGCCGTCCCATTCGTCGGCAATCCCCACACCGCCGGTAAAGCCGACCTGGCCATCGACCACCAACAATTTGCGATGCGTCCGGTTGTTGAGCTTGTCGAGCGTGTGCCATGTGATGGGTCGGAAGCGCTCGACCTGCGCGCCCGCCGCCGTCATTGCCTCGATCAGCTCGGGCTCCATGGGCACACTGCCCTGCCAGTCGAGCAGCACATGCACCTCGACACCGGCCCGCGCACGCTCGGCCAGCGCATCGGCAAATTGCTGGCCGATATCGCCGCTCCAATAGACATAGGTCTCAAAATTGATCGACCGCTCGGCAGCGTTGATCGCCTCGAGCATGGCGGGAAAGATTTCGACCCCGTTCTGCAAGGTGGTGACTTCGTTGCCCGCAAGCAGATTGGAGCCGTAAAGCGAGGACAGCGACCGCTCGAACTCAGGCGTGCCGACCACCAGCTCGGTCTCGACCGGGCCGGATAATTCATGGGGCTCGGGCGCCAGCGCGATAAACGCCACAGCGCCGATAGCGCCCAGGGCCACAAGGCCGACGGCCACCAGATAACGCTTGCGGATCATCCGAACCCCAACTTCCCAAATACGACACGAGCCTAGACCATTTTCCGGGGTTACGGAAAGATGGCACTCGGCGCAAGTCCTTGTTTCTTCACATGTACCGCAAGAAGAAATGAGCACCATGCGCGCAAGATCGATTGACAGTCATCAAACGGTTGCGTCAGTATGGGTATATGGGGAAAAGCGAACTCCCCACGAGGCGACAGCCAAAGCTCGCGTTCCACACCCATTTCGGTTTTCAAAGCCAGGGAACGCCATGCCTGCCCCCGATGCTATTTCTCCTGACAAGCTCGCCAAGCTGATCGGCACCCCACGCTGCCCGGTGCTGATTGATATGCGCGAGGAAGACGATTTCACGCTCGACCGACGCATGGTCCCGGGCGCGCGGCGGCTCGACGCGGCCAGCCTGCCCGTGTTCGCCGAGGGTGCGCACGGCCATGCCGTCATCGCCATCTGCAGGTCCGGCCATGCCATCAGCCAGGGTGCTGCCGCCTGGCTGCGCACGGCCGGCATAAGGGCCGAATATCTCGAAGGTGGACACGCCGCCTGGACCGAGGCCGGCCTGCCGACGGTCGACCCGACCAGATTGCCGGGCCGCGACGCCGAAGGACGCACGGCGTGGGTCACCCGCGCACGGCCCAAGATCGATCGCATCGCATGCCCATGGCTGATCCGCAGGTTTTTCGATCCCGGAGCCGTTTTCCTGTTCGTGGCCCCATCCGAAGTTGAAACCGTGGGGCGCCGATTTGGAGCCGCGCCGTTCGACATCGAGGGCACGTTCTGGAGCCACAGAGACCAGTTGTGCAGCTTTGACGTGATGCTGGCCGAAACCGGGCTTTCGATCCCCGCACTCGACCGCGTCGCCCGGATCGTGCGCGGCGCCGATACGGCGCGACTGGACCTTGAGCCCGAAGCCGCCGGACTTCTCGCCATTTCACTGGGGCTCTCGCGCGTGCATTCCGACGACCTGGAACAGCTCGAGGCAGGCATGGCGATCTATGACGCCCTTTACCGCTGGGCGCGCGATGCCACTAGCGAAACGCACAACTGGCCAGGCGCTAAACCGGGGACATCCAAGTGACACAGATCGATACATCGCGCCCCAGTGCGGTCGACACCGGCAACAGGTTTCCCACCATCGGCGAGGCGTTCCGCGTCTGGGCCAGGATCGGGCTCTTGAGCTTTGGCGGGCCCGCCGGTCAGATCGCCTTGATGCACCGCATTCTCGTCGAGGAAAAGCGCTGGCTGGGCGAACGCCGGTTCCTGCACGCGCTCAATTTCTGCATGCTGTTGCCCGGCCCCGAAGCGCAGCAGCTGGCCGTCTATATCGGCTGGTTGATGAACCGCACGCTGGGCGGGGTGATCGCCGGGGTGCTGTTCGTCCTGCCCGGCCTTGTTGCCATCATGGTCCTGAGCTGGATTTACGCACTCTATGGCAATGTGGGGGTCGTGGCCGCGCTGTTTTTCGGTCTGAAACCGGCGGTTCTGGCCATCGTGGTTCACGCGGTGATGCGGATTGGCAGCCGGGCCTTGCGCAACGGGCCGATGATCGCTGTCGCGGCGGCGTCCTTTGTGGGGATCTTCTTTTTCGACGTACCGTTCCCCATCATCGTGCTCGGCGCCGGTCTCCTTGGCTACATCGCGGCACGCATGGGGTCGGGAGCATTCGTTGCCGGCGGCGGGCATGGGGCCGCCTCAGGCGCGATCGTCGAAGATGCCGATACCGTCCTGGGCGCCGAGATCCCCGACCACGCCCGCGTCAATGCCGGCTGGGCGGTGCGCGTCGGTGCTGTGTGCGCCCTCTTGTGGCTGGTACCGAGCGCGCTTTTGATCGCAGTCCTGGGCTGGGACAACGTTTTCGCCGAAATCGCCATATTTTTCAGCCAGATGGCGGTCGTGACGTTCGGTGGTGCTTACGCGGTGCTGGCCTATGTGGCCCAGGAAGCCGTCGGCAATTTCGGCTGGCTTGCACCGGGCGAAATGCTCGATGGGCTGGGCATGGCCGAAACGACCCCCGGCCCGCTGATCATGGTCACCCAATTCGTGGGCTTCATGGGCGCTTTCCGGGGTGCCGGAACCATGGACCCGCTGCTGGCCGGCACGCTCGGCGGGCTCTTGACCACATGGGTCACCTTCGTCCCGTGCTTTTTATTCATCTTCATTGGCGCGCCGTTCATCGAGCGCCTGCGCACCCATGTCGCGCTGTCGGCAGCCCTTGCAACGATCACCGCCGCAGTGGTCGGCGTCATCCTCAACCTCGCCGTTTGGTTCGGCCTGCATGTGCTGTTTGGCGAGGTCGTCGGCTATAGCGGTTTCGGCCTTTCGGTCGACCTGCCGGTGCTCGCCAGCATGAACTGGGTTGCCGTTGCGCTCTTTGTCCTGGCCGCTCTGGCGCTGTTTCGGTTCAAACTCGGCACGGCCACCGTCATCGGCCTCAGCGCGGCCGCCGGCTGCGGGCTTTATCTGCTGGGCATCATTTGACGCATTTCAATTGCAGGCCATTGGTGTAGAACGGCAAGCCATGGGGATCGTACGCGACATCGCGAAAGAGGCCGTCAAGGCGCTGGCCGTGCTGGCGCTGGTGTTTCTGTCGTTCGCGCATCAGCCTGTCCAGGTGCCCCCCGGCGATGATGGATTTTCATTTTCGGTGGCCGACCTATCCTATTGCGGTGCGGTCGAAGGCAACGCCGGCGGTCACGCGCCATGCCACGCCTGCCGCGTCAGCCTCGCAGACCTTCCCCCGCCCCCGTGCGTCGCCGAACCGGCCTATCTCGCCTTCGCTACGCTCGATTATGCGCCGACGGACAGCGTTGCCGTCGCGCAGCCCGGCTATACTCTCCGCAATCCGCGCGCGCCTCCCGCTGCCGTCTGATCCTTGCACCCTGGCCCGCCAACCGGGCCGAATCAGACCTTTTTATGCTGGAGATCGATCATGATCCGCACTGTTTCGCGCGCGGCGCTCGCCGCAACATCCATTCTCACCCTTTCAGCTCCTGCCTTCGCACACATGGTTTTCGAACAGACGCAATCGGCCCCGGGCGAGGCCTTCAGCGGCGTCCTCGAACTTCCCCATGGCTGCGAGGGCGCGCCGACCGACACGGTCCGGGTGACCTTCCCCCAGGGTTTCGAGGCCGCAGAAGCGGTCGAAAAAGATGGCTGGACGCTTGAGGTGACCGAAGATACCGCCACATGGTCCGGCGGGTCGGTGCCCGACGACGCCCATGAGCGGTTCGCCATTAACGGCACTTTTGCAAGCGATCTCGCCCCAGGCGACATCGTCTTCCCAGTCAGCCAGATGTGCGGTGATGCCGTGCTCGACTGGGAGCCTGCCGTCACCCTCCTCGATCCGGCCTTGCAGGTCACCGTGGGCGATCTCGTCCTCAACGGCGCCTTTGCCCGCGCCACCCTGCCCAACGCGCCGGTCGGTGGTGGCTATGTCACCATCACCAATTCGGGCGACACGGCCGACCGCCTGATCTCCGCGTCATCGCCCTTTTCACCCGACGTGCAAATTCACGAGATGGCCGTCGTCGACGATGTCATGCAGATGCGGCACATGGCCGAAGGGCTCGAAATTCCGGCCGGTGAAACCGTAACGCTGGCCCCCGGCGGATTGCACCTGATGTTCATGAACATCACCGAGCCGTTCGTCGAAGGCGAGACCGTCCCCCTAACGCTCACCTTCGAAGCCGCCGGCTCGGTCGAAATCGAACTCGACGTTCAATCGTTTGGCGCCTCGGGCAGCCATGACCATGACGCGCATGCGGGGCACTAAGACCATGGGCACCCTCAAGACCATTCGCATCGTGCTCTGGACGCTGGTCGGCGTCGCGGCGCTCGGGGCGGGATATCTCTGGTACTCAACCTCCGTCGCCCCGCAACAGGGCGTCGCGGTCGCCGAGGCCGGCCGCTTCGGCGCGGGCGACTATCAGCTCGTCAGCGATGCGGGCGAAACGGTCGGCGACGAGGTGTTTGCCGGCCGGCCGTCGCTGGTCTTTTTTGGCTTCACCCACTGCCCCGATGTCTGCCCGACCACTCTTGCGGACATGCAGCACTGGTTTACCGAGCTCGGCCCCGATGCCGAAGACCTGCAGGCGTTCTTTGTCACCGTTGACCCGGAACGCGACACGCCCGAAATTCTCGGCCAGTACGTGGGCTGGGCCGGCGATAAGGTTACCGGGCTGACGGGCGAGCCGGCGGAAATCGAAAAGGCCATGGACGCCTGGAGCGTTTTTGCCGAACGCGTGCCGCTTGAGGGCGACGACTACACGATGAACCACACAGCCTCGGTGTTTCTCGTCGATGCAGACGGCGAATTCTTCGGCACGATCGCCTATGGCGAATCCGCCGATACCGCCGTCGGCAAGCTCAGGCGGCTGGTCGCGGGATAACAAAAAAGGCCGGGAGCGATCCCGGCCTTTTCCAATTCGAAATCCGTCCGCTATCAGCGCGCGGCTTCAACGGTCTCGGTGGTCAGAACCCCGAAATCATTGCCCCACGAATTGCGGATGAACGTGCCAATCTGGGCGATATCTTCGTCCGAAAGCTGGTTGCCGAAGGCCGGCATATAGCCGAACCCGTGGATCAGCGTGTTGGCGACAAAATTCTCGTCTTCGAGATTTGCGTTGCCGGCAAGCACCGCACCAGCGCCACCCTGCCCGGCAGGACCGTGGCATGCCGCGCAATTGGCGGCATATTTCGGTGCGCCGAGATTGGCAACTTCGGTTACGTCGGACTCCGCGGTGATCGCACCGGCAGCCGCTTCGTCACCGGCCTCGTCCTCGGCGGGGGCTTCATTGCCTGTGTTGGGGTCTTCCCATTCAGCCGTACCGGCTTCGCTGCCGGCAGCGGCCTGATGGTCGTTACCCTCGACGATGCCAAGCCCGCCGCCCTCTTCACCATAGGTGAAAACGAGGATCGAACCGGGATTGTGCAGGACCGAGGTGTTGAGACCTTCGCCGAACTTCTGCGCTGCCGAACCGAACGCGTCCGTGGCGATGAACACCGAACGCCCGTCGGGCGATACGATCACGTCACGATAGCGGTTCTGGGTCGAAAGCCAGGCTTCGGGCAGCCCGTCGGCTTCCTGTCCGTCTTCGGTCAGGTGCTGGACGTAGAGAACGCCGTGCTTGAGGGTCGGGATCAGCACAGCATTGTCCCATTCGGCGATACCGCCTTCGCCAGCCTCGTAATAGAGGATCGAGGACGGCGCGATAGTGGGATCGCAGATATAGCCGCAGATCGCCCCGAACTCATATCCATCCTCGACCGTGAAATAGGTCGCGACGGGGTCGATCATGTCGCCTTCGAATTCGCTTTCGAGATATTGCGGAACGCTATCCGGGATCGGCGTTGCATTGCGATCGACGCCTTCGGGGCCTTCGCTCCAATTGGCATAGACATAGGCCTGATCGTCGATGAAACCGGCGACTGCGGGCCAGCCGTAATTGCCACCGGGCTGGATGATGTTCAGCTCGTCATCGCTGGCCGGGCCGTGTTCGGCTTCATACAGCGTGCCGTCCGGACCAAAGGCCAGGCCCTGCGGATTGCGGTGGCCGTAGGAATAGACGTGGCTCTGGACACCCTCGATCTCGGGATTGTCCTGGGGGATCGAACCATCGAGTTCGAGCCGCAGGATCTTGCCCGAATAGGTGCGCCAATCCTGGTTATCGACTTCGTCCTGCGTCGGCAGTTCCAGCGCCAGGTTCGGCCGCTGATAGTTGCGCCCGAAATTGGCGCCCTGTTCGCCGATGGAATAATAGAGCTTGTCGTCGGGCCCAAAGACCACGCGACCGGCATTGTGATCGTTCCAGGCCGGCAGGCCCTCGATCACCACTGTCGGCTCGACGAGCTGCTGCAGGCTCTCATCATAGGTGAACCGTACGATCTGCGCGGAAGGGTCGGGCGCTTCGGCGGTGCCGTTGTTGATGGTGTAGCCGACATAGACATAGTCGTTGCCGGTGCCCTGAAGCAGTTCGGGGTGCAGCGCCATGCCCAGAAGGCCTTCGTGCTGCGCGCCGGTATAGACATCGTCCAGCGTCAGCAGCAATTGCTGCGCACCGCTCACCGGGTCGACGCGGGTCACTTCGCCGCTGGTGCGCTCGGTCACCCAGATCTGGTTGTCCGGCCCCCAGCGCATAGCCCAGGGGTTGGAAAGGCCCGCGGTGAGGACGCGCGAGGCAAAGAGCGAAGAATCGCCGCTTTCGATTTCGACAGGGGTCACCTGCGCGGAGACCAGAGAGCTGGTCATCATCAGCCCGAGGGCCAAAAGACCCCCTGCCGCCATGCGCGCAGCCGTCCTTGCGGAGCCACGATGATTATTTCGCGTTCCCATGACACAATCCTTGTAATGTGAAAGATACATTCCCGCCCCGAAGGGTCTTTTGCGCCAAACGCGGGCGAACCTGCATGGTTCCGCGCTCGATGCCAGACGACTCTCCTCTGGGCCGGGAAACGCAAAAGGCGTACGCCTTCAAATTTGAGCTGTCACGCCTAAAAACGCGATCGCAGCGTTCAGCCTTACCGAACTGCTACCACCCGCACGCCTCGCGCACCGGTTCCAGCGCCGCTTCGATGCCCTCCATCTGGAAGCTCACCGTGACCGACCGCTGGCTGGGCGGCGTGGCCCGCACAAACAGGCGTTGGGTCTGCAGGAGCTGGTCGATGATCGGGCGCGCCTCATCGGTCTCGAAAAACCCGATAGCCACCCGGTCGGGCGAAAGGTCCGCCGATTGGCTGCGCGGCGGCTGGCGATCATATTGCAGCGTCAGCGGCCCGCTGTTCGATGTCGGCGTGCCCATGGGCGATCCGGCAAATCCGAACTGGATAGCCGTTTCGCCATCCACGCACAAAATCGTCAACCGCGCCGGGGCGCGTCCACCCGACAGCGCCGGAATGAGCTGTTCGGACTGGACGGTCGCAAATGGCAATTCGGTCCCTTCGATCTGGCTTATCTCCACCCCGCTCGTCCAAAGCCCCTGTTCGGGCGCCTGACCGCCGGCGCTTTCCCCGGTGAACTGGCCGGACCGAAAGATCGAATCGTAACACTGGAGACGTTCCGATGCCGGCCCGATCGCCGCACACCGTTCAGCGCTCGGCGCCTGAGCCATGGATACCGGCATGGGCAGTGCCATAACCCCGCCCAACACCGCCGCCATCGCCAGCCACCGCTTCACCATCCGCATCGTCTCCCCGTCTGTTTTTGTGTTGGCGCCAATGTGGGCGGCGGGGTCGCTCAAGTCCATAGAGTTTCACGAGATTGTTTGCCGGTGGTTGGCAGGCCCGCCCCTCGCTCCTACATTGACCGCACCCATCCCGCCCAAGAGGAGCCGCGCCATGTCACACCCAGCTTACGATCTCATCGCCGAAGAGCAGATCGACGAGGTGAACGCGCTGGTGCGGCACTATCGGCACAAGAAGACCGGCGCGGAGATTCTCTCGCTGATCAATGACGACGAAAACAAGGTGTTCGGCGTCTCGTTCGCCACCCCGCCCGAGGATTCGACGGGTCTGCCGCATATTCTTGAACATTCGGTGCTGTGCGGCTCTGAAAAGTTTCCGGTCAAAAAGCCCTTCGTGGAGATGATCAAGGGATCGCTCCACACTTTCCTCAACGCCATGACCTTCCCCGACAAGACGGTCTATCCGGTCGCGAGCACCAATGAGGCCGATTTCTATAATCTCACCGAGGTCTATCTCGACGCTGTGTTCTTCCCGCTCCTCGCCCGCGAGACCTTCGAGCAGGAAGGCTGGCACTTCGAGGTGGAAAATCCTGACGATCCAGTGATCTTCAAGGGCGTTGTCTTCAACGAGATGAAGGGCGCCACCTCATCGCCCGACCAGATGCTCTATGTCCACGCCATGCAGTCGCTGTTCCCGGACGCGCTCTATTCCAACTATTCGGGCGGCGATCCCAAGGTCATGCCCGACCTCACCTATGAACAGTTCAAGGCCTTCCACGAGAAATACTATCACCCCTCCAACGCCCAGATCATCTTTTACGGCGATGACGATCCGCAAAAGCGCCTCGACCTGCTCGACGCTGTTCTCTCTCGGTTCGAGAAGGGCGAAAAGGCTCCAGCCATCGCCCCCCAGACGCGCTTCGACGCGCCTCGGCATATCGAAAAGACCTATCCCGCCGATGGCGAAAACAAGCGCTCTTCCTTCGTGTCGCTGAACTGGATGCTCGACCCCACGGGCGATGTGGAAGAAAACCTCATCCGCACCGTGATGCGTCGTGCGCTCGTCGGCAACTCCGCCGCACCGCTGCACAAGGCGCTGATCGAATCCGGTCTGGGTGAAGCTATCGTCACCGGCGCATCGGGCCTTTCACAGCCCTGGATTTACTTCGGCCTGCGCGGCATCGATGCCGATGACGCCTCGAAGGTCGAAACGCTCATCCTCAACACCCTTGTGCATCTCGCCGAACACGGCATCGACGACGCGACGATCGAAGCCACGCTCAATTCCCTCGAATTCGAGCTGCGCGAGAAAAACACCGGCGGCTACCCGCGCGGGTTGATCTTTTTCTTCGGCGCGCTGGGTGAATGGCTTTATGGCCGCGACCCCATCGACGGGCTGAAGTTCGAAACGGCTCTCGCCAGCCTCAAGGCGCGCCTCGCTTCGGGCGAACGCATTATCGAACAGCGCATCCGCGAACTTCTGCTCGACAATACCCACCGCACGACCGTGGTCCTGCGTCCCGATCCCGAACAGGCAGAGCGTGAGGCCAATGCCGAGCGCGCCCGGCTCGATGCGGCCCGCGCCGCCATGAACGACAATGACATTGCCGGCGCCATCGAGACGACCAAAAAGCTCAAGGCACTCCAAAACGCCGCCGACAAGCCCGAAGACCTCGCGAAGATCCCGACATTGACCGTCGATGATCTCCCCCGCGAGGGGGCATCCATTCCCACCGAGGAATTGGCCGTCGATGGCGTGCGCACGCTCGTTCACGACCTTGCCACCAATGGCATCGTCTATCTCGATCTGGGCTTCGATCTCAAAACCTTGCCCCGCGATCTTGTCGCTTATCTGCCGCTCTTTTCCCGCGCGCTGAAACAGACCGGCACATCGACCGCCGATTTCGTCGCCCTCACCCAGCGCATCGGACGCTCGACCGGCGGCATCGGCATTTCGCGGATGAACTCGGCGATCATCGACAGCGACGAAGCCGCTGCCTGGCTCATCGTCCGCGCCAAGGCGACGGCCGACAAAACCGGCGAGATGCTCGATATCGTCCACGACATCCTCACCGATGCCCGGCTCGACAATCGTGACCGCATCCGCCAGCTCGTCGCCGAGGACAAAGCCCGCGCCGAAGCCTCGCTCGTGCCCTCGGGTCACCAATACGCCTTCTCGCGCCTCCGCGCTTCGCTGCACGAGGCCGACTGGGTTCAGGAAGAAACCGGCGGCATCACCCAGCTCTTTTTCCTGCGCGACCTCGCCCAGAAAATCGAAACCGACTGGCCTTCAGTACAAAAGGCACTCGAAGACATTCGCAAGCATCTGATCAACGCCAATGCCGCGATCGTCAACGTCACGACCGACGGCTCGGCATGGCCGGCGTTCGAAGCGGAGCTCAAATCCTTCCTCGCTCGCCTCCCCCGCCACGACTTCATCCGCGCCGACTGGTCGCCCCTGCCCCATCCGGCCAATGAAGGTCTGACTATCCCCGCGCAGGTCAACTATGTCGCCAAGGGTGCGAACCTCAAAGCGCTCGGTCACGACCCCTCGGGTGCCCTCTCGGTCGTCACCAAATATCTCGGCACGTCATACCTCTGGGACAAGGTCCGCGTAGAGGGTGGCGCGTATGGAGGATTTGCTTCGTATAATCCCCTTGCGGGCACATACGGATTTGGCTCCTATCGCGACCCGAATCTCGTCGCGACGCTCGACGTCTATGACGCCGCGCCCCAGTTTTTGCGTAAGGGTGTCGCCAAGTCCGATATAGCTCGGTCGATCATCGGCACAATCGGCGATCTCGACCCATATATGCTGCCTGATGCGAAGGGATATACGGCGCTTGTCCGCGCGCTCACAGGGGTTAGCGACGCCTACCGCCAAACCCGCCGCGAGCAGGTTCTTTCGACCTCGGAAGCCGACTTTTCCGCCGCTGCCGACCTTCTCGAAGAGGTTGCGCGCAATGGCCATGTCGTTGCTCTAGGCTCGGAAAAATCGATCACCGCGGCCAACCGAGAGCGCAATGGATTCATGAACGTTTCCAAGGTATTGTAACCTATAATTCGTGCCGGGCGAGAGATTGTTGTCCCCGCTCGGCTCGACAGGTGTATGCTGGGCCTAATGGTCAACCGTACCCAACGGTACGGCAAACCTTTACAGCATCGGCTCCAGACGATAGAGATAGTGCAGAGCCCGAAATCATGCTGACCGCCATGGTCGCAATTTTGGGATATGGCCTCACGCCACACAGCATTTTCAGCAGGTGACCACCATGCCCGCCTATCGTTCACGCACCACCACCCACGGCCGCAACATGGCCGGCGCCCGCGGCCTTTGGCGCGCGACCGGCATGAAGGATGGCGATTTCGGCAAGCCCATTATTGCCGTGGTCAACTCCTTTACCCAATTCGTTCCGGGCCATGTGCACCTCAAGGATCTCGGCCAGATGGTGGCCCGCGAGATCGAACGTGCAGGCGGAGTTGCCAAGGAATTCAATACCATAGCGGTCGATGACGGCATCGCTATGGGCCATGACGGCATGCTCTATTCGCTGCCCAGCCGCGAAGTGATCGCCGACAGCGTCGAGTACATGGTCAACGCCCATTGCGCCGACGCCATGGTCTGCATCTCGAACTGCGACAAGATCACGCCGGGCATGCTCAACGCCGCTATGCGCTTGAATATCCCTGTTGTTTTCGTCTCGGGCGGCCCGATGGAAGCGGGCAAGATTGTCCACCGCGACAAGCTCCAGGCGCTCGATCTGGTCGACGCCATGGTGGTCGCCGCCGACGACAGCTACACCGACGCCGAAGTGGCCGCGATCGAAGAAGCGGCCTGCCCCACATGCGGTTCGTGCTCGGGCATGTTCACGGCTAACTCCATGAATTGCTTGACGGAAGCGCTCGGTTTGTCGCTGCCCGGCAACGGCTCGACCCTCGCCACACACGCCGATCGCAAGCGCCTTTTCCTCGAAGCCGGGCACCTGATCGTCGATCTGGCACGGCGCTATTACGAGCAGGATGACGAAAGTGTCCTGCCGCGCTCCATCGTCACCAAGGCAGCGTTCGAGAACGCCATGGCGCTCGACATCGCGATGGGCGGTTCGACCAATACCGTGCTGCACATCCTCGCCGCCGCTTATGAAGGCGGAGTGGATTTCGATCTCGATGACATCAACGCGCTGTCCCTCAAGGTCCCGGTGCTCTGCAAGGTCGCTCCGGCCAAGCAGGACGTCCATATGGAAGACGTCCACCGCGCCGGCGGAATCATGAGCATTCTCGGGCAGTTAGACCGTGCTAACCTGCTGCATCGCGACCTCCCGACAGTCCATAGTGCTACCCTCGGCGACGCCTTGGACCGCTGGGACATCTCGCGCACCAATTCGGAATCGGTTCGTCAATTCTTCATGGCAGCCCCGGGTGGTGTTCGCACCACGGAAGCGTTTTCGACCGAAAACCGCTGGGCTGAACTCGACCTCGATCGCAAGGATGGCGTCATCCGCTCAGCCGAGCACGCGTTCTCCAAGGATGGCGGGTTGGCCGTCCTCAAGGGCAACATCGCGATCGATGGCTGCGTGGTAAAAACGGCTGGTGTCGACGACTCCATCCTGAAATTCACTGGCAAGGCAGTGGTTTACGAGAGTCAGGACGACGCGGTTTCGGGCATTTTGACCGGCAAGGTCAAGGAAGGCGATGTCGTAGTCATCCGCTACGAGGGCCCCAAAGGCGGCCCCGGTATGCAGGAAATGCTCTACCCAACCAGCTATTTGAAGTCCAAGGGCTTGGGCAAAGCCTGCGCGCTTTTGACGGATGGCCGGTTTTCCGGCGGAACGTCAGGCCTTTCGATCGGTCACGTTTCCCCCGAAGCGGCTAATGGCGGCGCCATTGGGCTTGTGGAACAGGGCGATCGCATCGAGATCGACATCCCCAATCGCACCATTACCCTCATGGTTTCAGACGCCGAACTCGACCTGCGTCGCCAGAAAATGGACGCCAAGGGTGCTGATGGCTGGCGGCCCGTCGAGCCGCGCAAGCGCAAGGTGACCACAGCCCTCAAGGCCTACGCTGCCTTCGCTTCGAGCGCCGATCGCGGTGCGGTGCGCATCCTCCCGGATTAAACGAAAATGCCGGTCTTTTGACCGGCATTTTTTGTTCAGGCGTCGGCCTGGACGTCGAGACCATCGCGGCGCTTACTCTCCTTGTTGGCGCGCTGGAGGGCTTGTGCAAGCAAGCTCATCTTCTCCTTGTTGCCGCGCTCGGCGCCTTCCTTGGCTTCCGCCGCACCCTTGCCGCGCACGTTGCGTCTCTGGGTGCGTGCGATGTCGCGCGCCCTGTCGCGACGGTCGCGTAACAGCTTGACGAGCTTGGTCAAATCCTTGTCCGAGAGATCACCAAGAGCGGGGTGACGGGTCTGGTCGACAAGATCTTTTTCGCTCTTGTCCAACACACGGTCTTCGTTACGGCGACTGGTGGCCATGGGTCATCCTTTCGGCTCGATATTTCTTGGAATGCCAACGACAGGAAATTGCCAAAGGTTCCCCTTTCCAAGGTTGCAAGTCCGCGCCGTTTCGCTACGGTTGCTCCACCTTCCTTTCGTCCGCCAGGCCTTACACCATGCCCAGTCCGGTCATCGGGCACCAGGATCGCCGCTTGCTGGCGATAGGCCTGGTTCTCGTCACCTACATATTCTTCGCTCTATGCGACACCGCGGCAAAGTGGATGGCGCTCTCGGGCATGCCCCCAGCCCAGGTGGCCTTCGGGCGCTACGCTGTGCAGTTCGCCTTCATGCTGGGCCTCGCCCTTCCGCGCATGGGGCTGTCGGCCTTCGCGACCAAGCGCCCTGCCCTGCAGATCGCCCGCGCTTCGGGCCTTCTGGCGATGACGGCGTTCAATTTCTTCGCCATCCTCTACCTTCCGCTGACCGTCACCTCTTCAATCATGTTCGGCATGCCGCTGCTGATCACGGCGCTGTCAGTGCCTTTGCTGGGCGAGCATGTCGGCTGGCGGCGCTGGGCGGCGATCTTTGTCGGGTTCTTTGGCATACTGATCGTCATCCAGCCCTGGAGCGCTGACTTCCACTGGGCTGTGATCCTGTCGCTTGGATCGATCACGGCTGGTGCGCTCTATTTCATCCTGACCCGCAAGCTGACCGCCACCGAATCCACGATGAGCATGCAGCTTTATGCCGGACTTGTCGGCACCGTTGTGTTGCTGCCGTTCGCGCTGAGCAACTGGACGTGGCCGGACGGACCCGCCAACTGGCTGATCTTTTTTGGCGTTGGACTTGCCGCGATGACCGGGCATCAGATTTCGATCATCGCGCATCGGTTTGCCCAAGCCTCGGTGCTGGCACCGTTCGCCTACAGCCAAATCATCTGGATGACGCTCTCGAGCTGGCTGATCTTTGGCGATGCGCCAACGATCTGGCTGTTTATTGGCGGACCAATCGTTATCGCTTCGGGCTACTATATCTGGCTGCGCGAGAGGGCTCTGGCCAAGGAAGTCGTCAGCCCGATTTCTCCACCAGAAGCCGAACACCGCGTTGCGCAAGAGGCCGAAACACCGCGGCACTGAGGGCAGTGTTGCCTCGGGGCATCAGTTGGCTTGCCAGTTCAAATTCCGATCTTGGCGAGACAAAATGTCTCGGCTATAAGAGCCCTCCTGCTGACTCGAACTTACGGAGGCGTTGGATTGCAAAACTTTATCACGCCCTCCATGGGTCGCGCGCTGGATCGCTCGCGCTAGACATCCCCGCGCCAACCGAGATTTCCGCACCGGCGAACTCGGCTCTCTTTTTCCAAATTTGATCGGGACAACGGACGTCTAAAGCCGTTGCCGTGCAGTTCTGAAGGGTCAGTGCGCGAGACGCCTGACATTCGCAATGGTTTCCAAATCCAAATCCCGGCGGAGCAATGTCTTCCGCTCAGTTTTTATCTTCGTATCGCGGTACTGGCGGCGGCAGCCGATCCGGATTGCCGCGATCAGCGTGCTGATTATCCTCGCCACGCTCGCCGATGTGCTGACCCCTTATTTCGCGGGTCAGATCGTCGACGCGGTGGCTCAGGGCATGGGCGATGACGCCTCGCTGCAATCAGCGCTGACATCGTTCGGTATCCTGCTCGGTCTCGGACTCGCGGCCCTTGTGCTGCGGTTCTTCTTTTCCGCGGCATTATCACCTTCACGCTGGTGATGATGAAAGAGGTGGTCAACGAGTCCTTTTTCCGGGTTCAGCGCTTTTCGACCGACTGGCACGCCAACACTTTCGCCGGCTCGACAGTGCGCAAGATGACGCGCGGCATGTGGGCTATCGATCTGTTCAACGACACGATCCTCATGGCGATGCTGCCGTCAGTGGTCATGCTCGTGGGCACGACCGTGCTTCTCGCCGCGTTCTGGCCGCTTATGGGCTTGGTGATCGGGCTGGGATCGGTAGCCTATATCGTTCTGACGATCGTCTTGACCGTCAAATTCGTCGCCCCGGCGGCCTCGCTCTCCAATAGCTGGGACACCAGAACCGGTGGCGCGCTGGCCGATGCCGTGAGCTGCAACGCGGTAGTCAAATCATTCGGTGCGGAAAAGCGAGAAGAGCAGCGGCTCGACTGGGTGGTCAACAAATGGCAGGGCCGAACCAGCCGCACGTGGAACCGTGGCAACATCAATGGCACCGTTCAGATGGCGACGCTGTTGATCCTGCGCGGGGCGATTTTGTTGACTGGTATCGTGTTGTGGCAGCAGGGTCTGGCCAGCGCAGGCGATATTGCATTTGTTCTGACCTCATTTTTTGTGCTGCAGGCCTATCTGCAAGACGTAGGCATGCACATCCGCAATCTGCAGCGCTCGGTCAACGACATGGAGGAACTCGTCGAACTGAATGCCGAACCGTACGGCATCGCCGACAAGCGTGGAGCCAAGCCGATCGAGATCGGTGACGGCGCTATCGCGTTCGATGCTGTCACCTTCAAATATGGCGGGCATATCAAGCCGCTCTACGAGAACTTTTCGGTCGACATCAAATCGGGCGAAAAGATCGGGCTTGTGGGCCATTCTGGTTCGGGCAAGACGACGTTCGTCAAACTCATCCAGCGGCTGCATGATGTGACCGAGGGCAAAATCCTGATCGATGGCCAGAATATTGCCGACCACACCCAGTCTAGCCTGCGCGGCCAGATTGCGATCGTGCAACAGGAGCCGATCCTGTTCCACCGTACGCTGGCAGACAACATCGCCTATGCTCGCCCAACAGCGACGCGTGACGAGGTTATTCAAGCAGCGGTGATGGCCAACGCGCACGACTTCATCATGACCCTTCCCAAGGGATATGAGACGATGGTGGGCGAACGCGGGGTGAAGCTTTCGGGCGGCGAACGGCAGCGCGTTGCAATTGCGCGGGCGTTTTTGGCCGACAACCCGATCCTGATCCTCGACGAAGCAACGTCGAGCCTCGACTCAGAGAGCGAGTTGCTGATTCAGCAGGCGATCGAGCGGTTGATGACTGGACGGACGACCCTGGTCATCGCCCACCGGCTATCCACTGTCCGCGCCCTGGACCGCATCCTTGTGTTCGACAAGGGCAAGATTGTCGAAGAGGGAGACCACTCGGCCCTTATCCGGCGCGAAGGTGGAATCTATCGGCGGTTGTTTGAAAAACAGGCGCTCGAATTGACAAAGGGACTGGTGGCGTAGCGACACCAGTCTCTCCTACATCCGGCTGATGACCATCGCGTCGAAGATCGCAATGAGGTGTAGCGTGGCCCCGACGATGACGAAGGTATGCCAGAGTACGTTGTGGAAATGGAGCTTTTCCCAGAGATGGAAAATGATCCCGGCGGAATAGGCGACGCCGCCCGCTACGATCAACCAAACCGCCGTAGGCGGCAATGCGGCGGCGAGAGCGTGGAACGCCAGAATGCCGCTCCAGCCAATGGCGAGATAAAACGGGATAGCCAGACGCCCGAAATGTTGGGGGACGAGTAGCTTCAGCGCGACCCCGATCAGCGCCGTCGACCAGACGAAGATCATCAGCTTTTCGGCAATGGGAACGTCGCCCAGAGCGACCAGCAGGGGTGTGTAGCTCGCAGCGATGAATAGGAATATGGCGGCCTGATCGACACGGGCTAGCCATGCCTTGAGCGGGCCAGTCGGGCAAAGGTTGAACGCCATCGAGGCGCTCAACAGCACGACCATGGAGGCCACGTAAATGCCGATGGCAGCAATCTCCTGCCCTGCGGCATGGAGGATGGCAAGTGTGATCAAAACGGTGCCGGCGATCAGCGCAACAAGCAGACCCACACCATGGACGATCCCGTCGGCGATGAGTTCGGCGACCGTAAACGGCCGCCGGCGACGAAGGATGATTTCATCCAGACTTTGGGCCTCGTCGGCGCTCATGAATGGCACCTTTCCGGGTCAGTATTTCAAGGATCGAGCGATAGCGACGATCCTATAACGCGCGGGACGGCATATGGATGTCAGGGAAACGCGAAAAAGTTTCTCTCGCTGCCGAAACGGGACGAAAGGTCGCGATTTAGTGCATGGCCTGGACGGGACGACCGCTGGGCGCTGTCTCCGCGAGTTGGTCATCGGCGCTTGTGGTGGCGAACATCACGCAGTTGCGGCCGGCTTGCTTCGCGCCGTAAAGCGCGATGTCGGCCTTGGCGAACCAGTCGATTGCCGATTTGATCTCGGGATTGAGCGGCGCGATGCCAAAGCTTGCGGTAACCGAGAGAACGCCTGCTTGGGTACGGAAGCGTAAGCGGGCGATATCCTCGCGCAAACGTTCGGCGCACTGGCTGGCTTCGTAAGCCAGGGTCTCAGGCAAGAGCAGACCGAATTCCTCACCGCCGAGGCGGCCGAAGCAATCGGTAACACGCAGGCTTTCGGTGATGCGGTTTGAAATACTCTTGAGCACCTCGTCTGCAGTGCGCAGACCGAGTGAGGCATTGAAGTCGCGAAAGCCATCGACATCGAGAAAGAGGAGCGCGGCAGGGCGTTCGTAACGGCTGGAGCGCTGGAATTCGCGCTCGACCTCGGCCTGGAACCTGCGCCGTGTCTGTGCGCCGGTCAGGGCGTCGAAATTATCGGGCTGCAGGGTAACGATATAGTCCATCGCCAATTGAGCGAGATTGACGGCGACGGTGACCTGATCCTCGCTGAACCGAGTTGCATCGGGCGTCATCGCTTCGAGACAGCCAAGCACATAGCCTTCCGTCGTCACCAGCGGCACACCGAGATAGGCACCGATCGAAGGCTCGAGGCGGTTGCCTTCGGCATCCAAGGCGCGGCGGTCGGTGGCACAATCTTCGATGATGAGGGGTTTGTTGGATTGGATGGCGACATTGCAGAGCGTGCTGTCACGATCGACCAGCGCTGGCTCGATTTCCCGGGTCGCCAGGTGAAGGCGCTGTTTACGGTCGATGAGCGAGATCGCGGTGTGCGGTACGCCCATGGCAGTCTGGGCGACGCGCGCGATACGAGTCAGCGGGGCGTGTCCGGACATGCCGGGCAAACCCAGCCTCTGCATCGCGCAAAGGCGGCCTTCCTCATCGGTTAGCGTATCGACCTCCATCTGCCATCCTCGCATCTATTGGCGCCGAGAGAACCACAATAGCGGGAAAGTCGGCCATAGGGGCTTTCATGAACCCCTATGGTTACGCACTCCTAACCGTGCGGTCGCTAGCGCAGGTGCGCGAGCAGTCCGCTCGACGGGTAACCATCCGGCAAAAGGCCGGCGGCGCGCTGATAGGCGATGATGCCACGGCGGGTATTGGGACCGACGACGCCATCGGGCGTGCCGACGTTAAACCCCTTGGCATTCAAGAGCCGCTGAATCTCCATGCGATCATTGCGATTGAGGCCGGTTTCATTGGCCGGGAACGGGCGCACAAAACCGCCCGTGCCCAGGATCCGGTCGGCGAGATGACCGACGCCAAGGGCGTAGTTGTTGGAGTTGTTGTAGCGCTTGATCACGTCGAAGTTGCGCAGCATCAGAAACGACGGGCCGCCGCCGCCAGCAGGCATGAACAGCGATGCGGAATCGTCTGCGCGCGGGAACTGTCGTCCGCCGGTGCGCCTGACGCCCATTGCCGCCCAATTGCCGATGCTCTGCTTGCCCGTGTCCCAAGCGCGGCCGTAGTCGAAATTGGATGGCAGATCGACCTCATAACCCCAGGTTTCGCCAGGGCGCCAGCCATGTTCCTTGAGATAGTTGGCGGCGGAAGCGAGGGCATCGGGAATCGAGTTCCAGATGTCGCGACGGCCATTGCCATTATAGTCGACGGCGTAGGACATGAAGCTTGTGGGCATGAACTGGGTATGCCCCATGGCGCCCGCCCATGAGCCAACCATTTGGGCCGGAGCGACGTGGCCAGCCTGAAGAATCTGCATCGCCGTTAGCAGTTCGCGCTTGAAAAAGTCGTAGCGGTACTGACCGTGGGTGAGGGTGGCGAGCGCATGGATGACGTTGTTGCCACCCATATATGAGCCGTAATTGGTTTCCATGCCCCAGATGGCGAGAACGATTTCGGGCTGCACACCCCAGCGCTGCTGCACCGCGCCAAGCGTCTGTGCCCACTCCGCGCGCATGTTGCGACCAGTGGTTATGCGAGCAGAGCTAACGGCGTTGCCGATATACTGACCGGTTGTGTTGACGACCTCGGGCTGCGTGCGCGTCAGTTCCATGATGCGAGAGGACGGCGAAAAGCCCGCCATTGCGGCATCGAATATCGCGCGCGACACACCACGCGCCTGCGCTTCGGGCCAGAGTGACGCCACGAAGTTCTGCACGTTTGAAAAGGCAGGACGCGGCAGCATGAGGCTGGCGCCGGCACCCAACGCCAAAGCAATCGCATGGCGGCGAGTCAAACCAGGCGTCGAGGATGAAAGGGCATTTTTACGCATGGACGGACCTCTTCCGTTACCAACCGCGCACGCATCCTCTCACGCCATTATGGCGAGATGCTGTCCCCTGCCCCCAAGGGTCCGGCTGGATGCGGCCGCGTACTTCAACTGATTTCACCAGTTTGGACCACGGACTTTAAGAGGGCGTTAAGCACGTTGGCTCTGTCGCTGAAAACGCTTCTCTTTCCAGTCACGCTTGTGTGAGGTCGGCGACATGCAACGGCATGACTTGAAAAAGTCTCTCACCTCATATAACCAAAGATATATCAAACTTATTGGTTATGGCATGACTGAAAGTGAACGTCTCGATGCTACCTTTGTTGCACTGGCCGACCCGACGCGCCGGGCCATTTTGACCCGGCTCCTTGAGGGTGAGGCAAGCGTAATGGAATTGGCCGAGCCTTTCGCAATGAGCCAGCCTGCGGTGTCCAAGCATATCAAGATGCTCGAGCGCGCGGGGCTCGTGTCCAGAAGCAGGGACGCACAAAAACGGCCAGTACGCATTGAGGGCATGGCACTCAAAGAGGCGACGGACTGGCTCGATCATTACCGGCAGGTTTGGGAAGCCAATTTTTCCCGACTCGACAGCCTTCTGGACGAACTCAAGAACAAGCGCAGCAAGGAGGGTAATTGATGTCTTTGGCAAAAACGCTTGAAGTTACGACACCGTCCGATCTCGAGATCGTGGTCGAACGCTTGTTTGATGCGCCGCAGGACCTGGTTTTCGACTGCTACACGAAGCCAGAACTGGTTCGGCGATGGCTGACCGGGCCAGATGGGTGGTCGCTGCCGACCTGCGAGATAGACCTTAGGGTGGGTGGCACCTATCGTTATGTCTGGAGCGGTCCCGAGGGCGAGACCATGGGGATGACGGGGCAGTATCAGCAGATCTCGCCCGTCGACACGCTGGTTTCGACCGAAGTTTTCGACGACGATTTCGGGATGGGAAAGATGCTGGTGACCCTGACCTTTATTCGTGAGGGTGAGCGGACGCGCCTGCAGACGGCCATGCTGTTCCAAACCAAGGCACAACGCGATGCAGCCGTGGAGACGGGCATGACCGAGGGCATGGGCACGAGCTTTGCCGCGCTCGACAGGCTGCTCAAAGACATTGGCTAGGCGGTGAGCGAGATTTCAGCCGACGCGTTCATGGCGCGCATGGAGGCGCTGCAATCGGACGCGGAAAAGGAAAAGTACAAGCGGTACTTCAAAACGGCTCCCGGCACTTATGGTGAGGGAGACATCTTTATGGGTGTAAAGATGGGTAACGTTTTCGATCTGGCCAAGGCGTTCGTATCCATGGCGCCTAACGAAATCGAAAAGCTGCTCTACAGCCCTATTCACGAACACCGCGCCGGCGCGGTTTCAATCATGGCCAAACAGTACAGGCTGAAAGCGACGACGGAAGAGCGGCGACAGACGCTCTTCGATCTCTATCTTTCTCGACATGATCGCATCAACAACTGGGATCTGGTGGACCTCGGCGCATGGAATGTAGTCGGGGAGCATCTGGTGTCGCGATCGCGAGACGTGCTTTACACGCTCGCTCGGTCCACCAACATCTGGGAGCGACGCACGGCGATGCTGGCATGTTTCGCTTTTATTAGGCGCGGCGAACACGGCGATGCCCTCGCGATTGCCGAAATCCTTTTGGATGATCGTGAAGACCTGATTCACAAAGCTTGCGGCTGGATGTTGCGCGCGATTGGTCCGGACAGTCCCAAGCTCATCGCATTTCTCGATCGTCATGCGGCAACGATGCCGCGGACAATGCTGAGAGCGACGCTGGAGAATTTCCCTACCGACCTGCGCGCCCACTACATGGCGGCAGCGACGTCTGGTTGATGGAACGGCAAGAAATCAGCACGGCCTCAACATTGCGCGTGAGCCTCTGTGCCTACCAGCCGAAAACGAAACCAAGGCCGGATTGACCTCCGTTCTGACGCACGTTTGCCTGGGTGCCACGCCCGAACTGGAACAGTCCATAGCTGTTGCCGCCGCCTTGCTGTTCGAGCGTACCCGTATGCCGATTGCCTTCCTGGTGCACGATGCCCAGATTGCGGCTTCCACCCTGGCTCAGCCCGGCGCGATTATTGTTGCCATGCTGGGTGATCGAGCCGCTTTCGATGTTCTTGACCAAGCCATAGACACCGAGCCCGAGTTGCATCATGCGGTGCTGCTCGGCGTTGGTGGGCGCAAGGTTGATCGACACCTGCCCGGCGTGGGCAGCGGGCGCTGTGAAAGAGATGACCGAGAGGGTCATTACTGCCGCGACCGCGATTGCTGAAATCTTTGCCATTGCCCGTGCTCCTTGATGTCTCGTGCTTGCCTTGAAGCGATGAGCACACCATGCGACCCTGTGGCTGAACGCTCCCGGAAGAGTGCATTTATCTGGCGTTAATCGACGAAAGGGGCTCGATTTGTCGCGGAGTGGAACCGGCAGGGCGTTAACACTATTGTTGCCCCAGGGACCGCGTCGCGATGGGGCCCGTTTCATCATCGACAATTTTTGACCGAATTGAGCAAAAGGATTTGTTATGGACGAGACCGAGAACGACACCCCTACCGGCAATCGCAATCCGTTTGTGATCGGCTTGGCCGCCGTCGCCGTACTCGGATGGCTCGCATTTCTGATCCTGTGGTTCACCTCAAACAGCACGACCGGCAACTTGCAGAATGAGTTGGCGACGCTCCAGACCGAGCGCGATACGCTCACTTCGGAAATCCAGACACTCGAAGATTCTGGAACGACACTGGAGGAGTTGCGCACTGAGATCGATACGCTCACCGCGGAGCGTGACGCCTTGGCTGGTGAGCGGGAGACAATCGTGGCCGAGCGCGATGCAGCGCAAGCCGATATCGATGCCGCTAATGCCGAACTCGAAACTGCAAACTCGGCCCTGACCGAACGGCAGGAAGCCATCGACGGACTCCAGGCCAATCTCACCGAAGCCGAACAATCATTTTCGGACGTCCAGGACCGAATTGCCCAAAGCACTGCCGAATTGGCCGACGTCGGCAGCCGTCTGCAGACTGCGCGGAGCGAAGAAGCAGAATTGCGCGAGATGGCAGCGCAACTGACTCAGGAAGCAGCGGACGCAACGGGTCAGGCAGCAGAGATCGAGACCCAGGTGCAGGAAGCGCGCGAGGCTCAGGCTGCGGCGCAGAGCCAGATCGCTGAACTGCGAGCCAGCCAGGCGGAATTCCAGGAACAGCGCGAGAGCCTTGAAACAGCGGTGGCCGAACTGGAAACCCAGCGCACGACTATCGAGGGTCAGATCCAGGAAACCCAGACCCAGCGCGACGCGTTGCAGCAACAGGTTAGCGAACTCGCTCAGACTCTGACCGAGCGCGGCGACCAGCTAGCCTCTATCGAAGAACAGATCGAGACTGCACAGGCTGAAGTCGATGCACAGAGCGCGCCGGATCGCTTTGCTGCAGGCCGCTACGTTGCGGCGGGTGAATCGTCTTCGCCTTTGACCCTGGCATTCGGTGATGACGGATCGTTCGCAGGCTGGGAAGGCGTTGTACTGAGCGCCGACAACGCCGAGCCGGCTCTGAGCGGCACATACGTCGCCGAAGAGGGCGAATTGATCATCGAGAGTATCGATGGCGGCGCGACGGGCATTGATGTGCCATTCACCTGTGCGCTCACCTCGACCAATAGCGGATTTACTGTTGAAGGCGATTGCCCGTTAAGCGGACTGACGCTTCGCCAGCTGCGTTAAGACCGTTTGATCATTCGAACGTCAGACGAGAGGGGCTCCGCTTCGGCGGAGCCCGCTTGCGTCAGGATGCATAGGTTCCACCGCAGTCGTGAGTCGTGCCGCTTTCGGTGACCTTGAGCGCGATGGCGTAAGATGCACTGCCACCGACGGTAACCGTGCCCAGCGGCACAAGGCCGGCGCCATTTGCTGAAAAATCGCCGCCCTGGTTGATACTGGAGCGCCCGGCTCCACCAGATGATTGGACCGAGAGCTGGTAGCTGCCGTGGGTGATGTCTTCAGCATGAAATACCGCCTGTAGCGTCACGCCATTGCCGCTTGGGGTAGCGAGAACTTCGCAATAGCCGCTGGTTTTTTGCAATCCGGCGGTGTCGCTATCGCTCGAGTTCGCATAGCCGGCGGTGCCAACCGCCGCGACCACAAGCAAGGCTCCGGTCGCAGCCAACAGCGCTGTCTTGCGCGGCATAAAAGATGGTGTCATTTGCTGGTCCTCCTGTTCCACCGCCGAAGGTTAAGCGTCGGCGGGTCAATGGTTTGCGTCTACTGGCAGACCTGAACGAAGGCCGTGACATTGCCCGAACCGCGCTGATCGACAGTTGCAGCGCAATTGTTTCCGACCTGGACGCCGGCTGTGACGTTACCATTGCCGTCCTGAGTGAGCACCGACGAGTGATTGTTGCCGAACTGGCCAACGCCCGCTTCGTTACGATTGCCGTTCTGCCATGTGGTGGCGCTGTTGCGCCAGCCAGACTGTCCGGAGGCAGCGACGTTGCGGTTGCCGTATTGGTTGGTGGTGACCGAGTTGCGCCATCCGTCCTGGACGATGCCAATGCGGTTTCCCCAGCCATTCTGGTTGCCACCAGCCGAATGGCTGTAGCCGGACTGATTGATAAAGATGTCGTTGGCGATGGCGGGTGCCGAGAATGCGCCTAGGCTTGCGACCAGCGTTGCTGCGATGACGATATTCTTGATCATGTTCCGTCTCCTGATGGTGCGTGCGGGGCCCTGGTGGCCGCGTTGCTTGATGCAGGATCAGGTTTATGCTCGTGCTTCGGAATGGGCTCTGAACTGTACATTCAGACATCGTTCATCGCGAAAAAACGTTGCGGCGTTAGTCCTCGGGCTCCCAATCGACCCAATCGACGATGTGGCTTTCCCAATCGCTGGTGTCGGCCTCACCCTCGGCGATCGTGCGCCCGCGGATGGAAATACCGGCGGCGTGGACCGTTTCGGGGTCGCCGGAAACGAGCGGGTGCCACCAGGCCAGCCCCCTGCCCTCGGCCACGCGGCGATACGCGCAGCTCTTGGGAATCCAGGCGATGTCATGGACTTTTTCCGGGGTCAGCTTGATGCAGTCGGGGACCTTGGCTTGCCGGTTGGGATAGTCTGAGCAGGCGCAGGTGTCACCATCAAGCAGTTTGCAGCGGACATTGGCGGGGTAGATCTCGCCGGTATCCTCATCCTCGAGCTTGAGAAGACAGCATTTCCCGCAGCCGTCGCAAAGCGCTTCCCATTCTTCCGGGCTCATCGCATCGAGTGGCTTGTCTTCCCAAAAGGGCATTGCGCAGATTGTCCTTAACCTTGAGCCAATCGAAAACAGAGATTTGTGATGACCTTCACGGGGCGAACGCAATACAATAGGTTCGGTTCGGGATCGAGCGCGTCCCGATGGCGTTACCGTGTTTTTGAGTCGAGGGCAGAAGGTGCAAGACCCCTTCTATACAAAGCAGAAGCGCTCGAAAGGCAAGAACCGGTTTCTCGAAGCTGATGCTTGGCTCGATTCGTTTCTCTATGACGGCATGCGATCGTCAGGTCGCATCTATACCAAAATCCAGGATTTCTTCTCGCTCTTTTCGGTGCGCGGATTTTTCCGCATGCTCGTGGAGATATCGTCAGATGCGCTGAGTTTTGGCGCAATGGGTGCTGTGGTGATGACGGCACTGGCGCTTTCGGCAATGGATGCGACCGCAACTGGCGAATTCAATCGTGCCGAAGACTATTCGGTGACGTTTCTCGACCGATATGGCGATGAAATCGGTCGGCGCGGCATCCGATCAGACAATTCGGCTGAACTCTCTGAAATTCCCGATTTCCTGATCAAGGCAACGCTGGCAACCGAAGACCGCCGGTTTTACGAACATTTCGGCATCGACGTGTGGGGCACCGCACGTGCGCTCGCTTCAAATGCAGAAGGTGATAGCGGCCTCCAGGGTGGCTCGTCGGTTACCCAGCAATTGGCCAAGCTGCTGTTTCTGAGCAATGAGCGCACGCTCGAGCGCAAGATCAAGGAGCTGTTCCTCGCGTTCTGGCTCGAGACAAACTACACCAAGGACGAAATCCTAAAGCTCTATCTCGACCGCGCCTATATGGGCGGCGGGAATTTCGGCGTCGTGGCAGCAGCCGAGTATTATTTCGGCAAGCAGATTCAAGATATCAATCTCGCCGAAGCGGCGATGCTTGCCGGGCTCTATAAGGCGCCTGGACGCTGGGCGCCTCATATCGACATTGCGGCGGCGCGTGGGCGCGCCAATGTCGTCTTGAGCAATATGGTCAACGCAGGCTACCTGACCGAGGGTCAGGTGACGGCGGCACGCCGCAGGCCTGCCGAGCCGGTTGATCGTTCCGACGAAATCAACTCGCCCAATTATTTCCTGGACTGGGCGTTTCTCGAAACAAAGCGCATTGTCGGCGATAGCCCTGAAGTCGGTTTCGTCGTGCGCACCACGATCGATCCCGGTTTGCAAGAGCACGCCGAGGATGCCGTGGTTTCGGTGTTGCGCGAACAGGGCGCAGCCTACAATGTCAGCCAGGCGGCCATGGTCGCTATGGACCTTAATGGTGCCGTACGCGCGATGGTTGGCGGTGTGGATTACGGGCAGAGCCAATTCAACCGCGCGACCGCTCCCAACCGGCAGCCAGGCTCGGCGTTCAAGCCGTTCGTTTACGCGACGGCGTTCGAACTGCTCGACCTCACGCCGCGCAGCTCGATCAGCGACGCTCCGATCTGCATCGGTAATTGGTGCCCGCAGAATTACGGTCGATCCTATGCCGGGTCGACGACGATCCGCACGGCTATGGCATCGTCCTACAACACCGTTCCCGTCCGCCTTTCGATTGAAACCGGGCGGCAGCCGATCGCGGACATGGCCCATCGGCTAGGCATTCGCAACGACTTTCCCGTCACCCGCTCGCTGGCCCTCGGGGTGGCGTCGGTCAGCGCGCTCGACATGGCATCGTCCTACGCGGTTTTCGCCAATGGAGGATATCGGGCCACGGGGTTCGGCATCACCCGGATCACGACGCTTCGGGGCGAGGTGGTTTATGAGGCTGAGCCGGATCAAAACCGTGAGCGCCTGCTTGATGAACAGGTCGTGCTTTCGATGAACGACATCCTGCACGCCGTAAACTACGGTGGCACCGGCGGCAGGGCAGTGATCGAGGGCGTACCGACCGCAGGCAAGACCGGCACCACAAGTTCTTACCGCGACGCGTGGTATGTCGGTTTTAGCGGCAACTACGTCGCTTCGGTCTGGTATGGGAACGACAATTACACCGCGATGAACAACCTGACCGGCGGCACTCTTCCGGCCATGACCTGGCAGAAATTCATGACGTACGCGCATACCAATATCGAAGTCGCACCGCTGTTCGGCGTCGAAATGGAGCCCCGCCCCTTCATTATCGCCGATGCCGAAACCGGCGACGAGGTCGAGGGCACGCCAGAGCGCGCACCTTCGCTAACCCAAGGCGCAGCGATCAAGCTGCTTGATCTCTCTGACAGAATGCGTCAGGCACTGACGGCGAATGGTGCAGGCAATGAGGTCGCGCAGGTCGGCGCGCCGGTTGCGACGAACGAAAGTCTCTGACGTCTTGGGGTTTCTCTTTCGATTGTTGCTGGGCCTAGCCGTCGCCATGTCCGTTGGATTTGGCGCCAGCTATTACGCCCTGACAGACGGTCGCCTTTTTGCCGCTGTCAGGATCGGCCCGTGGGCCGCGTGGCCCGATGTGGGACAGCCGCTTCCCAACCCCTACACGCGCGCCTATCTGGCACGGTCCGGCCAAATGCAACTGGGCTATGCGGAGGGCATCCGCTTTATGGCCCAGACCGATGATTCCGGCGCACCTTTGTTGGCCAACTGCACGTATCGCGTTGCTGGATTTGTTCCTGGTGCCAGCTTTTGGACGCTCGAGGCGGTCGACCTTGAGGGTGTCAATATCGCCGCATCACCCGATCTTATGGTGCTCCACAGCGAGCGTATTGCCCGAACTGGTGATGGCGCGATGAAGATAAATATCGGCCCAAGATTAGCGCCCGGCAATTGGCTGCCCATAGCGGGCGTGGGGGAGTTTTCGATCGCGCTGACGTTTTACGACGCTCTGGTGTTTTCCGGGGGGAACACCAGCATTGAACAGATGCCCTCTATCCAAATGGAGGACTGCGCATGACGCGAGCCCTCGTTTGGCTGATTGGGGGCCTTGTTCTCGGCGCCTTGATCCACATCGTCGTTATCCTGACCCTGCCAGGGTCAGCAACGCGGGATGTCTGGCATCAACTCGATGCCGTCGCACCTATCGAAACCACTATTGTCCTTGACGACATATTGCCGGGCGAGCCTAATCCCTTTGGTCTCGATCCAGAGCTGCTCTACGCGGTGTGCCGGCTCCAGCTCAACGACGGCCCGGGTATCGTCAATGGCAGTCTGCCGCTTACATTCTGGTCGGTATCAGTGTTCAATCCGCAAGGTCATGTGATCTACGCAACCACTAATCGTTCGGGCTCCGGTGCGGTTCTCGATATGGGGCTGTTCAACCCCGCACAAACCCGTCTCTTGGCGGAACAACGATTCGAGATCGAGGATGGATTGCTGATCGTGGAAGCCGGCGGCAACGATGTCGCGGTCGTCGTTCGACTCGCGCCTCCGCACCCTGACATGCGCGACCGTTATCGCGACGCGCTGGAGGGGCTTAGCTGCGAAACTATCCGCTGAGCCGCCAAGCTATTTTCTAATCGTCGGAATTTCGACCGGCGCTACGTACGTTTCGTATCGGGAGGGATGGCCGGAGTCCTTGAACACATTGCCGCCGGTGGCTGACAGGCAGAAGTCGCCTGCCTTAGCGCGCAGCACCCATGGCTCAAGCATTGCCAGTTGCGCATCGACGGCTCGGGCTTCTTCGTGCGGCGTTTCCACCAATAGTCGGTCGAGCGCCAGGGAATAGGATGTGTAGCGGTAGTCCAGCGCGCGCGTGAACCAGGCGATCTTTTCCTGATTTTCCCATTTCCGTGCGGCGACCTGTTCACGACCATCGGGGCGTCCTAGTGCCACGTTACCCACGGCGATCGCTCTTTGTCGATCGACCTCGATAACCCGGCAAATGGCCGCGAATGTCGTCGGCAGTGTTGCGATGTCGATGACGATGTCATTTTCGACCTTGCGATAGCGGACCCGCGACGACTGAAATTGCGTCGACCTGAGCGTAGCGTAGTAACGATCCGCCAGAAATTGCGTATCTACAGTGCCAGCCAGTCGGGTGCGCTGCCATTCGACAGCCGTATCGTAGAACCAGTCGCGGGTATGAGGGGCAATGAGGAAGCGCCAGACGCGATCGTGCATTTCGCGTTCCTGGTCAGTGAGATTGAAGTCCGAGACCGGCTCACCATCGGCCGCGGCCCGCGATGCGCCAATCGTGGGCAGAATTTCGTCGTGCAGAACGCTAGGCGCGGCGCGTCCAAAATCGCCCGTCGGCCGGGCACAACCGACCAGCAGCCCTGCGCACACAACAGCCAGTCCGACGACCAAGCCGCCGCGTGCCCTACTCCAATGCAATCTCTTCAGCCCTTGCGTCGCTTCTTGATCTTGTGACCCGGCTTGGTAATCACCTCGCTTGCGGCACGCTCATAGCGCACGCCGGTGAAAAGGATGACCTCTGCCGAGCCGGAACGATTTGGTGATCCGGGAATATATGTCGTCGCCTTGGGGCTGAACTTTAGCAGCATACCCATTGTTGGCCTCTTTGCTCCGACGGATCCCACTTGCCCCCAAGCCGGCACCATGCCGTTCGGATATCCGTCAGCGCCATTAAGAATTCATCAAGGTTAATAGTCCGCTAACGAATTGCGGCGAAGATCGGCTATCGACACCAATAGCAGTGATGAGTCGACCGAATGATCGGCTTCCAGCCATACGAGACGTTCCAATTGCTGATCGAAACCGGGGGGATCGAGCGCGCCAATACGCTGCTCGTGGCTGCGTGCGACGCCTACGCGCGTCGGTCCAAGCCATCACATACCGAGACCATTCAGTTCGAAGCTCTGGTCAAGCGGTTGTTCCCAACTGCTGCACCGACTGCCCGCGCCCGGGCAGCGACGATTCTCGCCAGTGCTCCAAGCCTTTCACCCGATCTGGAAACACTCGTTTTCGACAATCTCGGCAGCGGAATGCTTGCGCATCTGCAAAGTGCCCGAACGGTTTCCGAAGATGTCATGGTCCGCTTGATCGAAAAGGGCGATATCAACATCGTCGCAGCAATTGCTGCCCGGCCCGACCTCACCAATGGTGTTTTGGCCCGATTGTTTCCGGTTAATAGCCGGAAAGTCTACCGTGCTCTTGCCGCCAACACTGCGATTGCGCCAAGGGGCGCTTATCTCAGTGCCCTTACGCGTTCTGCCGAAATGGATCACGACGTCGCAACCCTCCTGGCGCGCCGTCCAGACTTCGATGCGGCCCTTCTGACATCGGTGTTTTTCGATCTGCCTGAAGATGGGCGGGTCAACGTCCTTAAGGCTTTTGCCAAGCGCAATCTGCCGCGCGCACCGATGATGCGGACATTTGAAGAAATCTCTATCGCCACAAATGAATTTACCGGCGCGCTGATGAAGCTCTATTCAGACAACCGGCGCCCCAAGGTTACGCGACTGATTCATCAGGTCACCGGCCTTGACGAAATTCGCTGCGGAGAGATCGCCCACGACACCAGCGGCGCTGCGTTGTTTGTCGTTTTGCGCGCTTTTGGATGCACGGGCTATGATGGGCTCAAGGTTCTGATCCATGCGACCAGCCATGATGCGGACCGGTCCAAGACACTTGCCAATTTCGCCCGGCTTTTCGAGGACGTCAGTGTTTCGGCAATGGTGTATGTGATGAGTTGCTGGCGCGGGGACGTGCGGCTATCGGAACTCACCAAGCCCGAATATGCTCCATTTGTGGTGCCCAGTGCGCGCACAGTGGACAAATCGAGCCAACGCAGCGGCTCGATTGGCGAACAGGCAATCGAAGCGCTGGACAAGCTCAAGTCCATCCGCAAGGCCAGCTGAACTCAACGCCTTAGACTACATCCACGCCAACGTCTGAGCCGCGAGAGTCGATCGAGATGATCCAGATGTCAGGATCGAATTCGACCTCCCGAGCGATCCGCTCGCGGATGTCGGCTGGATCGGCTCGATCGAAGCGTCGCTGGAAGAGGCGATCGCCGGTGGGCTCGTCCTGTGCCGCAGTCGATATCGGCGTTAAAAGTGTGGCGGTGCCATCCAGATGATCGATTTCGATCCATATCTGGCCGGCAATAGCGTCGCCGCGGCGCGCGATGACGCAGAGTTTGCCAAGATCATTGTGTCGCCGCACAAACGCGGCGCACCAGATATCGGAGCGCAATAGTTGCATCGCACCGATCCGCTAAAGGTAGGCACCGGCAGAGACCAGCATCTGCCGAAGGCTCTGGCTCACCTCGCCTGTGGGCGAGAAATTGTTAAATATCTGGAACTTGCGGATCGCGCGCGCAGTCGACTCGTCGGCAACCCCATTTACCGGCCCTTGCAGGAACCCCAGGCGTGAAAGGCCGCGTTGAATTTCGCTGACCAGGTCGCGATCAAGGGCGGCCGGTACCGAAGCGTCGGTCGAAGTGGGCATGACGTTGACGACCGGGTCCGGCGCGATATCGGCAACAAGACTGGTCTCTTGGGCCACGGGCTGTGCATCCTGCTGCATTTGCGCGAGGAGCGGCGCAACATCATTGGTATCTGGTGCCGCTGCAACCGGGGTGGGCGCAGGCGATACCGACGGGACCTGAGGCGCCGCAGCGGAGGTGGACAGTGGGGCATCGCGAACGGCCTGCAGAAGCTGCGGTGTTGCAGCACCAGTGCGCGGCAGATTAAAGCGCGCCTCGAATGCCCTGATGGCATCAGCCGTCTTGGGGCCGTAATACCCGTCGACCGTACCATCGAAGAAGCCCATGGCCTGGAGCTTCTCCTGCATGTCCGCGATATCCTGATTGCCGATCGAGGGCGCAGTCGGACCGTCTTGCTGGGTTGGCGCTGCGTCCGGCATTGGCTCAAAGCTCGCCGTCGGCATTGGCGCGGTTTCAGGGCGCGAGGGCACGGTCGTCGGCTCCACGACGACAGGAGCGATCGGTGCGGGCAAAGACGACGCCGCTGGAGCGCGATCGCTCACGATCCCAAACATCGGCGCGGGATGCCGTGTCTCCTGCAGATACAACGCGTTGGTCCCCGCCATGATCACAAGACCAGCCGTCAGGATGAGCCCCGTTGATGCGATGGGAGAGCGTAGAAAGTTCTCCGCGCTCCAATCCCACGAGCGACCGAGCAGACCGAGGGTTCCACTTCCGATTGCCATCGTTGCGCCAGCGATCGAATTGGTCATGACATTGCGCTTCTTTTTTCGTCGTTTTGCCATTTGTCTTCGTCCGTATCACGTCTGTCGCTGTCGAGGTGTTCGATCGTTGTCATTGCTCGGGAGGGGCTGGGGCCGTCGATAGGCAGCAGGACGGTCACCCGCGTTCCGACTCCCGGCTCTGATGCCACGTTCATTCTGCCATTGTGAAGGCTTACAAGTCCCTTGACGATCGATAGACCAAGACCCGTGCCTTCGTAGCGTCGCGCCAAACCATTCTGAGCCTGCAGGAAGGGCTCACCGATCCGTCGGATAGTCTCGGCTGGCATGCCGATGCCGTTGTCGCTAACGGAGATCGACAGCATCTTGCCATGGCGTTTCATGGCCAGCACCACCTCTCCATCGTCGTGACTGAACTTTATCGCGTTCGAGAGGAGGTTGATCATGATCTGTCGGCACGCCCGTTCGTCGCCCATAATGTGGGGGAGTTGTTCGGGAATACGTCCTACGACCGTGACATTGCGCTCGCGTGCCAAATTTTCGACCATCTGCAGGCAGGGGTCCACGAGACCCTGTGGCGCGAATGGCTCCGCCTGCAACTCGAATTTTCCCGCGTCGATCTTTGACATATCGAGCAACATATTCACCACCTCGAGCAGGTGGTGCCCGCTTTGGCGGATATGGCCAGCATAGTCCTGATGAGTGGGCGACAGCGCCCCGCCGATACCTTCGGCCATCATGTCGGAAAAGCCGACAATCGCATTGAGCGGTGTCCGCAGTTCGTGCCCAATCGTTGCGAGAAAGCGCGTTTTGGCATCGGACGCCTCTTCAGCCTCGGCGCGGGCGTTTCTAAGGTCGTTTTCCACCGCCTTTTGCGCGCTGATGTCGCGGAAGATACCGATGGCGGCGTCGCTTCCGTCGAGCCCCTCCGTTGTCGCAATCGACAGTTCCACCCATTTGTAGGCCGCGGTGTTGCCCCCGGCGCGGACACGGAGTTCGAGTCCCGTCCTGCCGCCCTTGCTCAACAGATCCGAGATCGCCTTGGCGTAATGTGGCCGGTCCTGAACGTGTATCTTTTCAAGAAGTCCGGAGCCGGTAAGCTCATATGCCTGCACGTTAAACAAGCCCGCAGCGGCACCCGAAATGTGGAGCGGTTTTCCGGAATGGTCATAGCGAACAATTGCGCCGACGAGGGACTCTAGCGCCAGTATCATCCTGTCGTCTGGCTTCCTGCGCTCTGTGCCATGGACCAACGCCATCGCCACGCAAGCAAGCAAGGAAGCACAAGCGCCGATCAGGGCGTAGCCGGTCGTCCAGGCGCTAGGTCCTGGCTGCCACGACAACGCAATCGCGAGGATCGCCGCAAGTATCGGCCATGACAGCAATACCCTTTTGCTGCGCTCGCCCTGCAGCACACCATAAAGTGCTGCGGCAGTGGCTATCGAGACCCCGGCCAATGCACCATCGCTCGTACCGACTGCGACGGAGAGCGCTCCAAGCACCAAACCTGTCTGGAGGGAAAGGATGGATGCGAAGACCTGACCGGCTTGGCGAATGAGGACCGAGGATCCGGCCACGCCCGCTATCGTCGCAACAATCGCAAATGCCGCTGGCTGTCCCAGCACAAGATCGCGCAAGGCGAGCGGTCCTGCACAAAGCAGGGCCATGACCGTCGCGGTTATCATCAGGGACTGACCCAGTTCCTGACCCGATTGCAGGCTCCGCCCACCCAAAAGGGCAGCAAATCGACCCGACAGGTCAAGAACGCTAAAACGGTTACGCATATACTGCTCAAAATTTCGACCGCGAAACGCAGCGGCCTTGGGTGGGGGCTTCCCGACGCTTGCCACACCCTTTCATTCAAGACCTAAGACACCCTTAAGTCACTGAGCGGTACCTGCGATTAGGACGGGGACGAGCGTTTGGAAGCGTCGGTTTCTGCAGGTAGCGTAAACAGAGTCTTGCCTAACGGGCGCATTCGCCGCGACAGCAAAATTGAATAAAATTTTCTGCAAATCCCCCACAGTTGCTTTAAGCGCGTCGGTTAGGTTGGACGTGTCGAAACCACTGCACAAGCGCCTGCCATGTTTATCGCACGCTCTGCCTTCTGGCTCACCGCCGCCTTTATCGTGATGGCTCCTTCCGCCGGCATGGACCTCGGGTCGTCTGCCCGGTCTACTGGCGAACAATTGGTGTCTCAGGGTTCGCAGGCAGCAGTCTCTCAACTCAATGCAGCTGAGTGCGCGACTTTTGAATGCTCCGTGGGTCGCAGTGTTCTGGTGGGTGCTCTAGGGCAGGTTTCTTCGGTAGAACCCACGGAAGCCAGCACTATTGCCGTCTCTACACGCGATGATGCTGGAGCACCTGTGCCACCGCGGCGACCAGATTGGGCATATTGAGCGGCACGGCTTTCCTTCCGGCGATGAACACCCTAAATAGTCGCCATGAGCACGACACCCGCCTTTGACGATATTGCTGAAAACCTTGCTTTCCTCGATGATTGGGAAGACCGATACCGCTACATAATCGAGCTTGGCCAGCAACTTGAGCCCATCGCCGAGCATGAGCGCACCGCTGAAAACAAGGTCCATGGTTGCGCCTCCCAAGTCTGGCTCGTCACCGATCACTCACACGGCGACGACGATACAGTTCTGCGTTTTCGCGGCGATTCGGATGCAATGATCGTCAAAGGGCTGGTTGCGATCGTCCTGGCCCTTTATTCGGGCCGCTCTGCAAAAGACATTGCCGCAACGGACGCACTTCCGATCCTAGACAGCGTGGGCCTGCGTGAACACCTTTCCACACAGCGGTCGAACGGGCTTGCGGCGATGGTCCAACGGGTCCGCGACGGCGCCCGAGCGGCGGCCAATCTCTAGCCGGCGTCGACCGGACGGGCTCCGGGTTGCATCCATGCGGCCATAGCTGCGCCCTCCGGTCCCTCAGTCTGGCTGGAAAACCCGAATGCCCTGGCACTTTCCTCGAGGCCAATGCGCAACACCAGTTTCGCACTTCGCCTCGGCCAGCTTCTCTCCTCTTCGATGTCCTGCAGACCCTTGTCGAAACAGCACGCGTCCAGAATGACCCCGCGACATTCATGAGGCATGGCGCAAAGAATTAACTCCAGCCGCTTTCTGGCATCGGCCGCAAAATCCGAAATGTCTGCGGTCGTTCCCCTCCCACCAATCCTTGGGCCATAGTGCATAGTGACCCGCGGCTGCAGCCGGCTGCGATCGAAAAGACTACGGATGCGCGCTGCCGACTCGACATGATGGGGCTGGAGATAGGATGCACCGTCGCGGGCCTGTCGCGCGAGTGCGGCGATGGTTGGGATATCGCAATCAATAACCATGACTTATCCCCCCGGCGACCGTATGTGCGCGGGCGCGGCTGGCGTGTCTGTTGTTTGCCACGCTGTCTTCCAAAGCCTGGATACGGCTATCAATCATGCGATCGTCACGGGAGTCCTCGATAAGCGCGCACGCGTGCGCGACGGTTGTTCTGTCGCGCCGGAAAAACTGGCCCACCTGCGTCATGGTCAGCCCTGAGAGGACATGACAGAGATACATCGCAAGCTGGCGTGCCTGGGCGGTCTTCACCCCGCACCGCGACGCGGCAAAGAACGCGTCCGGATCAATGCCGGTATCGTGAGCAACTATCGCTACGATCCTCCGGCACCGTGCAGATTGTTCTATTGTCAGGCCCGGCTTACGACCGGATTTGGAAAGTTTCGACGCCATAGGACCACCATCGCATATATAGGATATAATTCCTATAATGCTGTTAGGGTGGTGCGGGGATAAGTTACGCCGCGACGATCGCAGAAACAAAAAGGGCCGCTCAAAGCGACCCTTTCTAAAACCTTAAATGGACGAGCTTACCAAGCTACGCCTTGCGACCGAGACCGTTGTCCTTGGCCAGCTTCGAACGGGTCGCCGAGTAAGACGGAGCAACCATCGGATAGTCAGCGGGCAATCCCCACTTTTCACGATATTCTTCTGGCGACAGATTGTAATGTGTCCGGAGATGGCGCTTCAGCGACTTGAACTTCTTTCCGTCCTCAAGACAGACGATGTAGTCCGAGGTCACAGACTTCCGGACAGGAACGGCAGGCTTTTTCTCTTCGATAGTCGCTGCGACCTCTTCCACGTCCAACCCTTTAAGGGCGGCATGAACGTCCGCGATCAGTTTAGGCAAATCGGTGGGACTAATCGCATTATGGCTGACGTAAGCCGCAACGATGTCAGTGCTGAATTCGATCAGGTCGTGAGGGACCTTGTTCTCCGTAGTGACCGGAGCGCTCATAGCGCATCCCTTCTCATATTTGAAAGCTAAAATTCGTATTACCGAGCTCGGCAAAAGTTCACTATCGGTGAAATACTGTTAATTCGCCGATTTGGCAACAGTCGGCGTACAACTTGTCAAAATTTGGAACGCCTCAAACTTTACTTAAGCTTCTTGTCGTTTTGCTCAATATCATCGATCCCAAAGCCTGCTTTCGGCCTGTAGCCCGCGATATATGAGGCACGTGCCAAGAGATGCGCTGAAATTGGCGCCGTAAGCATAAAAAACACGATGCCCAACAGCGCGCGTAGTATCACTGCCCCGTCGAAGCTCACAAGTGCAATTGCCAGAAGAGGTAGCCCCGATCCGACCGTACCAGCCTTAGATGCTGAATGCATCCGCGTGTAGAGATCAGGTAACCGCACGATGCCGAAGGCCGCAACGAGGCTAAATACCGCACCCACCACCAGCATAATAGCAGCAAGATAGTACATAAGATCTATGATCATTCCCTAGCCTCTTCGCGGTGTTGCTCTAGGGCCGCCTGCTTTATTTCCCAACGCTGGAGGACAAACCTGGCGAACGCCACAGTCGACAAAAAGCCGACCAAGCCAAGCGCAATTGCGATGTCGAGGTAGAGCGTAAAACCGGTTCGCAAGGCAATAACGACGATATAGCCGATGGCAACGGCGATAAGCAGGTCGAGCGCGAGAATGCGATCCGGGAGAGTTGGCCCCACGATGATGCGATAAATTGTCACAAGAAAAGCCAGGGTCAAAATACCCAGCGATATCGTAGTGGCGAAATGAAGAACTTCCGGTCCGGACATCATTCGAAGACCTCCATGACCCGCGCTTCAAACCCGTGCTTTATCGATGCAATTAGTTCATCGCGATCGGTCATTTCCAAAACGTGGATATAAAGCGTCGACCGATCCTCCGAGACATCAACGCTCAAGGTCCCCGGCGTCAATGTGATAAGATTGGCCAGTAGCGTAATCTGGCCATCGGTCTTGACTGTCAGCGGGTATGCGATGATCGCAGGAGCCAGGCGACGACTCATATCGGGAGACAGAACGAGGACTGCTACGCGCCAGGCCGATAGCGCTAGTTCATAGATGAAAAGGGCGGCGAGCGAGAGAAATCGACCAAGGCGGCGCAATACGAATGGACGGTCTACGCGCTCGCGGATGAACAGGACCGCAATGGCCGCGATGAACGCACCGAGAAGGATATTGGGAACCGTAAAGCTGCCGGTGACGGCAGCCCATACGAAGGCAAGACTGACAACGAGAAACAGGAAGATCATTGCCGGTCCTCCGCGTGAGCAAACACAGCATCGACATAACGATCTGGCAAGAGCATGTCGCGTGCCGCGATACCAGAGGCTTCGAAAAGCCAGTTGGGAAAGAGGCCAAATACCAGAATGATCGCCATCAAAATCATCGTCGGCAAAAACCCAAACCAGTTTTCCGTTCGGTCGAGTTTTTGGAGGCCCACGGGCGCCTGCTCTGATCTTTCGCCCTCAACCCCATTGCGCCAGAATATGTGCGCCCACAACCGACTCGCCGCGATCAGGGTCAAGAAGGAATTGATCAGAATGGCGGCAACGAGCCACCAGTTTTCCGCACGAACGCCGCCTTCCACCAGCAAGATCTTTGGCCAGAGGCCGAGGAACGGCGGCAGCCCTGAAATGAGGAAAATCATGATGAGAAAGAGGATCGAGAGCGGCGCATTTGCCGCGTACAGTCCGCCCATCTTTCGCGTGTCTGTTGTACCAGTCGAACGCTCGATCAAACCAGCCAGCAGGTAGAACGCAGTGATCGCGAGCATTGAATGGAAGGCGTAAAAGATCGCGCCGCCGATGCCATGATGGCTTGCAAGTGCGAAACCTGCGAAAATCGCGCCGATGCCGCCGATCACCAGAAATCCGATGGCGCGACGCAGGTTCGTTTGGGCCATGGCCCCGAGGGGGCCGAGAATCAATGAGCCGATGGCGATAAGGACGATCACCGGCTGTAGCTGCGCTCCACCCTCGGGCAGCGCCATGGTGAGCACCCTTATGACGGCGTAGGCGCCGACCTTCGTCAACAGCCCGCCAAAGATCGCGGACACCGAGACCGCAGGCGTGTGGTAGGAGGCCGGCAACCATGCGTTGCCGGGGAATGCCGCGGCCTTGACCCCGAACGCCAGGAGGAACAACAACGAGACGGTGATCAGCGGCCCGGTGGGTATGTCGGCGCCCTTGTCGACCAGATCAGCGAAGTTGAGCGTGCCGGTGAGGCCGTAAAGGTATGCCACTGTTATCAGGAACAGTGTCGTCGCGAGGAAATTGAGAAAGCCGTACTTGATTGCGCCGTCAAGCTGGAGCTTGCGTCCACCCAGGATCAACATGCCGAACGAGGCGATCAGCATCACTTCGAACCAGACATAGAGATTGAAGATGTCGCCGGTCAGAAACGACCCGCTTACACCGCAGAGCAGCAGAAGCAGCATCGGGTAGAACCCGAATTTGTGTTCACGGTCGGTCAGCTCGGTCTGGGCGTAAAAGGCAACAACGAGAGCAGCAATCGACGCGGCAAGCGAGAAAATGGCGCTCGTCATATCGGCCGCGAAGGTGATGCCGAAGGGCGGCAACCATCGCCCCATGGTCATCGCAAGCGGCCCGGATTCAATCACCCTCGCGAGAAGATAAAGGTTCGACAAAAGGATGGCAGTGATCACCGCAACCGCGAAAGCCAATTGCATATGGCGATAGTTGCGCAACATCACCAAAAGCCCTGCCCCGGTCAATGCAAGCGCCACGGGCCACACCACCACCCAATCGGCAGCAGGCGTCGCGGCGTCGATCAGGGCCGGCGGCAGATTTAAGGCGTCATAGGAGGTGGTGGCGGTCGCCATGGTATTTGTTTCGGCCTAGTAGCTGAGGGGTGGGCGTGGCGCGTCTTCGGGCTCTGCCAGTCGCATATTGTCAGTATTGTCGGCATCGAGCTCCTGATAGGCGCGATAGCCGAGGACAAGCAGGAAAGACAGGAGCGCAAAACCGATGACGATGGCCGTCAGGATCAGTGCCTGCGGCAAAGGGTTTGCGGAGCCTTCGATCGGCAGATATTCACCGGCAGCCACAATGGGCGGGATTTCCGGGGTCAGCCGACCGACGGTAAAAATCAGAAGATTGACTGCATTGCCAAGGATCGCCACGCCCAAAAGCATGCGGATGATCGCCTTGGACAACAGAAGATAAACCGCAGCGGCGACGAAAAGGCCGATTAGTCCGGCGAGTGCAACTTCCATCAGTCACCTCCCTCATCGGCTTCGAGTGCAAGCGCGATCGTGCCCACGGCACCCACCACGACGGCATAAACGCCGAGATCGAATATCAGCGGCGTGGAGAGGGCGACCTCGGAGCCATCGAAATCAAATATCCACCAAAGGCCGGTGAGGAAGGGAACATCGAATGCCAATGATATAAATCCCGAGATCGCTGCCATGACCACGCCGAAACCTGCAAGGGTAATCGGGTGAACTTTCAGAGCCTTGCGAGTCTCTTCGACACCCATAGCGATGCCATAAATCGCCAGTGCAGAGGCGCCGATAAGCCCGCCGATAAATCCGCCTCCGGGCTCGTTATGTCCACGCAGAAGCACAAAAACCGAAAACACCAGCATCAACGCGGCAAGTATCGGCGCTGCTGTGCGGAAGATCACGGTATTCATGCTGCGCGCCCCTTCTGCTGTTTTCTGGCAGTCGCGAGCGGAGAGGCTCTCAGCCGGATGAGCGCCAGAATGGCAAGCCCGGCCGCCATGACGACCGAAATCTCTCCGAGCGTATCGATAGCGCGATAGTCGACGAGAATGACGTTGACGATGTTACGACCGTGCGCAATGGGCACGCTCGTCTGCCGGAAAAGCTCGGTCAAACTCAGGTCGAGTTCGGTCTGAAGGACGACAAGCAGCACCATCATGATGCCCGCGCCGACAGCTAGCGCAACGGCGCCATCGCGCAACGCGGTTTCGAGATCGCGATGATCGACCTGGTCGAGATGCAGTCGCGTCATCACCAAGGCGAGGATGATCACGGTCAGCGTTTCGACCATGAACTGGGTGAAGCTGAGATCGGGTGCGCCGAACAGCATGAATATCAACGCTACCGCAAAGCCTTGGATGCCGAGAGCCGCGATGGCGGTAAGACGAGTCCGCGCGAGGAGAACGGTCGCCAGCCCGATGGCCGCGATCCCGATCGCACCCCACTCGTAGAAGTTCAGGATGGGCATATCCGGCACAGGTGGCAGGCTGCTTGTCATGATCAGCGGCACAAAGAGCGCAGCCGCAAGCAATACAAAGAAGAGGAGAATATACCATTCGAGACGCCCGTGGTGCAGCGCTCCGGTAATCCGATGAGCCAAGCGAATGGCCCCGAACATCGCCGCGTCGAAGCCTTGGTCAAATGTCCAGCCGATGGCTTCGCCGGTCCGGCGCAAGCCGTTTCGAACCTGGTCGGCTTTCCAGAACATTACAGCGCCCAGCACCCATGTGGCGATGGAAGCCCATACCGCCGGGTTCGCAAGATCGAAGCCGAGATAGATGCTGGCATCCACGAGATTGTTGTAAATTGAAGACCCTGTGGGGTTGAGAACGGACGCATTGATCCATGGTGTAAACAGGCCAGCGACGACACCGAGCACGGCAAGTACGACCGGACCGACGAGCAGTCCGAGCGATCCTTCGTGCGGAGCGTGCGGCGTATCGGCCACGGGCCCGAGAAAGGGTTTGAAGGCGATGATCAGCCCCACCACCATCATCATTGCGTTGCCGAGGATGAGGACGGCCAGAAACAGCAGATCGGGCCATAGACCCTGCGTCATCGCGAGGTACATTTCCTCCTTGGCCAAAAAGCCGATGGCAATGGGGAAGCCGGCCATGGAGATGGCGGCAAGGACCGCAGCGATAAAGGTCACTGGCATGGCTTCACGCAGTCCGCTCAGTATTCTGATGTCGCGCGTGCCGGTACCGTGATCGATCACCCCAGCAATCATGAACATGGCACCCTTGAACAACGAGTGCGCGCAGAGATAGAGGATCGCGCCGAGAATGGCCTCCTTGGTGCCAAAACCGATGAGGAGCACCAGCAGACCCAGCGAACCGAGGGTCGTGTAGGCAAGCATCTGCTTGAGGTCGGTTTGCCGGACCGCCAGAGCAGCGCCCATAAGTAGTGTCACGCCCCCCACCACGGTCAGTATCCAGAACCACTGGTCTGTTCCGCCCAGAACTGGGTTCATGCGTGCCAGCAGATAGACGCCAGCCTTCACCATGGTTGCCGAATGGAGATAAGCGGAAACCGGCGTAGGCGCTTCCATGGCATTGGGCAGCCAGAAATGGAGCGGCACCTGAGCCGATTTCGCAAAGGCGCCGGCCAGAACCAGACCAAGCGCGGCGAAATAAAGCGGGCTTTGCTGCACCACCCCTGCCGTCGTCAGCATTCCAGTGAGGCTGTTCTGACCGGTGATCAGCGTCAGAAGGATCAGGCCGGCCAGAAGCGCAAGTCCGCCGCCTCCAGTCACGACCAGCGCCTGGATCGCCGCGCGGCGTGCAGCCTGGCGCGTGTGATCGAACCCGATCAAAAGGAACGAGGTGATCGAGGTCAGTTCCCAGAACACAAACAGCGTGAATACGTTATCAGCTAGGACCAGCCCGAGCATCGACCCCATGAACATGAGCATGTAGGAAAAGAACCGGCCCTGATGCGGGTGGCCAGCCAGATAGGCTCCGGAATAGATGACGATAAACGTCCCAATGCCTGAGATCAGCAGGCCAAAGACCAGGCTGAGGCCATCGACAAAGAACGAAAAGCTGATGCCGTAGGACGGTATCCAGTCAAGGCCGACGCGGATGACCGACAGGTCGGTTATCGTCGGAATAAAGCCCACGAAGCTTATAAAGATCGCAGCGGGAACTATAGCGAGAACCCAACCCGCCAGCCCGCCGGCGAAAGACTTGACCCAAGGCGCAAGCGCCGCGACCAGGAATGGCGCGACGGCGATCAATGCGATTGAGATATCAAGGCTTGGTCCCAAGCGATCCCCCGAGCACTCTGCTCTCGCTAATCGAGAGAATCAGTTGCCAAACACTAGCGTTCCCGCCGGACAGCACAACAAAAACCGGCGGGCAGGAACACGTGATGATTGGTAAAGTTGTGATCAACACATCATAATTGGTCCGCACGACCAGATTGTGCCTTGAGCATGGAGTTGACCATCGCCGACCACAACGGAAAAACAAACGTTCATTGGCGCGATAAATTGACGCCTGAGCAGTACCATGTGACGCGAGAACACGGGACCGAGCGGGCATTTTCACACCCGCTCAATCTCGAGAAACGCGCCGGTACATACTACTGTGTTTGCTGTGGGGCTGCCTTGTTTACCTCACACGCGAAATTCGACTCCGGCTCGGGGTGGCCCAGCTTCTTCGAGCCAATTTCCGACGAAGCGGTCAAGGAAGTGGATGATCGCAGCCACTTCATGCGCCGAACCGAAATCCTATGTGCCAATTGCGATGCCCATCTCGGCCACGTCGTCCCCGCTGGACCGGCGCCCACCGGCCTGCGCTATTGCACCAACGGGCTTGCGCTCGACTTCAAGCCGGAAGAATAGTGCCCGCCACCCCGAGCAGACCAACGCCAGGATAGATCATGACAGATATCGCGCTCCCCTTCGCTGCGCCACGCCCTCAGTCGGACACCAGACACGGCATTGTCCGCCACGATCCCTACACCTGGTTGCGGGCCGACAATTGGCGCGAGGTTATGGCCGATCCTACGGTTCTACCAGACGATATCCGCAGCTATCTCGAGGCCGAGAATGCATGGTACGAGGGCCAGTTCGGCACCCCCACAAAAGACCTCCAGGACAAGATTTATAAGGAGGTGCGCGGTCGCATAAAGGAGGACGACAGCTCGGTGCCTGCCCCTGACGGCCCGTTTGCCTATTACAGCCGGACGCGAGAGGGCGACCAATATCCGCTCATCTGCCGGACAGAACGGCAGGGCGGTTCGGAAACGGTCTTGCTCGACTGCAACGCGGAGGCCGGCGAGGGATATTTCGGCTTTGGTGGGGCCGAGCATTCGCCGTGCCACACCATGATTGCCTGGGCCGCGGACCGCAACGGCTCGGAATACTATACAATTGCCTTGCGCGACGCAGCGACCGGCGAAGATCGTGACGAGCGCATTGAAAAGGCTGGCAGCGGCGCAACCTGGGCCAAGGACAGCAAGTCATTTTATTATGTCGAACTCGATGACAACCACCGCCCCTTCCGTGTCCGCCAACACGTTCTAGGCACGGCTCAGGTTGATGACCGCATTGTTTACGAAGAAAAGGACGCCGGGTTTTTCGTCGGCGTCGGGGATACACAGTCGCGCCGCTTCATCGTCATTTCGGCTCATGATCATCAAACCTCCGAAGTCTGGCTGATCGACGCAGAGCACGGTGGCGAGCCCTTTTGTGTCGAGCCGCGGCATGAAAATACTGAGTATTCCGTCGAAGAACGTGACGGTGAGCTTTATATCCTCACCAATGATGAAGGGGCTGAGGATTTCAAGATCGTCACGGCGCCGGTCGATGCTCCCGGCCAGGCTAATTGGGCCGACCTTGTTCCCCATGAGGAAGGCACGCTGATCCTGGACATCGAAGTTTTGGCCAACCACCTCATTCGTCTTGAACGCAAGGACGGGTTGCCGCGGATCGTCGTGCGGGATTTGCGCGATGGCAGAGAAGAAACAATCGCGTTTCCCGAGGAAGCCTACTCCTTGGGACTCGCCGGCGGGTACGAGTTCGATACGGCGACGATCCGTTTCAGTTATTCCTCCCCCACCACTCCGGCCCAGGTCTTCGACATGAACCTCGAAACCGGCGAACGCCTATTGCGCAAGCAGCAGGAAGTGCCATCAGGCCACGACCCTGCGCTCTACGAAACTCGTCGTCTTTTCGCTACAGCGCCGGATGGTGAAGAGGTGCCGGTGACCGTACTCTACCGCAAGGGCCTCGAGTTGGACGGCACGGCGCCGTGCCTTCTTTACGGATACGGCGCCTATGGGCATGCCATGCCGGCGGGTTTTTCGGTCTCGGTGCTTTCATTGGTCGATCGCGGTTTTGTTTACGCGATTGCCCATATACGCGGCGGCATGGAAAAGGGCTACAAATGGTACAAGACGGGTCGCGCCGAACATAAAACCAATACGTTTTCCGACTTCATTGCCGCCGGCGAAATGCTTATCGAAAAAGGCTATACGGCCAAGGGTAAGATCGTGGCTGAAGGGGGGTCTGCTGGCGGGATGCTCATGGGCGCGATCGCGAATATGCGACCGGACCTATGGGGTGGCGTCATCGCCGTCGTGCCGTTCGTTGACGTCCTCAATACCATGCTGGACGACACGCTTCCGCTGACCCCGCCTGAGTGGCCCGAATGGGGCAATCCGATCACGTCCACAGAGGACTACAATCGCATCGCCAGCTATTCACCCTATGACAACGTGGCGGCAAAGGATTATCCGCCGATCCTAGCGCTCGCAGGACTCACCGATCCGCGCGTCACATATTGGGAGCCAGCCAAGTGGGTGGCCAAGCTGCGCGCAACCAAGACCGACGGCAATGCATTGTACCTGCGCACCAACATGGGCGCCGGACACGGCGGCGCGTCTGGCCGTTTCGAACGGATCAAGGAAGCCGCTATTACGTACGCCTTTGCGCTGCGATGCGTTGGTTTAGCATAAGTTTTCCCTCACAAGCGTTGCGCCAATTGCTTCACGGCCCTATAAACAAAGTATTAGCTTGGTAAATTGCCGAGCATCAGATTTTTGAACACCCATAACGGAGGCTTTCATGAGCTTTTCTCTTCCCGATCTCCCCTATGCCTATGACGCGCTGGCACCATACATGTCGGCTGAAACGCTCGAGTTTCACCACGACAAGCACCATCAGGCCTATGTGACCAACGGCAACAAGCTGCTGGAAGGTTCGGGACTCGAGGGCAAGTCGCTCGAAGAGATCGTCAAGGAGAGCTACGGCAAGAATGCCGGTCTCTTCAACAATGCAGGCCAGCACTTCAACCACATCCATTTCTGGAAGTGGATGAAGCCGAATGGTGGTGGCAAGTCCCTGCCCGGCAAGCTCCAGTCCGCTATCGATTCCGATCTGGGCGGGTTCGACAAATTCCGAGACGACTTCCTCGCCGCTGGTGCCGGCCAGTTTGGTTCGGGCTGGGCGTGGCTGACGTTCAAGGACGGAAAGTTGGAAGTGACCAAGACCCCCAACGGTGAAAATCCGCTTGTGCATGGCGGCACGCCCCTCCTCGGCGTCGACGTATGGGAGCATTCCTATTACATCGACTACCGCAACGCGCGTCCGAAATACCTCGAAGCCTGGTTCGACAGCCTTGTGAACTGGGATTATGTGGCCGAGCTTCACGAGGCCGCCTCAAAGTAGACTTGCTGCATTACGCGTCTTTTAGGCCCGCCTTTCCACAGGCGGGCCTCATTGTTTTAACGATAGCGATGCACGCCGCTATCGGTCGGCTCTCGGGCCGTGTTAATGCATTGGTAACCAGTTTCCTTCGTGGAGTCGTTTCGGCGTGCAGCCTATGCCAACCATCGCGGTGCTCTCGAGCAATATTGCCCTTTCGGCGGTATTGGCCGCGACGCTGCGCCAAGACCCTAAATGGCGCGTTCGTGAGTTTCGCGACGCGAGAGCAGTGGCCACCTATATGCGCGTCTCGCCAATATCGGTGCTTGTGGGTGACTACGATCTGGTCGATGGAACCACGGCTGATCTTGCAGAGCGGATCAGAATTCAAGGCTCGGTCGTTTCGAGCGATGTCCAAATCATCGTATTGACGCGGACGATTGATCAGGACCTGCGGCGCCGTTGCGTGCGGGCAGGGGTTGATGAGATCATCGTCAAGCCGATGAGCCCACTTTACCTCGAAGAGCGCGTCCGCACCCGACTAGGTGACGGCCCGAGAGGTTATGTTCGGTCGAAATATGTGGGTCCCGACCGGAGGGACCGCCTGCATCTTCTCGATCCCAGGCCAAACCCGATCGAACGACGGTTCGACAACGTCATTCCGTTCCGATCCCAGACGACCCTCGAACTCAGACCAGACGCGTAAGTCGCGTCCATAGATCTTCGAAACTGTCGGAGAACTGGATTACGGCGTCGACATTTCCCCGGCCAGCCGCCGCTATATCGCCCACGAAACCGCGCACGACTTCATAGGCACGGTCGCGATTGAGCAGCCCCAAAGGTCTTTGACTCTGCGCGCCGCCGGCCTCTCGCCATGCCCCATAGAGCATACCCACGGTATCGATTCCTGCAGGCAGACCGATGACGGCCCGCGCAGCCTCCACCGCCGCTCGGGCCGCGCTGGCCTCATCTTCGTATCGCTCGAGAACTACGCCCTGCGGTACGTTGAGACCGGCGCTCTCGGGGCCGCACATGACCGTAATCGCACCGCCCTGCGCGAAGGCGGAATCAATGATGGCACGCGGCCACTCGCCCTTGCGCGCAACGCAGATCAACCGGGCCCCGTGTTTGGCGACCGATGCTCCAGCCTGGCGATAGATTGCCTGGTGGGGTGTGACGCCACAGTCGGCAAAAAGCGCGACGGATTGGATTTTGGACATCTATTCAGCGCTTTCTGGTCAACGAGCCGAGCACGCCACGAACAAATGAACTGCCCGCTTGCCGTGCCACGGATCGGGCAAATGTGGTCAAAGCGGCCTCCATCGGCGTTTGCCGGCTGGACCGTCGGGTCGCTTCCTTTTCGCGCCGCTTGGCGTATTCGGCCTCAAGCTTTGCAATTTCGGCATCACGTTCCGCGAGTTCGGCATCCTTGAGCGCTTGTTTGGCGCGGACGTCGAGAAGTTCATAGGCGGACTCACGATCGAGGGTGGTATCGTAAGTACCAGCCACCGGGCTGGCTTTGAGAACGACTTCCCGCTCGAGCGGAGTTATTGGCCCCATGCGTGACGAGGGTGGGCGGACCAGCGTGCGTCCAACGATGGAGGGAATACCCTTGTCCTCAAGAACCGACACCAGAGCTTCGCCAGTGCCCAATTGCGTGATCACCTCGGCGGTATCAAATTCAGGATTGGGCCGGAACGATTGCGCCGCCACGCGCACCGCTTTTTGCTCGCTCGGCGTATAGGCGCGGAGCGCGTGCTGGATACGATTGCCGAGCTGTGCCAGGACGGCCTCGGGCACATCTGCAGGGTTCTGCGTCACGAAATACACCCCCACACCTTTCGAGCGCACGAGTTTTACGACTTGCTCGATCTTATCGAGCAGTGCCGAGGGCGCTTCATCGAACAGCAAATGGGCTTCATCGAAAAAAAAGACCAGCTTCGGCTTGTCGGGGTTCCCCACTTCCGGCAATTGCTCAAAGAGCTCAGACAAGAGCCAAAGCAGAAAAATCGCGTAGAGACGAGGCGAGCGCATCAGTTCGTCGGCTGCAAGAACGGAGATATATCCCATTCCCGCTGCATCGACGCGCATAAGGTCGGAAATATCCAGCGCAGGCTCGCCGAAGAACCCTTCGCCACCCTGCTGCTCCAACACAAGCAAAGCGCGCTGGATCGCGCCGACCGATGCCGGCGCAATATTGCCGTAGCGCGCCGATAATTCTGCGCGCCGATCAGAAACATGGGTCAGAAGAGCCCGCAAATCCTTGAAGTCGAGCAGAAGCAGCCCCTCGTCGTCGGCGAGCTTGAACGTGGCGTTCAGCACGCCTTCCTGCGTGGCATTGAGTTGGAGCATTCGCGAGAGCAGGAGCGGCCCCATCTCGGAAACCGTGGTGCGGATAGGATGACCCTGCCGCCCAAACAAGTCCCAGAAAATCGTGGGAAACCCTTCAAAATCGTAGTCCGAGAAGCCGATGGTCCTGGCGCGCTCGGCCAGAAAGTCCTTGGGCTCGCCCGCATGAGACAAGCCGGCCACATCACCTTTGATATCGGCACAAAACACCGGAACACCTGCCCTTGAAAACCCTTCCGCCAGGATTTGCAACGTCACCGTCTTTCCGGTCCCGGTGGCGCCTGTGACCAGCCCATGGCGATTGGCAAATTCGAGTGGCAAGTATTCGGGCCGCGACGATGTCCCGAGATAGACCGCTTTATCGACTAACATCGATGGATTCCCATTCCTCAGCTATCAACCTATAGCGGCCCGGACACACGAGCGGCAAGCGCTGGCGCATTGTCCGGTTTACGATAATCGGCAAGTTATCTGGCACGGGACGTCCTTTGCCCTATGCTTGGCACAAAGGATGGACGCCATGCCAATTACGCGACGCCAGTTCGTTTCTTCCGCCGCAGCGCTTGGCATGTCGGGGGCTTTGCCGATTTCGTCGGCTATCGGACAGTCGACACCGCTCGGCCTGGTACCGGACGGCGATTTCGACCAGACGGCGACCTTGCAACTGGCGATCGAACAGGCAGCGACGGAGGGGCACCTGTTTCTCCCCGCTGGTCGATATATGGCAACTAATTTGCGCCTACCCTCGGGCTTTATGTTTTCTGGAGTGCCGGGCGCCACGATTATCGTCAACACATCGAGCGAGCCATTACTGCTGGTTGAAGGCCAGCAGGACGTAACGCTTTACGGACTGGTGTTCGATGGGAATGGCCTCAACGGGGAAATCTGGAACGGTGGTCTCGTGCACATCGCCAATTGTGCAAGGATCACAGTCCGCGATTGTCGGATGTCGAATACGGCGCTTAATGGACTGAGCCTTCTTTCGAGTTCAGGCACGATCGAAAACTGCTCTGCAAGCGATAGTGACTATACCGGCATTTTTGTCCTCAATGCCGATGGCGTGCGTATCACGGGCAACCGGGTGTTCGATTGCCGCAATGGCGGCATTCGTGTCTGGCGCAGCGAACCGGGTGCCGACGGAACACTTGTTGTCGGCAACACAATTTCAGGCATTGACTGGGCCGATGGGGGCAACGGGCAAAACGGTAATGGCATCAATGTCTTCCAAGCCGACAACGTAACCATCGCCGACAACATGATCGCCGATTGCACATTTTCGGCCATTCGGCTCAATGCCACGAATAATACCCAGATCACAGGCAACACGTGCCTCAACTCCGGAGAGGTGGCAGTCTATTCCGAGTTCTCGTTTACCGGGTCTGTGATCTCCAACAACATCATCGACGGCGCTGCCGCGGGGATTTCAATCACCAACTTCAATGAAGGCGGTCGGTTGGCGACGTGCACAAGCAATATCGTTCGCAATCTCTTGACCGGGTCGACTACAAATCCAGACCTTGAAACGCCCTATGGCATTGCAGCTGAGGCAGATGCCATAATTTCGGGCAATGTCATTGAGAACGTTGCAGGTTCGGGCATCCAAGCAGGATGGGGGCCCTATCTCCGCGACGTGACAATTAACGACAATCTCATCCGCGACGTCGACATCGGAGTGAGTGTGAGCGTCGCCCCCGAGGCGGGCGCGGCGATCGTCGCCGGCAACATGATTTCCGGCGCTCGACGCCACACGATCGTCGGAGCGCAATGGTCTGATATCGTGGCCCAGGATTTGGCAGCAACGTCGGAGTATCCGCAGGTTACGGTTAGGGACAATGTTGTCCTATAGCCGAATTCTCGCAGCCTCGGTCGCCTCCAAATATCCCACGTGGTGCCCTGCCCAGTTGATCTGATCCTGTTTCATGCGCGTTTCCAACAATCGCGCCTGTTCGGCTGTCGGTTCCGCGATTTCCATCAGGAGCGCAGCAACCATCGCGGTTGCGGCAGGCACGGAGCCATCGTCGCATTTGAGCGCAAACCCGATGCCGCTATCTCGCAAGGCGCCGCAATAGAGGCCGTCAGCGCCAAATTTCAGCATAAGCCGACCGCCGAATGCCGCCATGGCTTCAGTGTCGAACGATCCGGTCCCGCCGATGAGAAACGGATGAGATGTCGCTGCATCAAAAATCACACGTGCAGCGGCTGCGGTTTCCTGTGAGAGCCCCTTTCCCGTCGCCATGCGGGCAAAGCCTTTGGCAAAGACGTTCATAGGGGCAGCCCATGTCGGGATCGAACACCCATCGATGCCGCATCTGGAGTCGGTCAGTTCATAATCGAGCACTTCCTGAACACAAGCCCGCACAGCTTTCTGAACATCATGCTCGCGCGCAGAGTAGCCTTTGGTGTCGACGCCCATAGCTTGGGCGACCGAAAGCATGCCGGCATGCTTGCCAGAGCACGCATTGTGAAGGGCGCTCGGCTTGCCGCCCCTGGCAAACAGTGCCTTTCGCGCCGCGGGATCGATGGGCGGATGCGCGCCGCACTCGAGCGCGTGTTCATCGAGCTTGATATTAGCCAACACCGAAGCGGCCAGTTCGGTATGCACGAGCTCGCCATTGTGCGACGCGCAGGCCAAGGCGATAGCTTCGTCCGACATGGCAAATTTCGCGTTCGCCGCAGATCGGAAAATGGCGAGGGCCTGCATTGACTTTATGGCCGAGCGCGGAAAGATTTCCGCCGTAACGTCGCCAACTGAAGCCTGAATTCGACCCTCGGAGTCGGAGACGCATACGGCGCCGCGATGCCGATTTTCGACCCAGTTCCCACGAACCGACTGCGCTAAAATTGGATTGGCTGACATCCCGCACCCCAAGCAAATTTTGCCCTGATGGACGTCAGCTTGGCTGCAAAGTCAAGGGATGGCCGGCTATAGGACCTCGATAGTAAGGTAACGCGCATCTACCCAACCTTTGGTTTGCGAGCGCTCCACAAGGCACCAGTCTGAATCATCGTCGCCTGCGACGCACCGGTCGATCCAAACCCAGGTTTTTGGATTTAACTGACCGATTTTCTCTGCTTTTGCAGTTGGCGAGCCCCACACGTTCAGTTGGTCAGTTTGTTCTAAGCCATTGACCCGCGCGATCGTGTCCGCCCACTCTCCGCGCGCCATTGCAGGAGGGCTGAAAACCCCGGAAATCATGATGGCGACAAGTCCACCAATAACGGCTGGAACGGCGAGACGAGAAGACAACGACATTCTGAACCCCCACATGATCTGCTGTGGTCCAAAGATCGCTCACCTGCGTTTAACCCGAGCTGAGAAGGATATTCAGGTGCTGTTCATTCTGCGAAACAACCACTAACATAGGATAATCCAAAAAATGCATGCCGTTCTCCCAAGGCTACCCAACTAATGAATGAAGGGACGCCGCGGTGCGGAAGGAGTATCATATGCTCGCCCTAGGAGGTTTATTCGTATAAATGTCTGCCACCCGACTACTGGTCCTCGCCTTTGTCCGCGCGCATGGACGTGCACATGGATATCTCATAGGCCAGGAGCTTCTCACCTGGAATGCGGACAAATGGGCGAACACCAAGACTGGCTCCATTTACCACGCACTGCGACAATTGTCGAAAGAGCGGCTGCTCATCGAATTTAGCGTTCCGGCAGTTGAGGCCGCCCCGGCCCGAACGGAATATGAGATTAGCGATATTGGCGAAGCTGAATTCTTGACGCTTTTGGAGCGAGCGCTTACCCAGCCTGACCCGCGCCCCGACATGTTTTGCGCGGGGCTGGTGCTGATGTCGGCGCTGCCTCGCGAACAGGTATTGTCATATCTCAGGGCGCGAGTTGCGATCCTTAACCAGCAGCGCGTGAACGTCGATCGCGCCAATAGTGAAGCCAATTTCGAGGGCGAAAAAGCCCTGCCACCGCACGTGGATGCGCTTCTCAACTTCTGGGTCGAGCATACAGCGTCAGGTCTTCACTGGGTTGAAGAGCTGGTATCGAAGATTGAAGGCGGCGCTTATGTCTTCGCTGATGATGATCCGCGTGCCTTCGGGACCCCGTCATCGCTGGCTACGACAGCTATAATCTAACGTCACGGCGTTCGCACGCCGTGCACATCGATGACCTCGTCAATAGCTGCAGTCGCGCGATGGCGACACGCCCGCTCACCCTCCGAGCGGGTTGCTTTGACGCGCTCGGCGAGCTGGACGGGTCTTAGTGGTGGCCACACTTTGGCTCGCCAATCCTTTTCGAAAACGGTCCTCACGCGATAGCCTCGATATTCGAACTCGGCCATACCCATCCTCCCTATTGGGCTGCGATCATGCAAATGTGGATCCAAAGCACGACCAATATATGACTGACCGGCGATCTGAGGCCGCCTTTCCAGCATATTTTTCAGAATGCCAAATCCCGGAATTGGTTGCCATCTATACCCTGGATCGTGTTCGGAAATTCGAACTTATAGCGGGGCGTGGGTTCAAAGACCCGAACACCCAAACCTGACTCTGGGCCAATTGCCCCGTGTTTCCCGAGCCTCCGCTTATGGCATGATCATTGCAAAGACCTCGATACCTAAGAACGAGGTCATGTCTTGCCTTTCGAAGCCATCATTGCCATCGCACTTGCCGGAGCGCTGATTGCCCGCCCTGTTGCGCCGCTTATTGGGCGGTGGAGCGGCTGGGTCTTTGCGGTCCTGCCCTTATCGCTGTTTGTTTTTCTTGCTGCCCACATCCCTCAGATCGGGGTGGAAGGCGTGCTGCTGGCGACGCACGAATGGATACCCTCGCTCGGCATTGCGCTCGGCTTCAGACTAGATGGTTTTTCGCTGCTCTTTTCTCTGCTGATCACGGGCATCGGGACGCTCGTCGTCATCTACGCCGGCAGCTATTTTGCCGAAAAGCCGCCAGCCCAAGCTGGCAGGTTTTTGGCACTAATCCTTCTGTTCATGACAGCCATGTTGGGGACGGTTCTGTCCGACGACCTCATCGTGATGTTCGTCTTCTGGGAATTAACCAGCCTCACCTCGTTCATGCTGATCGGCTTTGACAGCCACAAGCTGGAAGCCAGAAAATCTGCTCTGCAGTCGCTTCTCGTCACCGGTGGTGGGGGCCTGGCGCTGTTTGCGGGTATTCTGCTGATTGGCCTGACCCTCGGAACATTCTCTTTCACCGAGGTCATTGCGCGGTCGGACGAATTGATTGCTGGACCGTATCTGGTGCCGATCATCATTCTGATCCTCGCCGGCGCCTTCACCAAGTCGGCGCAGTTCCCGTTTCACTTCTGGCTGCCCAACGCCATGGCGGCCCCAACGCCGGCATCCGCCTATCTCCACTCGGCAACCATGGTGAAGCTGGGCGTCTTCCTGCTCGCCAGGTTCGACGGGGTCTTCGCCGATGTGCCCGCCTTCGGGGTCACGCTCGTGATCTTTGGTATGATCACCATGTCGATCGCGGCGTTCGAAGCGCTACGCGCCAGCGGGTTCAAGGCGGTGCTCGCGCAGTCGACAGTCGCCTCCCTAGGTATTCTTGTCATGCTGATCGGCCTCGACGGAGAGGTTGCCGTGGTCGCGACCGTTGGCTTTATCATCACGCACGCATTCTATAAGGCTGCATTGTTCTTTTGCGCAGGCACGGCGATCCACGCCACAGGCGAATCCAGCCTGCGGAAACTGGGTGGGCTCGCACGATTCCTGCCGATTACTGCGGCCGCCGCAGTTCTCGCCAGTCTTTCGATGGCTGGTCTGCCGCCTTTCGTTGGGTTCATCTCGAAGGAATATCTCTTCGAGGCGCAGCTCGAATCCAACTGGAACATGGTGCCTGTGATCGTTGCCGTTCTGGTGAACGCGATCATGGTCGGCGTCGCAGGCGTCGTTTCGATCCGGCCCTTTTTTCTCAATCGCGACCGCATCACCTCCGTTCACCACGGCGAAAAGCCAGGTCTTCTGGTCGGACCATTGTTGCTGGCCTCAGCCGGCATCCTTATGGGCTTTTTCTCGCAATATGCGGCGCAACTTCTGATCGCCCCGGCCGCTTCGGCGCTTTACGGCGCGCCCATCGACGTGTCGTTCGCGCTTTGGCACGGGCTAACGCCGATGCTGGCCCTGAGCGCTCTCGTCGTGACGATCGGCGCCCTGATCCTGGTTTTCTGGGACAGCATCCACATCGTCCTGCGTCGGCGTCGGGTACTTCACGGTCTTTTCGGAGACCGCGGGTATCAGGCGGTCCATGACGGCATACTCGGCTTTGCCCGTGCCTCAACGCGGTGGCTCCAGAACGGCGATCAAAACCACTACACGGCCATCGTCGTCGCGACTGTGGTTTTGGTTCTGGCGGTCGGCATGTTGGCCAGCGAAGACGGGCTCGCGCTCGCTCTGTCGGATGATCCTTTCCGCATCTCCGTCATCGCGGTTCTCGCAATCGCGGCAGTGGGAGCGATGTCCAGCATCTTCGCGCGCTCGCTCATTGCGGCGCTGGTCTGCGTCGGCATCGTCGGGTTCGCCTCGGCATTGCTCTTCATGATGAATGGCGCGCCCGATCTGGCGCTAACCCAGTTTGCGGTGGAAACACTGCTGGTGATCATTCTCAGCGCCATTCTGCTCCGCCTGCCGGTGCGACGGCATCACACACGCTCACTCACCGAGCGGCGGCGCGACGGGTTTCTCGCTGTCGCTTTCTCCGGCGTCATCTTCGTTGCCATCGTCAGCATGACTGCCATGCCGCTCGACTTCCGCCTGAGCGAGTATTTCGGCCAGACCAGCTATCTCGAAGCTTATGGACGAAATGTCGTGAACGTCATCCTCGTCGATTACCGCGCCATCGATACGCTTGGTGAAATTGCCGTCGTGGCCTTCGCGACGATGGCAGCGTGGGCGCTCTTGCGCAGCGCCACGGCCAAACCAGGCAAAGATGGGAAAGGATAAATCCATGCCCTTCATTCTTTCGACACTCTCGCGTCTGTTCTTTTTCATCATGCTTGCCGTCTCGCTGTTCATCCTTTTGCGCGGCCACAACGAGCCGGGAGGCGGTTTCGTCGGCGGGCTGATTGCAGCCGCTGCGTTTGCAACATTGGTTCTGGCCAATGGCGTGAATTCAGCGCGCGCGGTCCTGCGCATCCATCCCGTGGTCCTCATGGGCGTGGGTCTGGGCCTAGCCGTGCTCTCGGGCCTTCCGGGTCTCGTCTCCAACGCGTCCTATCTGTCCCATTGGTGGGTGGATATCGCCGGAACCCATCTGGGCACCGCGACGGTATTCGACGTCGGCGTCTATTTCGTCGTCATGGGCGGCATCCTGTGCCTTGTGTTCCGACTCTACGAGGAGGCTGTGCAATGAACATATTCTACGCTGCTGCCATTGCCGCCATCATGGGATCGGGCGTTTACCTACTGCTGTCGCGGCACGTGGTGCGCATCATTTTCGGGGTCGCACTTCTCTCGGCGGGGACCAATCTCTTGATTTTCGTCGCTGGTCGCCTGCGCTCTACGCAGCCTCCGGTCATTGAAGCGGGGACGCAGGTTCTCGATCCACTGGCCGCTAATCCTCTGCCGCAGGCCCTGATCCTAACCGCGATTGTTATCGGCTTTGCGCTGGTGAGCTTTGCCGCCGCGTTGGCGTTCAAGGCATTCCAAACGCTGGGCACCGTCAATACCAGCGACATGAACGACGCCGAGGCTATGGGGTCGCCCTATGCCAGCAAGGAGGCGAAAGATGCCTGAGTGGATCGAAACGACCTTGCTCTTATGGCCCTTGGCTGTTCCGCTCGGCGCAGCTGCGCTCGCTGCGGCCTTCTGGTCCCGTCCCGCCGTCCAAAGCTGGATCGGCACGATCGGGCTCGGCATCACGCTTGTCGCATCGCTGCTTTTGCTCAATCAGGTGATCGGCAACGGCATTCAGAGCAAACAGTTCGGAAGTTGGGCAGCTCCGTTCGGGGTAAGCTTCGTCGCGGATCCATTCAGCGCGGCGATGGTCGTTATCTCTAGCCTTCTGGCTTTTGCCGCCGCGATTTTCGGTCTGACAGATCTTAGCGACACCCAGAAACGCGCGGGCTTTTATCCTTTGTTCCTGGGCCTCATGGTTGGGGTCAACGGTGCGTTTCTCACCGGTGACATCTTCAATCTCTATGTCTGGTTCGAGGTGATGCTGATCACCGCGCTCGGGCTATTGACGCTGGACAAGTTCAAATCCCAGCTCGATGGCGCGATCAAATACGCGGTGTTGAATCTTTTCTCCACAATCCTGTTCCTGATGGCCATCGGCCTGCTCTATGGCGTTACCGGCACACTCAACATGGCCGATCTTGCCGTGGTCCTGCCGCAGACCGAGCCGTCGGGCGCGCTTTTGATCTCCGCGCTCTTGTTTCTGCTTGGCTTTGGGATCAAGGCGGGGTTCTTCCCCATGTTTTTCTGGCTGCCAGCCTCCTACCACACCGCCTCTATCGTAGTTTCAGCGGTCTTTGCAGGGCTCCTGACCAAGGTGGGCGTCTACGCGGCGTTCCGCGTCTTCACGCTGCTGTTCGAAGTCGACAATGCCGGCATTCGCGAAATGATTGCGGTCTTTGCGGCTGGGACCATGCTCTTTGGCGTGTTCGGAGCCGCTATCCAATGGGACATCAGGCGGATCCTCTCGTTCCACATCATCAGCCAGATCGGTTACATCATGATGGGGCTGGCGATCTCGACGCAGGCGGCTATGGCTGGAGCGGTGTTCTACATCATCCACCACATCATCGTGAAAGCGAACCTGTTCCTCCTTGCTGGCGCCATCTATCGCACGACGGGAACCTACGATCTGCGACAATCGGGTGGGCTGATGAAAGGCTCTCCCTGGCTGGCGGTGCTATTCGTCATCCCTGCTCTTTCGCTGGCCGGAATCCCGCCACTCTCGGGCTTCTGGGCAAAATTCATGGTGATCGACGCCTCGTTCCGCGATGAAGCGGCGTGGCTCGGTGGTGTCGCCCTTTTTGTTGGCCTTCTCACCATCTTTTCGATGAGCAAGATCTGGATCGAAGCGTTCTGGAAGGACGCCCCCAATCCTCGCAACATCCCCGCGCGTCTGCACATCACGGTGGTGGCCCCCATCACCGCACTGGCGGCCATCACCGTCGCGATTGGGGTCAACCCAGAACCCTTGGTGGCTTACGCCCAACTAGCGGCAGACGCCATGCTTCAGCCTGCGGCCTATATCGATGCCGTTCTCGGGCGCATTGAAACCGCGGAGGTTTTGCCATGACAATCGCTCGTCTTCCCATGCGACTGGTTCGATCGACGGCCTTGGCGGCCGTATTCCTTAAGGAACTCGTTGTGTCCTCTGTCGCAGTAGCCCGTGCCGTTTTGGGACGGGAGCTGAATTCTGCGTCGGCCATAATCGCTGTCCCTATCGGGCTCCAAACCGACATGGGGATCGCCGTCCTCGCCAATTGCGTCACGCTAACGCCAGGCACAACTGCCCTCCATGTCAGCGACGACCGCAGGACGCTTTACATCCACGTCTTGGACGCCCCTGCCCCCGACGACGTCATTTCCGACATCAAGACCAAATTCGAGCGCCGCATCAGGGAGATCGAACAATGATTGAGCAGCTTGATTCCGTAGTCACCCTTGCGGCCCTCGTCCTGATCGCGATCTTGATGATCCCGCTGGCTATGACCGTATTCCGTATGGTTGTCGGCCCCGGTTATGCTGACAGGTTTATCGCGCTCGATATGCTGACTGCGATTGCCGTTGCTACCGCTGGTCTGACCGCGGTCGCAACAACGCGGCGCGAGTTTCTCGATATCGCGTTCGGCGTTGCACTTATCGGGTTTCTGGCGACCTGCGCGCTTGCCGCTCTGCTCGAGCGACGGAAAGGAGACAAGCAATGACCGCCATTGCCGCATTGATCCTCAAACTGCTGGGCGTAAGCTTTCTCTTCATCGCAGCTATCGGCCTGATAAGGTTCACCGACGCCTTCCAGCGCATGCATGCGGCGACCAAGGCTGGCACGCTAGGCGCTGGTCTCGTCGTGGCCGGCACCATGGTCAGTCATGGCTCTACCGACTCCATTATCATGGGTACTCTCACTATACTCTTCCTGTTGCTAACAGTGCCGGTCGCTGGCCACATGTTGGGTCGCGCCTCGTATATCTCGGGCGCCCCAATGCAGGGATTGCGCGGCGCTAACGCCTTGGACGGCATTCTCGAGCGCCAAAGCCTCTCGCTGGAGGAAAGGCTGTCGGGCGGCACCCTCCCCGATCCGATCGCCCGGATCTTGGGCCGGGACGAACCGCAAGAGACACTCGACACCTCGCGAGAGTGGTGGCCGGACCTCAAGGATGTGAAATTTGCGGTGATCGACCGCCATGTCGCACCGGTATTTTCCCGTGCATTGGGCATTGCACGCTCCAATCGCGCGCATATTTCCGCGCATGTGATTATCGACCAGGCCGCTATCGACTGCGCGCGAGATATGGCCGAGGCGCGGACCAATATCCGCGAACGCGCCAGCCGCGCCATGGCCGAACTCGAAGCTCTCAAAGGGCAAAAGCGCGTAAAGCTCGGCCTGCATTACGATGAGGGTAATCCCGAAAGCATTCTGTCATCGCGCGACGGCGCAACAAGCCTTCTCGTTCTGCCCCGCACTGGCTGGTTCCACCACGGCTCAGACGATCGGCGTCCGGGAACGAGTTGGGAGCCGGACGGGCTTTTGCGACTGCCTGCCGTACACAGCGGACCGGTCCTTTATTCCGATGGCAAGGCACAGCGATCTGGCTTCATCGTGGTCAACGATAGCGGCGAACCGGACGTGCTGGCCGGACTGGATTGGGCCCTGCGCCACAGCGTGTGGGGACGTCCGAAGGTTGTTGTATTCGGTGACACCGCTCCCGAACGGTTTGCTGCCTTCGATGCCATTGCGATCGAGCATGAGGTGACATGCGAAATGGCTCCTTCCTTGAGCTGGGACGCTGAAACGAGCACGTTGCCGCCCCAACTCTCGGATGCGGACGGCATTGTGCTTGCTAGTCTTCCACGTCCCTTGCGCACCTATTGGTATGGTCACGCGTGGCATGATCGGCTGATGGCTGGCTATGGTGGTGATATTTTCATTGTCGGGGCGCGCTAGTGGGTAAAAATTGTGCCGGCGGTCGACGCGGATTATAGAAGGGAATGGTCCCAAGACGCCGTTACCGCTTTACCGCCCTGCCCCTCACGACAACGCTTCCGCTCGTTGTCGCGTCAGCCATGTTCGTGGTGGCAGTGGGATCCACGCAAATCGGGGTCGAGGTTCTGCGGCGCTCGTCTGAGCAGATCCTGCACAACCAAGCCTATGTGTTCCTTGACGCTTTGGCCGGTGGCATAGCGGTCACGATCCCGGAAGGCGCGCCGAGTGTTGAACGCCAGATCGCATCAGCCCTCAACTATCGCTCTGCGCTCCTCGAAGAATCAATCGCAGTCCGTTGGATCGACACTGACGGCATGGTGCACACCAGGTTCATCGGCGACAGGGGTGAAGCGACGCTCGATACTGTTCTGACGGAAATTTTCGGACAGGCCGGGGGCCTCACTCGGCTCGACTATAGTGGTGAGACCGAAACAGTGCGGGTCGCTAGGACCTATGAGGGCGAGGGCGGGCGATTTGCGGTGGGCGCCATTTTCGATGGTCAATCCATTGCCCAGACCCAGCGAACCGCATCTCTTTTTGCCATCATCATCGATCTCGGCGTGGCGCTGATTGCCGCGCTGGCGACCTATTTTCTCACGCGCCGCATGATGGCGCCGCTAGAGCAGTTTATTGCACGGCTGGCGCCAGCCAGCGGCCCGTCGGACCTCCAGGTCCTGCAGCAAGGGCCGGAGATGCGGCGGCTGGAACATGCCCTGAGCCTGCGCGAACAATCGGAAACGGAGCGGGTCGAAACAGCCTCGCGGATGGCCCAGCAGGAACGCGATGCCCTGCTCGCCCGCCTTGCTGCCAGCATTGCCCACGAGGTTCGGAACCCGCTTTCCGGCTTGATGAACGGGGTTTCGACCCTCAAGCGCTTCGGCGACGAGCCCGGCGTTCGAGAACAGACGATTGCCCTCTTCGAACAAGGACTTGCGCAGATCCAGCGCGTAGTCGACGTGACGCTTTCGACGTACCGACGCCGGTCCGGCGCCGCGCGACTGAGCGGGCAGGATATCCGAGACCTCGAACTGCTGATCGCGCCCGATGCGAGACGGGCGCAGGTAGCTTTGTACTGGGACGTCACTGCGGACGCACAGATCAACGTCGACGCCGATGCCCTACGGCAAATCCTCATCAATCTCCTCATTAACGCGGTGCGTGCGACGCCGGCGGGGGGTGCGGTTACCTTGACCTTGCACACCGGCTCAAAGGGAGAAGGACCACGCATTACCGTGGCCGATACAGGCCCCGGAATGCCCGCCGAACTGGTTGCGTCGCTCGTAACCGGCAAGGTGGACGCCCTACCCCATGAGCGGAGCCTTGGCATCTGGATGGTCGCCAATCTTCTCGACCAGATCGGCGCTCACCTGTCGATCGCAAGTGAAGAGGGCGTGGGCACCGCCATAACGATTGTGCTAGCTGAAAACGAGCGTCACGCCTCAGGAACACCCGCATGAGCAAACCCAATCTGTTGCTGATCGAGGACGATGAAACGCTGGGCACCTCGCTTGTCCAGCGCCTGACACTTGAAGGTTTTTCAACACGTTGGGCGCGTTCCGCTGCCCAAGCGCAGGCAGAACTGGCGCGGTCCCGTCCCGACGTTATCGTTTCCGACATTCGGTTGCCCGATGGCGACGGTGAAAGCGTGATGCGCGCGCATTTCGAGCAAGTGGGTCTCGTGCCGACCATTTTCATGACCGCCTACGGCGAGATCGATCAGGCGGTTCGGCTGGTCCGCGACGGCGCCTGGGACTATGTCTCCAAGCCGTTCGACCTCGATGCCTTGATCGAACGGCTGCGCCCGATTTCATCGATTGGCCGGATTTCGGAGTCGAGTCCGGGAAACCGTTTGGGTGGTTCTCCCGCCATGCGGGCCGCCAGCGAACTTCTGGCGAAGGCGGCGGATGTGGATTTACCGGTGACCCTGATGGGTGAAACCGGGACGGGCAAGGAGGTCGCGGCGCGGTTTATCCATCAGGTTGGAGACCGCAGCGACCGCCCATTCGTTGCTGTCAATGCAGGGCTATTGCAGTCGGAAATGGCTGATTCCCTCATGTTCGGGCATGAGCGAGGTGCGTTTACGGGCGCGAACGCGTCTCATGTCGGCTTTGCCGAAGAGGCTGAGGATGGCACGCTGTTCCTCGATGAAATCGGTGAGCTGTCACTGGCTATGCAGGTCAAGCTCTTGCGGCTGATCGAGCAGCGCAGTTTCCGACGGCTGGGCGGAACCCGCGATCTTGCTTTTCGCGGACGGATTGTGTGCGCAACGAACCGGGACCTTGAGGCGATGGTCGAAGAGGGCAATTTTCGGCGCGATCTCTGGTATCGGATCAACGTGATCACCTGCATCCTGCCCCCTTTGCGGGAGCGCAGCGAGGATATTGCGGAGCTGCTTTCAAGTCGTCTGGAGACTGCAGCCCAGCGGTTTGGACGTCATGCCCCACGGCTGACGGCAGATGCGATCGCGGCGGCGGTGGCGCATCGCTGGCCGGGAAATGTGCGTGAACTGGTCAATCGCATCGATCGTGCGGTGGCGCTGGGCGACGCGGAAGCCATTGGTCCTTCTGATCTTTTTCCAGAACGGCAAAGCGAAAATGCCGTTGCGCCGGCGACGCTGCTGGAAGCACGGGAGATGGCGGAGCGCCATCATATCATTGCGGTTCTGCAGCAAAATGAGGGGCGTATCCAGCCGGCAGCGCGGCAGTTGGGGATATCGCGGACGACGCTTTGGGAGAAGATGAACCGCTATGGGATCGATGGCGATCAGGCTTGAACCGGGCCTTTTTTGCCCGAAAAGCTGGCTGGGGCGGCAGGATTCGAACCTGCGGATGTCGATACCAAAAACCGATGCCTTACCACTTGGCGACGCCCCAAAGCGGGTTGGTTCCTACACTGTTTGCTACGCGCTCGCAACACCTCTCGAACGCTCTTGAACCTCTCCACAACCCTCTATAAAAGGCCCGAGATCGAAGTATATGGACGTGATCGACGGACCTATACAGAGGTTGGCAACAACCTCATGCGGAGTATAGCGCAGCCTGGTAGCGCACCTCGTTCGGGACGAGGGGGTCGGGTGTTCGAATCACCCTACTCCGACCAGTTCAGCCGGAGGTTTTCGAACCTCCGGCTTTTTCGTATCCCTAGTCGGTCAGGGTGTAGCTGTCCAAGGCGCAGATATCGATCGCGGCCACTTCGAGCTCGGGACCCTCGGCGGTCTCGAAGCGGAAGTCGTAAAGGCACTGGTCGCTGCCATCGCCGATGAACACGGTGCCTTCATAGCCCGATTCCAAAACCCCGACTTCGCTCAGAAGGTCTTCGCCCCAAGAGTCGTCATCGCTGGGCGATGCGTAAAAATAGGTCAGCGTGTAGCTCGACTCATTGGTGAGCGTGAACTCGACATTCTGCGCCATCGCTGACGTTGCGCCGAGGAGAACGGCGAGGGATGCTGCAGCCCCAAATGCAAGAAATTTCATGGATATATTGCCCTAAATCGGCTGCACCATGCAGCCGGACGAAAGCTTGTGGCATGAATACTTCCACTGCGCCATATGACGCAAAGGGTCCTGGGGCGTTTCCCGGTCAATCCACAGCGTTGACCGTCTTATCCAGTTCCTCGTCGACGGCCTTACGGCTATCTACGGCCCGGATGGCGGCTTCGTCGGGGCCGGTGATGAGCCGGGAGCCTTTGGCGTAGGTGAGCCAGTGCCAGAGCCAGTTGATCAGGACCGTGATGCGGTTGCGGAAGCCGACGAGGTAGGCGACGTGCACGAAGCCCCATAAGAGCCAGGCGGGAAATCCGGTGACTTCGATCTTGCCGAATTTCGCGACCGCCGCGGCGCGCCCTATCGTGGCCATGGTGCCCCAATCCCGATAATGGAAGGGCGCTTGCTCGGCCCTGCCCTCGCGCTGGCGGATAATCGCGTCAGCCGCGTATTTGCCCTGCTGTTTGGCGACGGGAGCAAGGGCGGGAAAGGGCTTGCCATCCTCATCGAGAACGGTGGCGGCGTCCCCGATGATGAAGATGTCCTTTCGACCCGGCAGCCGGAGATCAGCACCGACCGGGACGGTGCCGTTCTTTTCGGTTGGGACCCCAAGCCATTCGCCAACCGGTACAGCTTCGACGCCAGCGCACCAGAAGATGTTGGAGGTTTCGATCATTTCGCCGCCGGCGGTAACGCCATCGGCGTTTATGACTTCAACCGGTGACTGCGTTCGCACCTCTACACCGAGTTCAGTCAGCTTTTTTTCGGCATATGCGCCAAGATGGGCCGGATATGCTCCGAGCAAGGTATCGACGGCTTCAACGAGAACGACGCGGGCGGCGCGCGGGTCGATATTGGTGAAATCCCGAGCGAGGGTCGCGCGGGCCAGTTCGGCCAACGCCCCGGCCATTTCCACTCCGGTCGGGCCACCGCCGATGATGACGAAAGTCATGAGGCGCTGGCGCAGGTTCTCGTCGTGGGTGGTCTCGGCCCGCTCGAAGGCCAAAAGGACTCGACGGCGGATATTCAAGGCGTCATCGAGGGATTTGAGCGCCGGGGCATTTTCGGCCCATTCGTCTTCCTTGCCGAAATAGGTAAACTTCGACCCGGCGGCGATAATCAAGCTCTCATAGGCGATTTCATCCCCGCCGACCGATCTGACCAGCTTGCGATCGGTGTCGATCCCTTGAACCTCTTCCATCAGGATTTTGACGTCGCCGGTCTTGCCAGGCGAAAGCACTGACCGGACGGGGACGGCGATCTCGGCCGGCGAAAGCGCGGCAGAGGCGACCTGGTACAGCAAGGGCTGGAACAGGTGATGGTTCTTCTTGTCGATGAGTGTGAGGGGCACGCCGGCGCGCGCGAGCTTGCGTGCAGCACTTAAGCCGCCGAAACCCGCTCCGATGATGACGACGCGCCCGGCTTCAGCCATCAGTGGCCGCTATGGTCCTTGTGATAGATTTCTTCCGCACCACGCTCGGCGGCTTCCTGCTGCCGACGTGTGGCTCTGGAAGATTTAAACGCTCCATAGGCGAGTACGATGCCCAGAATAACGGCGCCGCCGAGTACGGCGAACAACCACGGATAGGGGAACGGATCCATTCGCTGTCTCCTGTGTGAGAAAAGGTCTTCACATCAGCAACGTCCTCAACCGTGCGGAGGTTGCAGAGAGACGTCAATCCATGGTTTCGCGGGCCTTTCCGATGACAGCATCTAGGGCGCCCTGCGCCTCCAGAGAGGCGATGGCGTCATCGAGCAGGGCGCGCAGATAGGTGTTGCTGGAGAGCAGCAGCATACCGGTGGCTTCAGGGGCGAGCCTGAGCGGATCGGTCGATGCCGAGGCAAGCGTCGGACCTGAATATCCCTCAACGGCATGGTCCGGCACCAGCCCGGCCTCAAGCCGGCCCGCTTCGATCGCCGCCAGAATTCTGGCCGGAGTATCGTACGGAATGCGGGTGATATTGGGGAGTAAGCCAGCGCGGATTGCAGTGGCGAACACCATGTCGGATGGCGACATGAGGATAGAGCCGACCCGCGTGCCCGGCGGCAGATCGCCGAGATTGGCAATCGTCCTGTCGGATGTCGCAATGGTTTGGGTGATCTCGAGATATGGCCGCGTGATGGTCAGCCATTCAGGCAACGGGCTCCAGGCGAGGCTTCCGCCCATCACCGCGTCGCAATTGTCCATGAGGTGGATGAACAGCTCCTGCTCAAAGGTTTCCTGAGCACCAGCGCTGGTGAGCGGAACTTCGAAGAATTCGACGTCGAACAATTGGGCGTCGCCAATGGCCTGGGCGACGGCGCGGTCCAGCGCGACAAGGGGGCTTGTGGGCCAGATGCAGAAAACGACGCTGTTACCCCGCGACGCGACGCCCCGATCATAGAAATCGGCGGGCACTTCGGGCTGGGCATGGGCGATGTGGGTCAGAAGCACCGAGGCCATGGCAGCGATGAGGGTGAGGCGGATCACGACGCTCTCCGGTGGGGCGGGCCGATCGGTATGTGTGGGCGGCCCAAATTGGAATCTGACTGCGGGGCGAGGCTGCTGCTGGACCCCGGGAATAAATCCCGGGGCGACGGAGAGATCGTTGGAGGTGAGGCCCCAATGACCCGCCGTTATCCCGGCATTTTCCGGGATCCAGTGCAGCACCGATCAGATGACCCTGAGGGTCGATCAGCCCTGATCGGGGAGTGCGAAGACGAACAGATTGTTGCCCGATGCCGGAATGCGGATATCGGGAACCAGTGCCGCCTGCGCGCGCGGGCTGCCGCCGCCCAGCCCGGTGGGGATGGCGATATATTGGGTGCCATCGATCTCATAGGTGACGGGCATGCCCTGAACCGACTGGGACAGGCGCGTCTGCCAGACGACTTCGCCGGTTTCGGCATCGAACGCCTTGAAGTAGCGGTCGAGATCGCCGGCAAAGATCAGGCCGGTCTCGGTGGAGAGGACGCCGGTGAGGAATGGGGCGTGCTGTTCGTGGCGCCACATTTCTTCAAGCGTGTCGACATTAACGGCGGCGAGGAGCCCCTGCCCTTCGACATCGGGCATGGGCGCAAATGTCCGCACGCCACCCGTGCCACCGCCGCCAACAACGGCCTCAACCTGCACGGCGGTAAAGTTCATGCAGCTCTGGCTCATGGGGATATAGAGGCCACGGGTGTTGGGATTGAACGCCGTGGGATGCCAGTCCTTGCCGCCAGCCGTAGAGGGGCAGGAAAAGATCGGGGTCGTGAAATCGACAGGGATTTGTTCTTCGCGAACGATGGCCTGACCGGTCTCGGTGTCGACGTCGAAGACGTTCTGGTAAACCATTTCGCGGTGATCGATGTATTCACCGGTCTCGCGGTCCATGACCCACAAAATGCCGGACTTTCCGATCTTGTAGAAGCGCTTCTGGCCATCGACATCGACAAAGACGTGTTCGAAAGCGTCGTCAAGATCGAGCGTCTCACCGGGCAGGAACTGGTGGTACCAGAGGATTTCGCCCGTCGAGGGTTCCAGCGCGATCGAGGCGTTGGTGTAGAGCGCTTCGCCCGTGTGGCCGCGTCCCAGGCTGGTCCAGGGATAGGCCTGGCCGGTGGAGCAGAGGATCACGTCCTGCTCTTCGTCATACGAGCATGGATGCCAGACGCTGCCGCCGGCACGCAGAAAGTCGGGGGCATCGCCCCAGGTGTCGCCACCCTCTTCGCCTTCGATGGCGACGGTGTAAGTGCGCCAGATTTCTTCGCCGGTTTCAGGCTCGTGGGCGACGACATAACAGCCGGTGCGTTCTTCGCGGAACACGCGGCAGTCCGTGAGGCCGGAAATCACCATGCCGTTCACGATGGTGGGGCCAGTGGAAAAGCCGACGCGATAGTCTTCCCAGCTTTCCATCTCCACATCCCAAACGACTTGGCCGGTCCTCGCGTCTAGGGCCATGACGTGGGCATCACAGGTCGAGGTGAAGATGCGGTCGCCGTAAATCGCGAGGTTTCGCGTGGCGCCGGATGTGCCGCCGCAGGCATTTTCAGGGAGTTCGCGTTTATACTCCCAGAGCAAATCGCCATTGGTGGCGTCTAGGGCCTGAATGACGTCCTTGGCGCCAGCCATGTACATGACGCCGCCATAGATCAGCGGTGTCGATTCGAAGGTGCCCGGTTCGATGTTCCAGGACCATGCCATCTGCAGGTCGGAGACGTTTTCGGGGGTGATCTGGGTTAGCGGGGAATGGCCCCAGCTGTCGCGGGTGCGTCGCCAGTTGACCCAATCGCCATCGGCGGGGTCGGCAAGAATTTCGTCGGTTACGGGCACGAAATCGGACCAGGGGTCCGAAGGCGCTGCCTCCTGTGCGAAAATGCAGGTGGTTGCCGTGATCGATAGCAGCAACACGCCGGCTGTGGTTAGCCGTCTCATAGTCTCTCCTCCAGCCCACTGACGCAAATCCTCGCATCGCAAAGCAAGGCGCCGCCGGCAGGGGCTTCCGGCGGCGAATGGGCGCCTGAAAGGGGGGATTGACGATGTGGCTGGACAGTCACTGCGAAACGCATTGGCACGCCAAGCCGTTCAGGCGCTTGTCAGTAGTGTCTGCCACGTAACGAGCAAGTTCAATTGATGGAGATAGCCAGAACTTCAGAAATACTGAATTGATGATCAAGAATTTTCATTCTACAATTTGATCGAGATATTCAATAATAATACCAAATTATTAAACCACTATTTATGACTTCAAAAACAAAAAGGCCGATCCCGGAGGATCGGCCTGATTAAATTTGAAGTGGCGTGTGGCGCTTATTTGCGCGACAGCAGCGACCAGCCGCCGACGACGGTGAGGGCGGCGAAGGCCATTTTGACGATGTCCCAGACGATGAACGGCTGCACGGCGCCCTGGAAGGCGGAGGCGACGGCGTTCGACTGATCGATCCAGGCGGCCTGACCGGCCATGGTCATCAGCCAGACAAAGCCGAAGACGAACATGACTGTCGCGCCGGCGAGCATGGCACCGAAGGCGCTGAACACGTTGCGCATGGCGCCGCGATCGGCCAGCCAGCCGATGATTGCAGCCATTGCGAGGAAGCCGACAAGGAAGCCGCCGGTGGGGCCAAAGACGTAGGGCAGACCAGCAAACGCACCGGCAAAGACCGGGAGGCCGGCGATGCCCTGAGCGAGATAAAGGCCGACGGTTGCCGTGGCCATGCGGAAGCCGAACGCGCCGGCGATGATGGCGATGGCCATCGACTGCAGCGTTACGGGCACTGGCCATGTCGGCACGTTGACCTTGGCGGCCATGGTGATCAGCACCGAGCCGATAAAGGCTATGGCAAGCGCCGAGACGAGGCGCGCAGCCTGCGACTTGGGCTGATACAGGCCGAGAAGCGTATTGGGTGTGGCGAAAGTCGTGGCCATAACTTGTCCCTTTGCGTTAAAGCCGAAGCAGGTTTCCCGTTTTAGCCACAAGACCGGTCCGCGCGCAATGCCTGCATCCACTCCGGCCCCGGCCTATTCCACCAGCTTCGATCCGCAGACCGGCGTTGCCGTGCCGGTTTCGCCCGGTATCGTGCGGGTGACGGCGCCCAATGTGGGGGCGTACACGTTTACGGGGACAAATACGTATATCGTCGGCGAGCGCGCAGTTGCGGTGATCGATCCGGGGCCGGATGACGAGGCGCATCTGACGGCGCTGACCCATGCGATCGCCGGGCGGCGGGTGGAGGCGGTGGTCTTGACCCATACGCATCGCGACCATTGCGGGCTGGCACGCAAGCTGATGGCGACGACGGGGGCGCCGCTGTGGTCGAACGGGCCACATCGGTTGTCGCGGCCCCTGAAGCCGTTCGAGTTCAACCCGTTCGGGCGGGCGGGTGATTTTCGGCTGATGCCGGATCGGGTGATCGTGGATGGCGAGCGGTTGGAATTCGACGGGATTGGGCTGGAGGTCGTGGCGACGCCGGGGCATTGCGCCAATCATCTGGCGTTTGCCATCGCGGGGCGGCCCGAACTGATCGTTGGGGATCATGTGATGGGGTGGAATTCGACTCTGATTGCGACGCCGGATGGAGATCTAAGGGATTATTTTGCATCGCTGGATCGGGTGATCGGGCTGGAGCAGTCGCTATATCTGCCCGGGCATGGCGGCGCGATCGCCGATGGGCGCGAGCATGCGCGGGCATTAAAGGCCCATCGGTCGATGCGGAACGGGCAGTTGTTGGCTGTTCTGGAGGGCGGGCCGAAATCGCTGCGGCAGGCTGCGCTTGCGGTTTATCCGGGGCTGAAGGGGCGGCTGTTGCTGGCGGCCGGGCGGACGCTATTGGCCCATGCGGAATATCTCGAGCGGCAGGGGCGGGTCGTGGTGCGGCGCACGCTATTGGGGATCCGGCTCAGCCTCGTCTGAGGGGACGCCGTCGATAACTTCGGGCGGCTGGTCCTCGGTGGTGGTGGCGAGATTGTCCTGGATATAGACGCTGACGCGATCATCGAGGGCGAGCAGGAAACCCTCGATGGCGCGGCCGTTGTCTCCGAGATCGTGGGGAACGGGCTCGAGCGATGCGGCGCGGAGGTCGATTTGGGCGCCGATAGGGCTTGCCGAGATGCGGAAGACGATTTCGTTTTCGAACCCCAGCAGCGAGCGGCGCAAAGCGTTGAGGGAGGCGCGGCCATCGGTTTGCGTAGGTTCGGTAATTTCGAGCACGGTCCATTCATTGGCGCGAACGAGATCCTGGGCCAGAACGAACAGGGCTTCGGGGGGGATCTGGTAAATGCGCGTGATGAGGTTGGGGAAGGATTGGAGGACCGTTTCGGCGTCGATCTCGGGGTGATTGGGAGTGGCCTGCAAGAGGGCCGGTGCGTCGTCGAAGGCGGTCGTGACGTCAGCGGTCGAGGGGTAGATGACGCTCAGCGTCGCGGCGAGCATGGCGGGCGTGAGGCACAGAAGGCTGACGAGAAACCCCGCGGTGGCGGGGGCCCAGCCCTTATCGCCGGTGATCCACAGGCGGACGTAGGCGGCGATGGCGAAGACGAGCGCCAGGGTGGCGATCAGCGAACCTATGATTAGGGTAGTTTCGAACGCGATCGAAGCGATCTGGGCAAAGACGTGCAGTGCGCCGGAGATGAAAATCAGCGCCGCGGCAAAAAGCGCGAGGCGGCGGGACCAGATGGCCAGTTTGGACGTGCGGACGAGAATGCGCATGAATCAGGGGTTCAGGCGCGTACGGGACCAGTCGCTGTCGAGCGCGGGCCGGGTGAAGAGCACGCGATCGTGCAGGCGGAAGGCGCCGTCTTTCCAGAATTCGATCTGGAGAGGCTGGACGCGAAAGCCCGACCAGTGATGTGGGCGGGGGATGTTCTCGCCCAACTTCTCACGCAAGACTTCCACGCGATCGACGAGGGTTTTTCTGCTATCGAGCGGGCGGGACTGGTCGGAGGCGTGTGCACCCAGACGCGATTGGGTGGGGCGGGTCGAGAAATAGGCGTCGGCTTCGGCCTCGGTCACGGTGTCGACAGTGCCGCGGATGCGAATCTGGCGGCGCAGGCTTTTCCAATGAAAGAGCAAGGCAGCCTTTGGGTGGGCGATGAGCTCGCGGCCCTTTGCCGATTCGAAATTTGTGAAAAACACGAAGCCTTCGGGCGAAAAGCCGTTGAGGAGGACCATGCGCAGGTCGGGGAGCCCGTCGTCATCGACGCTGGCGACGGCCATGGCGTTAGGATCGTTGGGTTCGCTGGCGCGCGCCTCTTCGAGCCAGAGGGGAAAGAGCTCCATCGGGTCGATCGGGCCGGTGAAGGCATCATCGAACAAGAGGTCGGTCAAGGACGCCGTCTCAGCACTCATATCATCGCCTTCTGGACATTAATGGGGTCCGTGGCCATATAGAACGCAAAGCCGCGACGCTGCAACGGCGTCGCAAATCTTGCGAAACAAATGAACGTGGCACTCCCGGCGATTGGTCGACGGCGGTGCCCTTTGAGGTTGAAGAGAGCGTATGCGCGATCCTTACTCAGTGCTGGGGGTGCAAAAGAGCGCCGGCGAAAAGGACATCAAGACCGCCTATCGCAAACTGGCCAAGACGCTGCACCCTGACCAGAACCCCAACGACAAGTCCTCACACGAAAAGTTCGCCGAAGTGACGGCGGCCTATGACTTTTTGTCCGACAAGACCAAGCGCGCCCAATATGACCGCGGCGAAATCGATGCCGACGGCAATCCGAAATTTGCCGGGTTCGGCGGGTTCGACCCGCGCACCGGGCGGCCCGGAGCCGGCGGTGCCGGCGGAGCGAGCGGGTTCAACCCTGAAGATATCCTCAAGGAATTCATGAACGGCTTTGGCGGTGCACGCCGCTCTTCGGCGGGTGCCAACCCGTTTGGTGGCTCGGGTGGTGCCGGTGCCGGCGGGGCGAGTTGGGATCCGTTTACCGGAGCAACGAGCGGCGGCGCCTCGGCCAAGGGCGAGGACGTGGTCGTAAATCTCGCCGTGACGCTGGAAGACGCCCACAAAGGCGGCTCGGTGCCGGTGACGCTTCCGTCGGGGAAGACCGTTTCGGTCAAGCTGCCCCATCCGGTCGAAGAGGGCCAGCAGATCCGCCTGCGGGGACAGGGCCGTCCGTCGCCCCTAACCGGGCAGCCGGGCGATGCGCTGGTGACGATCAAATTTGCCAAGCACAAGCAGTTCCGGCGCGACGGGAACGATCTGCGGGTCGATGTGCCAATTACGCTCTATGAAGCTGTTTTGGGGTCCAAAGTTCGGGTGCCGACACTCGACGGGGCCGTGGAACTGAACCTGCCGCCGGGTCCCGATACATCCAAGGCGATGCGTCTCAAGGGAAAGGGCTTGTTCGGAAAAGGCGATCTCTACGTCAATCTGCGGGTCGTTCTTCCCAAGGGCGGCGATCCCGATCTTGAAAGCCTGATGCGGTTCTGGCGGGATCAGAAGCCGTATAACGTGCGGGATTAGCGGCGCTCCGGCCCTCGTCGCTCAGGTTGAGCGTTGTGCTCATTCCGGGTTTTTGGCGAACGCTGTGATGCCGTCGGGCAATTGCACCCATGGGTGGCGGCGGGAGTCGTAGACGGAATCTTGCGGGGGCGGGAAACTGGGATCGGCAAGGCAACCGACGGCGACCATTACGAATTTGTCGATGCCCTCTTCCGTGTGAAAAACCGTCGAGCCGCAGATGGGGCAGAAGTTGAAGCGAAAACGGGCGCCCTGATCGCCTGTGCGGACATATTGTGTAGCGTTTCCGGTGACTTCGAACGGGGCGGCAAAGGCGGCGAGTGTTGCAAACACGCTGCCGGTGCGGCTTTGGCACGCAAGGCAGTGGCAGATGCCATGCCCAAGCGATTCGCCATGGACCGTGATCGAGAGTTGCCCGCAGGTGCAGGCGGCGGTGCGGGTTGTCATGGGAACTTCCATCAATGTTTGTGGACGAGGTTAAGCTGTCGGGACCATGGCGTAAACCGGTGCGCATGACGTGCGACACAACGTTGCCGATATCCGGGTCGAGCCCGAGGACGACGGGATTGGGGAGGGCGCGAGCGCTATGGGCGGGGCACGGCGGCGCGTTGGAGGCGGTCGTTGATGGCTTCGCCGAGGCCGGTGTCGGGGATTGGGGCGATCGCGATGACTGCCCTGCCCTCGGCGTCGAGACGGGCGAGGTAAGAAAAGAGATTTCGGGCGGCTTCGGTGAGGTCGGCGGCTGGGGAGAGATTGAGAAGCGGGCCGTTGAAATCTGGCTGGGGCCCGAAGGCGAGGAAGGCTTCGCCAGGATTTGGCGCGGCGGCGTTGAGACGGAGCGGGCTCATCGGCGCGTAATGGCTTTTGAGCATGCCGGGAGCGGTGATTGCGGCGTTGGGTGCGGCTGTTGCTATGGGGTGCCCGAGGACATCTTCGATGGCGTCGCGTGGCAAGGCCCCGGCGCGGAGTTGGGTGACGGTGTCGCCGTCTATCGCGAGAATTGTGGATTCCAGACCGCTGCTGCATGGGCCACCGTCGAGCACGGGCACTGCATCAGCGAAGGCTTTTCGGACCTGTTCGGCGCTCGTGGGCGAGAGCTTTCCCGACGGGTTGGCCGACGGCGCGGCGATGGGTTTGCCGAGGGCGGCGATCAGGGCCCGAGCCGTTTCATGGCCAGGGATGCGCAGGCCGACGGTATCGAGGCCGGCGGTGACGAGGTCGGACAGGCCGCTGTTTTTGCGAAGCGGCAGGACCAGCGTGAGGGGGCCGGGCCAGAAGCTGGCCGCGAGCTTTTTTGCCAGCGGGGAGAATTCGGCATAACGGGCGGCCATGTCGATATCGGCGCAATGGCTAATCAGCGGGTTAAAGCGTGGTCGGCCCTTGGTTTCGTAGATTTTAAGGACTGCATCCGAATTGGTCGCGTCGGCGCCAAGGCCGTAAACGGTCTCCGTCGCGAAGGCGCACACGTCCCCTGTCCGCAAGATATCTGCGGCGTCTTCGACAGACTGGGGATGGCGGGCGATCGGCTTCATCGACGCTGTTTGACAAGCCGGGTGGGCCGCGTCAAGAAGAGGCAACAGCCGAGGCCATGATGACCACCCTTCTGATCAGCCAATCCAACGGTGCGGCGCACCGGACGCCCCAAGGCCATGCCGAGCGGCAGGAGCGCATCGAGGCGGCGCAAAAGGCGTTGAGCCATCCCCGGTTCAGCACGATCCAGCGCGAGACGGCCGCTCCGGGTGATCTCGAACTGGCCGAACTCGTCCATAGCCCGGCTGTGATGGATATAATCCGACAGGTGCGACCCGCCGAGGGGATCGGGCAGATCGATCCGGATACTTTTGTCTCCGAGCGAAGCCTCGAGGCTTCGGCGACGGCATTGGGTGGCGTCTTGCGTGGGATCGAGGCCGTCGTGATGGGCCAGGCGGACAATGCGTTCTTACTGTCGCGACCGCCGGGACACCATGCGGAGCGCGACCGGTCGATGGGGTTTTGCCTCGTCAACACGATCGCCATTGCCGCACGGCAGGCGCAGAGGCTGTTTGGCGCGGAGCGGGTGGCGATCATCGATTTCGATGTGCATCACGGCAATGGCACCCAGAATATTTTCGAGAGTGATCCGAGCGTGTTCTATGCGTCGAGCCACCAGATGCCGCTTTATCCCGGTACGGGCGCACCGCATGAAACGGGTGTGGGCAATGTGGTCAACACTGCGCTCAAGGCCGGGACCGGCGGGGACGAGATGCGGATGGCCTATAAGGAGCGCATCCTGCCGGCGCTGGACAATTTCGCGCCCGACCTCATCCTTGTTTCAGCCGGGTTCGACGCCGAACGCCGCGACCCCTTGGCGCAGCTCGAATGGGTGGGATCGGACTATGCATGGCTCACGGGAAAGTTGATGGACATTGCCGCCCGGCGCTGCTCAAACCGGATCGTCTCGATGCTTGAAGGCGGGTACGATCTTGGCGGACTTGCTTCGGGGGTGTCGGCGCATGTAGGCATGCTGCTGACCGGCGAAGCCGGACCCGATTCCCAGATCGACTGAGAAGGCACAGCCATGACCGATATCGCCGATATGAGCTTTGAAGCGGCGCTCGACGAGCTTGAAAAAATCGTCGCGCAACTCGAGGGCGGCAAGGCTCCCTTGCAGGAATCGATTGCGATCTACGAACGCGGCGAAGCGCTCAAGCGCCATTGCGAAGCCCTGCTCAAGCAGGCCGAAGCGCGGATCGAAAAGATCACGCTCGCCAAGGATGGCACGCCGGTTGGCGTCGAGCCGCTGGATCAGTAACGCGAAGGCTTTATATCGTGCTGTCGAAGGTTCGGATCGTTTTGTGGGCTCTGGTTGCGGTGGCCGCCGTTTCGGCGACGGTGATCTATTTCACAAAACCCATCCAGCCATCCGGTGCGATGTTCGGCGGACCGTTCGAGATGGTTTCGACTGCGACCGGTGAAATTTTCACCGAAGACGATTTGCTCGGCACCCCGACGCTTATGTTTTTCGGCTATACATACTGCCCCGATGTCTGCCCGATGACGCTGGCCGAAACGACGGCATGGAAAGAGCAGTTGGGGCTGGACGACGACGATCTGCGCATTGTTTTCGTGTCCGTCGACCCTGAACGCGATACGCTTGAGCATACGCGTGGGTATCTCTCCAATTTCGGGCCGGACGTGATGGGACTTGTGGGCGACCAGGCCCAGACCGACAAGATCAAGCGCTCCTATGGGGTGTTTTCCGAAAAGGTCGAGGCCGAGGGCACGACCGAGTATCTGGTCAATCACACAGCGTCCGTGTTCATGATCGACGAGGATGGCGACTTTTTCGGCACCATCGCCTGGGGCGAGGACAGCGACACGGCGCGCGACAAGATTCGGCGCCTGACCGGGGCATGAGCCGCATAAGGCTTGATGTGGCGCTGGAGCAGCGGGGGCTGGCGCCTTCGCGGGCGCGGGCCAGGGACGCGATCTTGCGCGGCACCGTGCGGGTGAATGGCGAGCCGGCGCGCAAGCCCAATCAGCAGGTTTTGGAAAGCGACGAGATTGCGCTGGAGGATCCGGCGTCGGGATATGTGTCGCGGGCGGCGCTAAAGCTGATCGCGGGGCTGGATGCTGCGGGGTTCGATCCGGCGGGTAAGGTTTGTCTCGATCTTGGAGCGTCGACGGGCGGGTTTACGCAGGTGCTGGCGGAGCGCGGGGCGGCGCGGGTTTATGCCGTGGATGTCGGGCATGGGCAGTTGCATGCCAGCGTTGGGGCGCTTGGACAGGTGGTTTCGATGGAAGGCACCAATGCGCGGGATCTGACGGCTGAGACGATTGCCGACCCGATCGATCTTCTGGTTTCGGATGTGAGTTTTGTGTCGCTGATCAAAATCATCGACGCGCCGTCCGCGTTGTGCCGGGCGGGGGCGCAGGCGATCTTGCTGATCAAGCCGCAGTTCGAAGTGGGGCGCGATAATGTCGGCAAGGGCGGGATCGTTTTGCCGGGCGCGCATGTGAAGGCGTCGGTCGCGGCCGTATTCGAGCATATGCGAACGCTGGGGTGGAGCGTTAAGGGCATGTGGGACTCGCCGCTGAGAGGTGGCGACGGCAACACCGAATATCTGGCGGCCCTCGTCAAAGGCTAGGTCTTTCGCAAAGTGCAATGCAAAGGGCGTCCCCGCGGCGCCCTCGTTCGTTGGTCAGATATCCTGGCGCGCCGTCAAATCAGGTGGCGGCATGACGCGGACGGGGTCACGTCGCGTCAATACGGATCGACCGGTTCTCTGGGGTTTGGTGGATAGGGTCGTACGATCGCATTTACACCACGGACATCGTCGTGATGCGCGGGGCACAGGCCCATCGCACGAGCGGCATAGCCGCATTGCAGGCATAGCATTCTCCCGGGCTCTCCGCGGCCAGGCGGGAACCTCTTGTTGGTGTCTGATTTTCGAAGCGGGCCATGGCGAACGGCCCACAGCTGACAACATGGCCAGCGAAGTGGGCGGTTCAAGGGCTATCGGACGGGGCGTAATGTCTCAGTGCGACAGAACGAACATTGCGGGGAGAGTCAGCTTTCCGCCACGGTAATGCCAAAAGCGTCGAGGCCCACATAATAGCGCGAGCGCGATGACATGGGGCGGATCGAGGAGACGCCGAGATCGCGGAGGATCTGGGCCCCGAGGCCGACTTCGCGCCATTCAGCCTCGCGTTGCCGGGCCGAGCCATGGTCTTCGCGTTCGGCCTCTGCAGCGGCTTTGTCATGAGCAACGCCGGCGGTGCCTTCGCGCAGATAGACCAGAACGCCGCCGGTCTGGGACAGCTTTTCGATCGATGCATTGAGTTTCGAGGCGCCGCCAAAGACGTCGGTGACGATGTCCTCGCGCTGCAGGCGGACGGGGATGTCCTTGCCGCCAGCGAGATCGCCGAAAACGACGGCGAGGTGCTGCACCCGGTCAAACGGTGTCGAATAGGCATAGGCAATGGCGCGGCCGGCGGTGGTGTCGATCTCGAAGGTGGCGACGCGCTCGACGAGTTTTTCGCGCCGTTGGCGGTAGGCGATGAGATCAGCGACCGAGATGAGGGGCAGATCGTGTTTCGCGGCGAAATCGGCCACCTGCTGGCCGCGGGTGACGGTGCCGTCGTCGTTGACCAGTTCGCAGATGACGCCGACGTCGGGGAGTCCGGCCAGCTTGCACATGTCCACAGCAGCTTCGGTGTGGCCCGAGCGCATGAGGACGCCGCCGCGACGGGCGATCAGCGGGAAGATGTGGCCGGGACGGGAGAAATCCTCGGCGGCGACATTACCATTGGTCAGGGCCCGTACAGTGGCGGTGCGATCCTCTGCAGAGATGCCGGTGGTGGTGCCGTGCTTGAAATCGATCGAGACGGTGAAGGCCGTCGAATGGGCCGAATCGTTGACGGCGACCATAGGGTCGAGGTGCAGCTTTGCGGCACGCTCGCCAGTGATGGGCGTGCAGACGATGCCCGAGGTGTGGCGGACGATGAAAGCCATCTGTTCGGGGGTGATGGTGGAGGCTGCGGCGATGATGTCGCCCTCCCCTTCCCGGTCGTGATCATCGATGACGACGACCATGCCGCCGTTCGTCATAGCGGTGAGAGCGGCTTCGACGCGCTTGTCGGATTCAGAGAACAACACTTAGACTCCGTAAAATTAGGAAGGCCCCCTCACCCGCTGCTGCGCAGCGCCCTCTCCTCCTGGGGAGAGGTAAGAAAGCTCAGATGTCGTTGCGGCCGAAGCCAATGCCGCCGTCGCGGCCGGTCTGCCCGCGGTGGCGAAGGAAATGGTCGGCCAGAACGCACGCCATCATCGCTTCGCCGATGGGGACGGCGCGGATGCCGACGCAGGGGTCGTGGCGGCCTTTAGTGATGATATCGGTGTCCTCGTTTTGCGTCGTGACGGTCTGGCGCGGGGTGAGGATCGAGCTTGTAGGCTTTACGGCAAAACGGGCGACGATGGGATCGCCATTGGATATGCCGCCCAAGATGCCGCCGGCCTTGTTGGAGAGGAATTTGGGCAATGGGCGATCGGCGCGCATCTGGTCGGCATTTTCCTCGCCGGTCAGTTCGGCCGAATGCATGCCCTCGCCGATTTCCACGCCCTTGACGGCGTTGATCGACATGAAGGCCGACGCGATGTCGGCGCTGAGCTTGCCGTAGATCGGCGCGCCCCAACCGGGGGGCACGCCTTCGGCGACGACTTCGACGATGGCGCCGACCGATGAGCCTGCCTTGCGGATGCCGTCGAGATAGGTCGCCCAGGTTTCGGCAGCCTGTGCGTCCGCGCAAAAGAAGGGGTTCTGATCGACTTGATCCCAATCGAAATTGGCGTAGTCGATCTTGTGCGGGCCGACCTGGATCAGCGAGGCGCGGATGGTGACGTTAGGGATGACCAGCTTGGCGACGGCACCGGCGGCGACGCGGGCTGCGGTTTCGCGCGCCGATGAACGGCCACCGCCGCGATAGTCGCGGATGCCGTATTTCTGGAAATAAGTGTAGTCGGCGTGGCCGGGACGGAATTTGTCGCGGATATCGCCATAGTCTTTCGAGCGCTGGTCGGTGTTTTCGATCATCAGCGAAAGTGACGTACCGGTGGTGCGCAGGCCATCGCTGCGTTCGTCTTCGAAGACGCCGGAAAGGATCTTGACCTCATCGGCCTCGCGGCGCTGGGTCGTGTAGCGCGACTGGCCGGGTTTGCGGCGATCGAGATCGCGCTGGATGATTTCGGCACTGATCGGAAGGTTGGGAGGCACGCCATCGACGACGACGCCAAGCGCGGGGCCATGGCTTTCACCCCAGGTGGTGAACCTGAACAGATGGCCGAAAGAATTGTCGCTCATGGGCTGTTGTCCCCGAAGTGTTGGCGCTGTTCTAGGCAGCGGCGGGGATGCGGTCAATCATCCGATGGGTGAACGCGGTGTTCAGCGGCTGAGGCCTGCCCAAGCGCTTGAGTGGTTAGCGCGCGTGGCGGGGGGCTCGGATTTCGCCGCGCATGGTGCCGATGGCGAGTTCGAAATTGTCGGCGATGCGGCGGGCGCGGATCATGAATTCGTGGGTGATCTCGGGCTGGAAAATATCGTTGGCTGTTTTTTCGAACAGCGCCAGCCAGCGGTCGAAGTGCTCGGCTTCGATCGGGAGGCGTAGATGGGGGTTGAGCGGACGGCCCGAATAGCGGCCGGTGCGCAGCATGATAGAAGACCAGAAATCGGTGATCTGCTCAATGTGGTGATCCCAGTCATCGACGGCGCGATTAAAGATCGGGCCAAGGATTTCGTCTTCCCGGGCGCGGGCGTAAAACGTCGTGACGAGACGCGCTATGTCGGCGTCCTTGATGTCGGGATGGGCCGGGCCGGGACGTGTGAGCGGATTGTCATCCAAGACGGGCTTCCTTTTGACCAGGCTGGCGAAACGCATATTTGGTGGCGATGCCGATCGGATCAAAACCGGGTTTCGCATCCTAACCACGAAAGTGTTGGCCACTCACCTTGGAGAAATCACCAGGTCTTCTGTGCAGCGTGCAGTTTCATGTCGCCGCCGACGAAATGGGCGATGACGCCTTGCGGCGGGGCCCAATTGAGGACTTCGCTGCGGTCGGCGCCTTCAACGAGGTGGCGGAGGACGCGGAGGACGCCGCCATGGGCCACGATGATCGAGTGATCGGTCAATCCGCGGGCGAAATCGAGAAGGCGGTGGGCGAGGTCGTCGTAGTTTTCGCCTTCTTCGGGGCGGAAGTGCCAATAGCTGGAATCGCGCTGGCCGGGGGCCAGAGCCTCACGCTCACGGGCGATTTCGTCGTGCAGAAGACCCTCGAATTTGCCGAAGGAGATTTCGACGAGCCGCTCGTCATAGATAACTTCGGGCAGCGCGATATCGAACGCTGCACGCATGCGCTCCATCGTTTCGCTGGCGCGGCTGAGCGGCGATGCGTACCAGCGAAATTTGGTGGGATCGTCGCCTGCTTCCTCAAGAAGAAAGCGCAGCAAATGGCCGTTGGCATCGGCCTGTTTCTGGCCGGTGGCGTTCAGTGGAATGTCGCGGCTGCCCTGATAGCGGCGCTCGCGGTTCCAATCGGTTTCGCCGTGACGGGCGAAATAGAAATCCGGCCAGGTGACCTGTTGCATAGTCTTGATACGATCAGTTTTGGTGTGAACGGAGCGCAGATTTACCGCGCTCCTGTGACGGTTCTTACTGGGCGTCCTTGGGCATCGCCTTCATGCCGATGATATTGTAGCCCGAATCCACATAGTGGATTTCACCGGTGACGCCGCTGGAGAGATCGGACAGCAGGTAGAGCGCCGAATTGCCGACTTCGTCGATGGTGACGTTCTTCCGGAGCGGGGCGTTTTCCTCGTTCCATTTCAGCATCTCGCGAAGATCGGAAATGCCTGAAGCAGCCAGCGTCTTGATGGGGCCGGCGGAAATGGCGTTTACGCGGATCTTCTGGGGGCCGAGGTCGGAGGCAAGATAGCGGACCGAGGCTTCGAGCGCAGCCTTGGCGACGCCCATAACGTTGTAATTGGGCAGGACCTTTTCGGCACCGTAATAGGTGAGCGTCAGGATCGAGCCGCCATCATCCATCATGGCCTCGGCGCGCTTGGCGAGCGCTGTGAGCGAGAACACGGAAATGTTCATGGTGAGAGCGAAATTACCGGGGCTGGTGTCGACATAGCGGCCTTCGAGCTCTTCCTTGTTGGAAAAGCCGATGGCGTGGACGAGGAAGTCGAGCTTGCCCCATTTCGATTTCAGAACGTTGAAGACCGCGTCCATGGCGTCCGCGTCGGTGACGTCGCAGGGCAGAACCAGATCGGAGCCGAATTCCTTGGCGATGGGTTCGACGCGGCGGTGCAGTGCCTCGCCCTGATAAGTGAAGGCCATTTCCGCCCCCTGCGCGTGCAGGGCCTTGGCGATGCCATAGGCAATCGAACGGTTGTTCGCAACGCCCATGATGAGCCCGCGCTTGCCTTCCATCAAACCAGCCATGATGTTCTCCGAGATGTTTCTGTTGGCCCCGGTTTTGGCACAGGGGATGGGAACGGGCAAGGTGGCATAGGGGTTGGACCTGTGGCCAACAGCCGAGTTGCCGTGCGATATCGGTGCCAATCGATTTTTATTGCAAAGAGTTTATGCCATGACGCTTTCCCGTGACCAGATCGTTTCCGCGCTGACCCAAATTCTGGGGGCCGAGAGCGTGGTCGGCGAACCCGGTCAGATGACGGGGTATATTTCCGAGCCGCGCAAACGCTTTCACAAGGAAGCGCAGGCCGTCGCCCTGCCCCGTACAGTGGCCGAGTTGCAGGCGGTGATGGAGTGGGCGCATGAGGTAGGCGTGCATGTAGTCCCGCAGGCCGGCAATACCGGGCTGGTCGGCGGACAGGTGCCGCTGTTTGGCGATGAGGTGATCGTTTCGATTTCGCGGCTGAAGGGCGTGCGGTCGGTCGACGCGGCGGCGGGACACATGACACTCGACGCTGGAACCACATTGCAGGAGGCCCATGAGATTGCCGAGGATGCCGGGATGATGTTTCCGCTCTATATCGCCTCGCAAGGGTCGGCGCGGATCGGGGGTGTGCTGGGGTCGAACGCGGGCGGGGTGCAGGTGCTCTCTTATGGGAATGCGCGGGAATTGTGCCTCGGGGTCGAGGCGGTGCTGGCGGATGGGTCGATCTACAAGGGCCTCAATGCGCTGAAAAAGGACAATATGGGCTATGATATCAAGAACCTGCTCATCGGTTCGGAAGGCACGTTGGGGATCATTACAGCGGCTACGCTGAAGCTTTTTCCCAAGCCCGATTTTTATGAAACGGCGCTTTTGAACGTCGCTTCGCCCGAAGCGGCGCTGGAGCTATTCACCCAATTGCGGGCGCGGGCGGGGTCGACCCTGACGGCGTTCGAGTTGATGCCACGGATCGGAATCGATCTGCAGCTCAAGCATGGCATGGCAGCGCAAGACCCGAGCGCCGCGGATTCGGATTGGTATGTGTTGGCGGAGATTTCGGTACCCAAGGGGATGGGTGGAGGCGCGCTGGAGGCTGCTCTCGAGGACGCGATGGGCGCGGGGATCGTCACCAATGGCGTAATCGCTGGGTCGCTGGCGCAGCGAGAAACTTTTTGGACGTTGCGCGAGCAGATGAGCGAGGTGCAGTCGCGCGAGGGCGCGTCAATCAAGCACGACGTTTCGGTGCCGGTGGCGGCGGTTCCCCAATTGATTACGCTAGGGATTGCAGCGGCCGAGGCGGTTCAGCCGGGCATCCGCGCCGTGGCGTTCGGGCATCTGGGTGATGGTAATATCCATTTCAATTTCTCCCAGCCCGAGGGCGCGGACGGCAAGGCGTTCATGGAGGGGGCGGAGGCCGTGCACGAGGCGGTTTATGCGGTGGTGTTAGAGTTGGGCGGGTCGGTTTCGGCCGAGCATGGCATCGGGCAGCTCAAGACCAAGCTTCTCAAGCAGGTGAAAGATCCCGTGGCACTAAGCATGATGAAGTCGATCAAGTCGGCGCTCGATCCCAAGGGCATTTTGAATCCCGGCAAGGTGTTGGGGTAGAAATTTTCACAGCGATGCCTATTTTGGGGACCAACACTCCAACGGGCAATTTCCAATGCTTCTAGACATACAGTTTCTCGATGACGCGACGCGTCCGCGAGCACCCAAGCTTGAGAACCTCACGATCGAACAGCGGGCGCCAGGGCGGCACCTGAAAATGATCCACGATCACTTGCGCCAGAACATGCAGGTGCTCCGGCGGATGGTCGATGAGGTGGCTGCGGGTGAAAAGATTGTGGCGGAGGTCGAGGCGGAAGCCGAGGCGCTGACGATGGTGTCCAACTATCGCCAGTTCGGCAACCTGTGCGGGCAGCACTGCAATATCGTAAACACGCACCATTCGATCGAGGATGCGCATATTTTCCCGGCCCTATCGGAAAAGGGCGAGGCCTGGAAGAAGGTCACCGACCGTCTGATCGCCGAGCACGAAGTCGTGCATGCGCTGCTGGTCAAACTGGTGGATGCGCTCAATGCGTTGGCGCGCGACTCAAGCCGCGAGAACTTCCACGCAGCGCGGGAAGTGAACGATGCGCTGGAGCGGGTTTTGCTGTCTCACCTCGGGTATGAGGAAGACGAGATCGGCGACGCGCTCGGGTATTTCCGGATCGGCGTTTAGGGGCTGAGCAGACAGATGTGGGGATGGCCCGGCCCGTGATGGGGTCAGGCCACAAGGCCGGTGTCGGTCGTGTCGGCGGGCTCGAAGGAGGCTGCGAGATCGGACGAGCCTTCGACCACAGCCTGGGCTGCGCGGCGCGCCGCGTCGATCGATTCGAACACCTTGCCGTCGAGCGGGAACACCCCGAGCTTGACCGCCATGAAGCGGAAATCGACGCCCGTTGGGACAACGACCCCCTGGGGTTCACCGGCAACTGATATAACGATTGGCTTGGTCATGGCGAAATTCACTCTGCGAAATGCGAAACCCCCAGCGCCTGGGGGCAGCTCTTAAAGGTCTTATGTGAGGGTCTTGTGACGGGGCGGCGACTAAAGTCGCGATGCGCACCACATCTCGGAGCGACACATGAGACCGGAGCGTTTAATTCGTACGCAGGTGATCTCGGACGCGGTCAGGCGTGCCCATGCATATTGTTTTACCATTGCCGTTCTCCAGCCTGACCTTGGGCACCCTAGGTGGTGCCACGATGTCTTTTATCAAGGGTTTGGGAAAAGATCGAGCGTGTTTGTGCCAATAGGACACTCCCGGCTGAAATTTCCTGCTTCAGAAACGGGAAAACGCAGAACCAGTTCCGGCAATTAACATTAAAAAAGGTCCATCTGACCCGAAAATTTCTTCTTGACTTTCATGGGCTTGTCGTCGGGTGCGACAGTGAGTGTTTCGCTGACCGCTTCAATCAGGTCGGGGCCTTCGGCGGTGGCGGAATTTACACGGACGGACACCGGATGAGAAGCCATGACGCCACGCGGCTGGGGCGCTATGGCGTCTGACACCTCATCGAATCGCGTGCCGCGCACATCGAGCCATGAGTCGATCTGCTCGCCCTGAAGAAGCGCCGGCATGCGGTCGTGGATATGGGCGACATCGGGGCCGGCGGGGACGGTGATGGTCGCGACGGTATCGACCTCCTCACCTTCCGGGCCGATCCAATTGGAATACAGCCCCGCAAGAGCGATGGGCGCGCCGGACGCCAGCGTTATGTAATAGGGCTGCTTTTTGCCGTTGGGCAGCGTGTGCCACTCATAATAGCCGGACGCGGGAATGATGCAGCGGTTGTGATTGACCGCGTCGCGGAAGGTGGGCTTTTGCGCCATGGTTTCGGCGCGAGCGTTGATGATCAGGGGGAATTCGCGCGGGTCCTTGACCCAATGGGGCACGAGCCCCCAGCGCGCCAGCTTGGCCGTCCGCCCCATGGCGTCGTTCCAGATGGCGATGACCGGCTGGGTGGGTGCAATATTGTAGCGCGGGACAGAGTCTATTACGTTATCTGTCTTGAAGATCTGGGCCATCGCCTCGTGAGGCAGAGTAACCGCGTAACGTCCACACATGAGAGAGTCGTCCTGTTTGCACGCCAGTATAGCAATGGTTAGACATCCATGAAGCCCGATGCGTGCTCGATCGGTCTTTTCCATGGCGATGAGGTGTTTCTGATAAAGCGCAACTATGCGCCTTTCATGGGGCTGTGGACGTTCCCGGGTGGGAGGATGGAGCCGGGTGAAACGCCGCTCGATTGCGTCAAACGCGAGTTGTTCGAAGAGACGCGCCTTTTGGTTCACGATCCGATGCAGGTGCTGGTCGAAACGGTCGGCGAAGGCGACAAGTCCTATACGCTGGCCGTCTTTGCCGCCGAATGCGCCATGGCCGCGCCGATCACCAGCCCCGAGATCGCCGATTGGGAATGGGTGCATATCGAGGAAGTGCAGGCCTATCGTACCACAGAGCATCTGCGCGAGATCGTAGAGGCTTGCGCTGACTGCCTAGGGCTGGCAGGGATCGGCCGATGAGAATTTTAAGAACAATCGTGGCCGTGGCGGTCCTCGGACTAGCACCGGCACAAGCCATGGCGATCGACCCGCCCTATCAGCAGGCCATGCAGCGCCTGTCGGAAATCCTTGGCAGCCTCTATATGCTGGCGCCTCTCTGCGGCGATGTCAGTACCGACTGGCGCAGCCAGATGGCCGATCTGATTGCGCTCGACGAACCCGATGCCGATCGCCGCGCAAGACTGTCTGGAGCGTTCAACGCCGGGTATGAGGCGTATGCGCGATTCCATCGGACATGCACGCCTTCGGCGGAAACGGCGATCAACCGGCTACTGATCGAGGGCGAAGGGCTGGCGCGTGACATTCATCAGCGGTATGCGGAATAGGATTTCCACCGCGAAGGTGACGGTGGAGCAAAGCTTACGCCAAATGAGGCAAGGCTTTGATTTTTCGCGATATCAGCGCGCTCGGAATGTGCGTTCGTTACGCAACACAGCATCCCCTATGTGCCCAAAACGCGCCAGTTGATCGATTACGTTAACCAATTGGTCATTTCCTCTTAGCACGGCCATAAAGCCGTGGTACCAAGCGAGAATGAGCACGCGCATTACATTCCCGTTCCCGACCTCTCCCGCCGGCATCGAAGCCGAGCAGGAAGAGCGCGAGATTGCCCTTGAGTATCTGGCCGACGCCTGGAACGCGGCGGACACCGATGGCGTGGACACAGAGGCCCTGGCGCATGCCGCGCTGTTTGCGGCCATCGCGACGCTGGTCAAGGATTATGGCGAGGATGCCGTTGCCAAGCTGATCGGCAACATCCCCGATCGCATCTCGAACGGCGAATATACACTGGACCGCATGCTGCAGTAGCTCGGTTTTACTCAGCAAGAAAAAAGGCTCCGAAAGTTCGGAGCCTTTGTCGTTTATGACTTCAAGAAGGCCAGAAGGTGTTTGTTGAGCTTGTCCTTGTGCGTCAGATGCAAGCCGTGAGGAGCGCCTTCATATTCCTTTAACTCGGCGTCGGACTTTAGCTTTTTCGCCTTGCGGGCCGAGATGTCGATGGGGACGATCTGGTCTTCTGTCCCGTGGATGATCAGGGTGGGCACGTCGAAGTTTTCGAGATCGGCCCGGAAATCGGTTGCGCCGAAGGCATCGACGCAATCGAGGGTGGCCTTGATCGAGGCGAGTAGCGCGATCGAGAGGGTCCAGTCGAGAGCCTCGTCACTCACCGCATCAGAGTGTTTGTTGGCGCCATAGAACTTCTTGCCGAAATCGGCAAAGAAAGCGGCGCGGTCCTTTTCGATGCCGGCTTTCATCTCGTCGAAAACCTCCTGCCCCGCTCCTTCATTATCCGATGTCTGGAGCATAAAGGGCACGACCGAGGCCACGAGGGCGGCGCGTTTTACCTTCGCGGTCCCGTATTTGCCGATGTAGCGCGCGACTTCGCCACCGCCCATGGAAAAGCCGACAAGCGTTACGCCATCGAGCCCTTTGTCATCGATGATCGCTTTGAGATCGTCAGCGAGGGTATCATATTCGTGGCCGTCGAACGGCTGGTCGGAGCGGCCGAAGCCGCGGCGGTCGTAAGCAATGACGCGGTAGCCGGCCTCGGACAGTGCGAGGGACTGATAGTCCCACATATCGGCATCGAGCGGCCAGCCGTGGATCAGCACGACGGGTTCACCCTCGCCCCAGTCCTTGACGTAGATCTGGGTGTCGTCTTTTGCGGAAACATAGGTCATGGAAGTTCTCCTTGAGGTTCACTGGAAAACCCGGGGAGACCGACGAACGTTCCGTCACGTATTTTTCAGCGGAGGGCCCTGGAGATCGCGTAGTGATGGGGCCGGCATCGAAGGCAATTCTATTCGGTTTGGGCGTGGTGCTCGGGGACGAACACCGTGATAGCTTTGGGCCGGATTTCGAAATGAGCGGGCGTTTTCGTGACGATGTCGCCATCGACGTTGACGTCCATGGGTTCGGGGGTGCGCAGGTCGAACTCGGTGCATTTTTCGGTGCGTACTTCGCGCCAGGTGCCATGGGTGCCGCGACGGAATGCGCCGAGCATAGCGACAAGTTGCCAGACGTCCCGGGCTTCGAGGCTATAGAGATCGAGCGTGCCATCATCGATCTTGGCATCGGCTTCTACCACGGTGCCACCACCATAGTAGCGGCCATTGCCGACGGCGACCTGCAGGGTTTTGACCCTCGACGTACCGCTAGAGCTGATGATTTCGGCGCTGAACGGATGGGCCGTCGAGGCGATCTTGAGGGCCGTCATGGCGTAGCCGAGCTTGCCCCAGCGGCGCTTGACGCCCTTGTCGAGCTTGTGGGCGAGTTCGGCAGAGAGCCCTACGCTGGCGACGTTGAAGAAGGGGCGCTTATTGACGAGGCCGACGTCGATCTTGCGGGTGTGGCCGGCCGCGATGATGTCGGCGGCCTTGATGAAGCTTTCGGGGATGTGGAGCGTGCGGGCCAGATCATTGGCAGTGCCCATGGGGATGACGCCCATGGGCAGGCCGGTTTCGATAATGGCAGGGGCCGCGGCGTTCATGGTACCGTCGCCACCACAGACGACGACGAGATCGACCTCGTGGCGGCGGCGCGCAATATCTGCGGCCAACTCGTCGGGGCTATCGAATTTTTCGACAAGCACGTCCAGGCCGAGAAATCGCAGGCGGTTGGCGATCGGATCGACCGCCTCGCTGCCACGCCGTGCGTTGGGATTGACCAGCATCAGGGCGCGGCGGATTTTCGGCGGGGCGGCGGTCATCGCAAGGGTTCCGATGCTGGATCGATGAGAAAGCGTTGAGGAGCAGTCTTGATCCATGCACTACGGATTAATTGCGGCGATCACCTTACCGTTTGGTCATTTTTGCCAGTCGAGCACGATCTTTCCCGCACCGCCCTGGATGGCGGACTGAAAGGCGGTGTCGAACTGATCGGCGGGGAAGCGATTGGTGATCACCGGGCGGATATCGAGGCCGGATTGCAGCATGGCCAGCATCTTGTGCCAGGTCTCGAACATTTCTCGGCCATAGATGCCTTTGATGGTGATCATTTTCAGCACCATCTTGGCGAAGTCATATTCAAACGGCTTTGACGGCAAGCCGAGCATGGCGATCTTGCCGCCCATCACAAGATGATCGGTGAGCGTCGCCATGGCTGAAGGAGCGCCGCTCATCTCGAAACCGACATCGAAGCCTTCGTTCATGCCGAGAGATTGCGCTAGCGCGCGCAGGTCGCCCGACGTGTTGATGGTGATGACATCCGGCTCGGTGAGCTTCGCCAGCTCCAAGCGGTGGTCGTTGGGATCGGTGATCACGACGTGGCGCGCGCCGACGTGTTTGGCGACGGCGGCGCTCATGATGCCGATGGGGCCGGCGCCGGTGATCAGCACATCCTCGCCCACGAGATCGAAGGCGAGCGCCGTGTGGACGGCGTTGCCGAGGGGATCGAGGATGGAGGCCAGCTCATCGTCGACCGCATCGGGGAGCGGGACGATGTTGAAGGCGGGGATTTTGACGTATTCGGCGAACGCGCCGGGGAGATTGACGCCGACGCCGCGCGTTTCGGGATCGAGATGGAAGCGCCCTGCCCGGCTGGCGCGGGATTTGAAGCCAATGACATGGCCCTCGCCCGAGACGCGCTGGCCGCGTTTGAGATGGGTGACGTTGGCGCCGAGTTCGGCGATGGTGCCGGAATATTCGTGGCCCACGGTCATGGGTACAGGGACCGCACCCTGGGCCCACTGATCCCACTTATAGATGTGCAAATCGGTGCCGCAGATGCCGGTCTTGGTGACCTTGACGAGAACGTCGTCTGGGCCGATTTCGGGCACAGGCACGTCCTGCATCCACAAGCCCGGCTCCGCCTTGGCTTTGACGAGGGCTTTCATGATGCGGGTCATCTAATTGCTCCAAGGTCCTTGCCTGCGCTGACGAAGGCGTCGATGGCGAAGGTGATGTTGTCGTCAGAGAGGCCCGCCGACATCTGGGTGCGGATACGGGCTTTGCCTTTGGGGACGACAGGGAAGGAAAAGGCGGAGACGAGGACGCCCTTGTCCTGAAGCGCCTTGGCCATCGCCTGGGCCTTGTTTGCGTCGTGCAGCATGACGGGGATGATAGGAGTTTCACCCGGCACGAGATCGAAGCCGGCCTCAGTGAGGGCCGAGCGGAAGCGCTTTGTGTGCTTGTCGAGCGTGGCGCGACGATCGTCGGCCTTTTCGGCGATTTCGATGGCCTTGATGGCGCCTGCGGCAACCGAGGGCGGGAGGGCATTGGAGAAGAGATAGGGCCGGGCGCGCTGGCGGAGAAGATCGACCACTGGCTGTGGGCCGGCGATGAAGCCACCCATCGCGCCGCCGAGTGTCTTGCCGAAGGTGCCCGAGATGATGTCGACGCGCTTGCCGGCGCCGGTGAGGGCGGGCGTTCCCCTGCCCTTTTCGCCAAGGTGGCCCGTGGCGTGGCACTCGTCGATCAAGATCGCGGCCTTGTGCTGTTCGGCGAGATCGCAGATTTCGGGAAGCTTTGCGATGTACCCGTCCATCGAGAACACACCGTCGGTGACAATGAGCTTGAAGCGCGCGCCATCGTCCTCGGCGGCCTGGAGCTGGAGGCGCAGATCGTCCATGTCGGAAGTGTGGAAGCGATAGCGCTTGGCCTTCGACAGGCGCACGCCATCGATGATTGAGGCGTGGTTGAGGGTATCGGAAATTACTGCGTCTTCCGGGCCGAGCAGGGTTTCGAAAATGCCGCCATTGGCATCGAAACAGGAGCCGAACAGGATAGCGTCGTCCTTTTGAAGATAGCGCGCGACGGACTGTTCGAGTTCCTTGTGCAATTCATGCGTGCCGCAGATGAAGCGGACCGAGGCCATGCCGGAACCGTATTTTTCCAGCGCCTTGATAGAGGCTTCGACAACTTCGGGATCGTTGGCGAGGCCGAGATAGTTGTTGGCGCAAAGGTTGACCATGGTGCGGCCACCGACAGTGACCTCCGCCTGCTGGGCAGATCCCATGACCATTTCGGATTTGAAGAGCCCCTCGTCGCGGATGTCGTCGAGGGTGCGGCTCAAATGCTGGGCAAAGCCGTCCATCATGGTGGCTACTCCTTTTTGCTGGAGGTGTTTTCCGATATATCGGAAATTGAGTCAATGGGGTTGAATGCGAACGCGGCGAGGCCGGGCGGGGTTGCGCAGCGGGAGCTTTGCTTAGCTGAACAGCACGACGAGCCAGCCACTGGCGATGGTGTCGGAGGTGTTGGCTATGGCGTGGGGGACGTCGGCGGCGTAGCGGGCGACTTCGCCGGTGGTGAGGGCGGTGGTGGTATCGCCGGCGGTGATGGCAAGGCCGTCCGTGAGGGCGGTGAAATGTTCGCGGGTGCGGGCGGCGTGGGGGGCACTGGTGAGGGCACCGCCGGGCTCGATTTCCACCAGATACCATTCGGTCTTGCCGGCCAGGGCGGGCGGGGAGAGGATTTTTAGCCGACACATGCCGTCGAGAGAGGCGATGAACGGGACGTGGTCGGCGGGAACGACATCGAGCATCGCGGATTTTCGGGCCACGGCATCGCCCGAGACCAGATCGGAGAATTCGATGTTGAGTGCTTGGGTGAGGCTCCAGACCACCGCGAAAGTGGGATTGGTCTCGCTGCGCTCGATCTGGCTCAGCATGGAGCGCGAAACGCCCGACAGCTTGGCCAATTGCTCCAGCGTCAGATGGCGCGCTTTGCGGGCCTTCTGGATCACCGGGCCGATCTGGGGGGGCGTTATCTCACTCATGGCTCGGAGTTGTAGAGGGCAAATTTGACCGCTGCAATATGGTCAAATGGGCAATGGGCCCTCGGGCTTTACCTCTTCCATCACCGGATAGGTTCGGGTTTCCGAAACACCGGGAAGGTTGAGGAGAACATCGCCCAGAAATGTGCGATAGTGACTCATGTCCGTAACCCGCGCCTTGACGAGATAGTCGAAGCCGCCGGCGACCATGTGGCATTCGAGGACTTCGCGCGACTGGCGAACGGCGCGGGAGAATTTGTCGAAGGCATCTGGGGTGGTCTTGTCGAGGGAGACTTCGACGAAGACCAGAAGGCCAAGACCGACCATATGGGGGTCGATGCGGGCTGAAAAGCCCGTGATGTAACCGGACTTCTGCAGGCGTTTGAGGCGTTCGCTGGTCGAGGTGGGCGCAAGGCCGACGCGGTCGGCCAGTTCAGCGTTGGTCATGCGGCCATCGGCCTGAAGTTCGTTAAGAATGCGCCGGTCGACGCGATCGAGTTCAGTCATTTCTGCGGACTTTCCTGTATTTTCCGGATATTCTACGGGTGCGCTCCATAAAGGAGCAATGGATATTCGGCGGAACCTGCGGAAAATCGCGCGCATCAAGGTTTGCGCGGATCGCCTGCGCACAATGAGGACTATCCCCATGCCCAAAAGCGCCGCTGCCAAACCTGCCATTCAGCCTTTTGACCGGTTTTCCGACCGCGCGCTCGCCGTCGACAGCCCTTTACGCGAGGCGATCACTTCGGCGTATCGGTTGCCGGAAACCGAGGTGGTGCCGGATCTGATCGCGGCTGCGACGGTGGGGGCGGATGAAGCCAAGGCGATAAAGGCGGTGGCGGAAAAAGCCGTGAAGGGCATTCGCGCAAAGGGTGCTGGCGGCGGGGTGGATGGGCTGATCCACGAATACGCGCTGTCGAGCCAGGAGGGCATCGCGCTGATGTGTCTGGCCGAAGCGCTGCTGCGCACGCCGGACAACGAAACGCGCGATTTGCTGATTGCCGACAAGATCGCGCCGGGGAACTGGCAGAGCCATCTGGGGCTGGATCGATCGGTATTTGTGAATGCCGCGACCTGGGGGCTGGTCGTGACCGGGCGCCTTGTGACACCGGTGGACGAAAAGGGCCTTTCGCGGGCGCTGTCGCGGCTCGTTGCGCGGTCCGGCGAGCCGGTGATCCGCGCGGGCGTCAAAATGGCGATGCGGATGCTGGGTGAGCAATTCGTCTCGGGTCAGAACATCAAGGAAGCGCTCAGGAACGGGCGGGCCTGGGAAGCCAAGGGATTTGGCTATTCCTACGACATGCTCGGAGAAGCGGCGACGACGGCGCATGACGCGGATCGGTATATGGCCGAATATGTCGGAGCGATCCATGCCATCGGCGAGGCCGCGAAGGGCAAGGGCGTTTATCGCGGCCCGGGGATTTCAATCAAGCTTTCGGCGCTGCACCCACGCTATTCGCGTGCGCAGTATGGCCGTGTGATGGGCGAATTGCTGCCGCGGCTAAAGGAGCTCGCCACGCTGGCCAAGGGCTACGACATCGGGCTCAATATCGACGCGGAGGAAATGGATCGGCTGGAGCTGTCGCTGGACCTGCTCGAAGCACTGGCGACCGATCCGGCATTCGACGGCTGGGATGGCATCGGCTTTGTGATCCAGGCCTATTCCAAGCGCTGCCCTTTCGTCATCGACTGGATTATCGATTTGGCGCGGCGGACCGGGCATCGGATCATGGTGCGGCTGGTCAAGGGCGCCTATTGGGACAGCGAAATCAAGCGCGCGCAGCTCGAGGGGCTAGCCGATTTCCCCGTGTTCACTCGCAAGGTGCATACGGATGTGAGCTATATCGCGTGTGCGAAAAAGCTGCTTGCGGCGCGGGATGCGGTGTTCCCGCAGTTTGCGACACACAACGCGCAGACCATGGCGACGATTTTTACGCTGGCAGGACCGGAATTCAAAATCGGCGATTATGAGTTCCAATGCCTGCATGGCATGGGCGAGCCGCTTTACGAGCAGGTGGTGCCCAAAGACAAGCTCGATCGGCCCTGCCGGATTTATGCGCCGGTGGGGAGCCATGAAACGCTGCTGGCTTACCTTGTGCGGCGGCTGCTGGAGAACGGGGCCAATTCGAGCTTCGTCAACCAGATCGCGGATGAAGATGTTCCGGTGGAACGGCTGATCGCCGATCCGGTCGCTGTGGCGAGAGAAATTTCACCTTTGGGCGCGCCGCATGAGCAGATTGATCTGCCACGCGATATTCTGGCAGCAGGGCGGACGAATTCTCGCGGTATCGATTTGTCGAACGAGGAGGCGTTGCGCGGATTGCACGGGGAACTTGCGGCCAGCGCGCAGGTGGACTGGACGGCTGGGCAGATGGGCGAGGCGCGCCCGGTGCGCAATCCGGCAGACCACTCAGATGTGGTCGGAACGGTTTTCGAGCCGACGGAAGCGATGGTGGCCGACATCATGGCGCGGGCCGTAGATGCCGCGACGGCGTGGGCCAAGACCGAGCCTTCCGAGAGGGCGGCGATACTGCACCACGCGGCGGACGCCATGGAAGAGGCGACCAAGACCCTGATGGGGATCGCCATGCGCGAGGCGGGCAAATCGGCTGCCAATGCTGTGGCCGAGGTGCGCGAGGCTGTAGATTTCCTGCGCTATTACGGGCAGCAGGTGGAAGAGACATTTGGCAATAAGACCCATGTGCCGTTGGGCCCGGTGGTCTGCATTTCGCCGTGGAATTTTCCGCTGGCGATCTTTACCGGACAGATCGCTGCCGCTCTGGTGGCCGGCAATCCGGTGATTGCCAAGCCGGCGGAAGAAACGCCTCTGATAGCGCAGTTCGCCGTCAAGCTGCTCCATGATGCCGGCGTGCCCGCCGATGTGCTTCAATTTGCGCCGGGTGACGGCAAGATCGGCGCGGCGCTGGTGGCGCATCCGACGACATCGGGGGTGATGTTTACGGGTTCGACCGAGGTGGCGCGATTGATTCAGAAGCAATTGGCGGGGCGAACGCTGGAGAATGGCGCGCCGGTGCCGCTCGTCGCGGAAACCGGCGGACAGAACGCGCTGGTGGTCGATTCCTCGGCACTGACCGAACAGGTTGTGATCGATGTGCTGGCGTCGGCCTTCGACAGTGCGGGGCAGCGGTGTTCTGCGTTGAGACTGTTGTGCTTGCAGGAAGAAGCGGCCGACCGGACGCTCGAGATGCTGAAAGGTGCGATGGCGCAGCTTTCGATCGGCAATCCCGCGCGATTGGCGACCGATATCGGACCGGTGATCACCGCCGAGGCGCGTGATGGAATAAATGGGCATATCGAAGCGATGCGGGCCAAGGGACACACCGTTACCCAGATCGACCTGCCCGCGGAGGCTAGCAACGGGACGTTCGTGGCGCCGACGCTGATCGAGATCGATGACATCTCGGAGCTGGGACGCGAGGTGTTCGGGCCGGTGTTGCATGTGGTGCGGTTCAGGCGGGACAGGCTCGATGCGCTGATCGAGAAGATCAACGCGCTCGGCTACGGGCTGACCTTCGGTTTGCACACGCGGATCGATACGACGATTGCCGAGGTGACATCGAAAATCGAGGTCGGGAACGTTTACATCAATCGCAACCAGATCGGGGCCGTGGTGGGCGTGCAGCCATTTGGCGGACATGGATTGTCGGGCACAGGGCCAAAGGCTGGCGGACCGCTGTATCTGCGGCGGCTGGTAACGACGGCGAGCCAGACTGTATGGGGCTTGCCCGCGCGGCAGGCCGGCCCGACGCTGCTGGCATTCGCTGACTGGGTAGGGTCGAAGGGTTATGACAGCCTGGCCCACCATGCCGCTCATTATGGCACCCATCCGGCGATCAACACGTTCAGCGAACTCGACGGGCCTGTGGGCGAGCGCAATACGTATCGCACCAAACCCAAGGGAAAGGTGCTGGTTGTGGCGCAGACCATGGCGGGACTGGTGCATGGCATTGCTGCCGGACTTGCCGCGGGCAATGACGTGCTGGTGGAAGCCAATCCCGTTTTGGCGGCGGTGCTCAAGGACTTGCCGCCGGAAGTGTCGCAGCGGGTGACGATCGCGCGGACTGCGGTTGGCGATGGCGACGTCCGCGCCATCATGGGTGATGGCGATGCGGTCGCGATCGGGGCGTTGACACAGCGTGTCGTCGCTTGGGACGGGCCGATCGTGACCGTTCAGGGCGCATCACCAGGCGCGCTGGAACGGGGCGAGGCGGTGTTCGCCGTCGACCTACTGGTCGATGAGGTGTCCACCAGCATCAATACGGCAGCGGCGGGGGGCAATGCGTCGCTGATGGCGCTGGCCTGATCGGTGTGGTCCTAGCATCGTTGCGCGTCATGACCTATGTCTGGCGAAACCCATGCAAGGCAAGGACTGTTTATGACCATCGAAAGACGTTCCGACCGGGTGGCGTTCAGGTTTTCCGGACCGGATACAACGCATCTGCTGCATGACGTTTTGACGCCGCCCGTCCTCGAAGATGGGGTGGCGCGCTGGTGTGGGCTTTTGGCACCGCAGGGAAAATTACTGGCCGAGGGGCTGATCGGATGGGCCGATGGGGCCTATTGGCTGGACGTGCCGAGCGCTGCCGCCGATAATTTCTTCAAGCGTATGAAGATGTATCGACTGCGCGCCAAGATGGAGATCGAGCGGCTGGACGAAAGCCATGTCATAGGGTGGTCGACGGCGCAGCCGGCATCCGGCGTTGCGCATGAGGACCGCCGGGCGGAAGGGCTTGGCTATCGGGTGATCGCGCCTGTTGGAGATGCCGAGGATTGGGTCGACGGTGACGGTCAAGCTCGAATACGGATAGCGGCGGGTATTCTCGAAATGGGACCCGACTTTATTCCCGAGGACGTCTTTCCGCACGATGTCGGGATGGATCACCTCGGCGGCGTGGACTTCAAGAAGGGATGTTATGTCGGCCAGGAAGTGGTGTCGCGGATGCAGCATCGTGGAACGGCGCGGCGGAGGCCGGTGATCGTTTCAGGCATTGCCCAGGGCGGGCGTGGCGATGCGATCGTCGTGGGCGGCAAAAGCATCGGGACGCTTGGTGCGGTGGTCGATGGCTCTGCCGTTGCTATCGTGCGGATCGACAAGGTTGGCGATGTCGATGAGGCGAGCGTCAACGGTGCTCCGGTCTCGCTTGCCCTGCCCCATTGGGCGCGCTACGGTTTTGCAGCGCCGGGCGGCGATTCCGAGGACGACTAAGGGCATCAGGGGCATTATGGCACGGGCAAACTCACGCGCCTGGCAGCGCATGCTATCGGGGCGGAGGCTCGACCTGCTCGATCCCTCACCGCTTGATGTGGAATTGTCCGATATCGCCCATGGGCTGGCGCGTGTGGCGCGGTGGAACGGGCAAACGCGTGGCGATTATGCCTATTCGGTCGCGCAGCACTCGGTGCTGGTGCTGGAGATCGCCTGCGCCATTGACCCCGAAATCAGCGATGCGGGCCGGCTTTATGCCCTGCTCCACGATTCCCCTGAATATGTGATGGGCGACATCATCTCGCCGTTCAAGGCGGCGATGGGGGGCAATTATCGCGATGTCGAGGCGCGGCTGCTGGGGGCGATCCATGTCCGGTTTGGACTAGCGGCGATCGCGCCTTCGGCGCTGACCAAGCTGATCAAGCGCGCCGATAAGGAAGCTGCGTTTTTCGAGGCGGTCAATCTGGCTGGATTTTCGGCCGACGAGGCTCGGAAATATTTCGGCGAGCCAACCCTAGCCGGGTTCGATCTCCCCGGGTTCGACCGTTTGATCCGGCCATGGCCGACCCAGCAGGCCCATGAGCAGTTCGTTTCGGTGTTCGAGACGCTGACCGTGGCATAACGCCTAACGCGTTGTAATCGCTAAAATTTTAGGCTCATTTTACCTATTAACCCTAGGCACGAAACATCTTTGCCTTAACGGATAGTAAAGGTTGATAAAGCGTTAACACGGCAAGGGAGAGTTGCCATGAACGCTGATCGCACCGGACGGAATTCCCACAGCATTGCCTTGAGTTTTCGGTTGGGCGTAGCGTTGGCATTGCTGCTGGTTGCGGTGCTCGGCGCCGGCATGGCGCGGGCTGACGGCATATTGGGCACATCCCCACCTCCCCTTACGACATTGGTGAAGTTCAACGACAGATCGTACGATGTATCGTATGCCGACACCGTTTCGCTTGAGCCGCTGGCGACGAGCGTCGTGCGCAAGATCGGATATGGGGCGGTGACAACCGTTAATATCGCGACGACCTCGACGGGCACGTATTCGAGTGACGGTCTCGTCTCGAACCATGTGCGCTATCCCGGAATTACGGCCGAGGAACGGCCGCGCCATTATTCCTCGAGGGGCTTCGGCCCATCCGGACCGGGGTTCTCTATTTTCTCGATAGGCCAGAGCCCGAATGGTGGATTGGTCTTCAACCGGGTGACCGATCGCGGCGTGCGCTCATGCGTTACCAGCGGCTCGATAGCCTCGTGCTACCGCACGTATTAGAGCGATCAGCCGAACCGCCAGCCTGGCTTGAAGCGGTAGAAGATGTGCAGACCGATCTGGGACAGTCGATCCATGTTGCGCGCCCAATGGGGACGGACATAGGTGGCGTGATAGTGCGTCGCGTCCGCTACTTCGGTCAGATAGATTTCCTTGTTGAGAACCGTCTGGGTGATCTCCTGGGCGAGGTGCCAGGCGGCAACTTCGGAGGTGCGGTTCACGTTGGTGACACCGTCACAAGCGAAGGAGAACTGGCAGGCGTTGCGGCGATGCTGGTTCTGATAGACCACGCCGCAGATGGTATCGGGATAGCGATGGTCTTCGACGCGGTTCATGATGACCTGCGCCACCGCCACCTGGCCGCGGTAGCTTTCGCCGCGAGCTTCGAAGTAGATGCCGGTAGCAAGGCACCACTGTTCACGTTCGGAATAGGTGTGGCCAACCGTGAATTCGGTGGCGGGCGTGTTGGCACGGCCATAGGCCAACGCGTCTGGGACCGAGGGTACAAGCGCGTTGCCGTCGGTCATCGAGCCGATGGCGTCGAGGCCAGAATTGTCGATGATATCGGAATCGATGGACGCGACTGAAATGCGTGGACCGTCTTCAGCGGTCTCTTCGCCAGAGGCGACGCGGAGATCAGACTGGCCATAGGGCGTTCCGGCTTCACGGGCGGCAGCAATCGAGATGCGTATGGCATCGAAGGATTGCGAGAAGGCCGCGAGATTGACCTCGGGCTGGCGGCGATCGGTTTTTTCGGTGCGGTTGGGTCCGGCGAAAACCGGCGTCTGAAAGAGCGACGCGACAGTACCGGAAATAACCGGCGCGCCCTCTTCAAAGCTGAGCGATGCAACCGGAACAGGGGGCAAATCATTGCTCATGTCCACGGCGCGGAAACCGCCCGTACCGGGAACTGCAAAACCGTAAACCGCTGCGCTGAGAGCCAGCGCCGCAAAGGCTTTGCCAAACATGCTCGATGGTCGTGCCGAACGGGCACGCACCAGGGAGAACCTGTACGCCATTATCACGCTTTTCTACGCTACTTACCACTGACCCGTCGGCACTACGCCGAGCACCGGACCTCAATACTCATCGGCCCGGTGTCGAATGCCGATCTCGCCGCGATGCACTCTGGCAACACTAACTCGATCAAATGCCGACAAATTCGATGATCGTGTATTAAGGTTAGGAAGGGGTAAACACCGGCAAGGTGGCGCGGAAAAGATGAGATCCGGGCGGGAGCAAGGCGATTTTCCGCCAGCAACATGGTTAACACCCGGCGTCAAAATCCAGGCTGGACGGGGGATTTCTCCACTCAAACTTAAGTATCGGACTGCGCCAGAACCATTCGTGCGACCGGGACACGATAAGGTGAACAGCTCACATAATCGATCGCGAGGCTCGAGAAAAAGCGCAGCGAGTTGGTCTCGCCGGCGTGTTCTCCGCAGATGCCGATCTTGAGATGCGGGTTGACCGCCCTGCCCCGTTCGATGGCGATCTTGATCAATTCCCCGACGCCGCGCTGATCGATAGTGACGAACGGATCGACGTCGTAAAGACCACGGCGATGATAGGTCGCGAGAAACGCCGGGGCGTCGTCGCGGGAAATGCCGTAGGTGGTTTGCGTGAGATCGTTGGTGCCGAAGGAGATGAAATCGACTTCCTTGGCGATATCCCCAGCCCGCAGGCATGCGCGCGGCAATTCGATCATCGTGCCGAAGGCCAGGTTTGCGCCACGGCGGAAGACGGGGGCGTTGCCAACGATATCCATGACGCGGGATTTGACCCAGGACACTTCGCGCGCCGAGGTGACGAAGGGCACCATGATCTCGAGATTGACGGGCATATCCTGATTGTCCATGGCCGCTTCGACGCCCGCGACGAGCGCCTTGACCTGCATGGAGAGAATTTCCGGATAAGTGATGACGAGCCGCACGCCGCGATGGCCCAGCATGGGATTGACTTCATCAAGACGCTGGAGGCGGGCGCGTAGCGCCTTGACCGAGAGCCCGAGAGCGCGCGCGGTGTCTTCAATATCGTCTTCGCTGCGGGGCAGAAATTCGTGCAAAGGGGGATCGAACAGACGCACCGTGACGGGCTTGTTCTGCATGGTCTGGAACAATTGCGCGTAGTCGGCGGCCTGATAGTCAACAAGACCTTCGAGCGCGGTGGCGCGATCATCCTCGTTTTCCGAGAGGATCAGCCGCCGCAGGGCGCGCATGCGATCGCCAGAAAAGAACATGTGCTCGGACCGGGCCAGTCCGATGCCTTCCGCGCCGAAGGTCAGTGCCGTGCGGGCCGCCTCGACGGTTTCCGCATTGGTGCGCACGGCAATGGTGCGGGTGTCGTCGGCCCAATCGAGAAGGCGGGACAACGCGCCGCCGATATGAGGGCGCGATAGCGGCAGGGCGCCGGAATAGATAGCGCCTTCGGAACCGTCGATCGTGATGTGCTGGCCGGCAGAGATGGTGGTCTCCCCGATGCGGCATTTTCCATCTTCGGGATCGATCTGCAGGGTGCGAAGGCCAGCGACACAGGGCTTGCCGGTGATGCGAGCTACGACCGCCGCGTGGCTTGTCATGCCGCCGCGGGCGGTGACAAATCCGGTCGCGGCCTTCATGCCCTCGATATCCCCGGGCCCGGTCTCCATGACGACAAGGATGCAATGGCGACCACGCGCCCGGCAGCGGGCGGCGTCGTCGGGGGTAAAGACCACCTCCCCGCTCGCCGCGCCCGGCGAGACGCCCAGCCCCGACGCGATAGGTATAGCGCGGTTCTGGTCGGTGAGGCGAGGGTGCAGCAATTGCGGGAGTTGGGCCGGATTGAACCGGCGCACGGCGTCCGCTGGGGTCCAAACGCCCGACTCGACCCGCTCGACCGAGGCTTCGAGTTGAGCGCCGGCGCTGACCTGCAGGGGGCGCGCGGAGACGAATTGTGCGCTGTTGCCCGAAATGGCGATGACGCAGGACATGTGCTGGCCCGACGCAGCGTCGATGATGCGGATGAGCTCGGCTGTATTGGCCGGCAGCTTTCGTAACGGCTCGCCCGGCAGGGGCACGGGGCCGAGTTTACCTGTTGTCGTATTGCGCGTCAGGAAGCGCCCGATGCGCCCGTCGACAGTTGCCTGGACGATGACGATCTGGTTGTCGCGCTCATCCCGCTCGGCTTCGGTTGCCCACGCAGAGAGCGGTGGGCCGTAACTGGCGAAGGCGGCATTGATGGCCTTGCCCAGCGGGCGGGCGGTATCGACCGCTTCCAACTCGTTGGTGGGTGCGGCAATGCCGGTGCGGGCTGGCTGCAGGCCGGCGACGTGCCGAGGAGCCGAGGTGCGAACGACGAGTTCGGGCGGCTTCGTGCCGGGTCTTACGAGCTTAAAGAGCGTTGCCACCCAGACCTTGCGCAAGCTGTCGGTGCCCGATTTGCGTTCGGCCTGCAATGCGTCCCATGCGGTGCGCGTGATGCCGATGGTCGGCACGACATCAAGCCCCGATTCAGCCGCGGCGAACAGCCATTTTGCCTTACCGACCAAGAGGCGCGCCTGTCCCTTGCTCAGGGAGGGCTTTCCATGAACAGGCGATATTGCAAACATTTGATGGGAAGGCGCCACCAAAGAGAAAAATCCCAACTGAATCGGTATCATATTGCCTATGTGCCGGGATTCCGGCAACAGGCCCACGGATCATTTCGCCGTTTGGTCAGAGTGACAGAAGCACGCGCATTCGGCGCGTCCTTTTCGTCACACCAAGGTGGCTTGACTTGGGCAGGTCGAGCCCGCATGTGAAAGAAATGATCGAAAAGCCTCATCTCGACATTCTTCTGTGTGCCCCGCGCGGATTTTGCGCCGGCGTGGACCGCGCGATCCAGATCGTCGATCTGGCGCTCAAGAAGTATGGCGCTCCGGTCTATGTGCGCCACGAGATCGTGCATAACAAATTCGTGGTCGACAGCCTGAGGGCCAAGGGCGCGATCTTTGTCGAGGAACTCGAAGAGATCCCCGCTGACAATGAAGCGCCGGTGATCTTTTCGGCCCATGGCGTTGCCAAGTCGGTGCCGGTCGAGGCCAGATCGCGCAATATGTTTTTCCTCGATGCGACCTGCCCGCTCGTGACCAAGGTGCATGTCGAAGCGCAACGGCATGCGGAAGACGGGCGCGATATCGTTCTGATCGGTCATAAGGGCCATCCCGAAGTTATCGGCACTATGGGGCAATTGCCGCCGGGGCGGATAAGTTTGATCGAGACGGTCGAAGATGCCGAGGCTTTTGCGCCGCGCGATGCGGATAATCTGGCGCTGGTGACGCAAACGACGCTTTCGGTAGACGATACAAGCGCGATCGTTCTGGTGCTCAAGTCGCGGTTCCCCAATATCTCCGTGCCGCACAAGGAAGACATTTGCTACGCGACGACCAACCGCCAGGAGGCTGTGAAGTTCGTGGCACCCAAGGTGGACGCGATGATCGTCGTGGGGGCGCCGAACTCGTCCAACTCGATGCGGTTGGTTGAAGTCGGAGAGCGGGCGGGCTGCAAGGTTTCGGTGCTGGTGCAGCGGGCCGAGGATATCGATTGGGCGCAGTTCGACGGCATTTCCTCGCTGGGCATCACGGCGGGAGCGTCGGCGCCTGAATCGCTCGTGGAAGAGGTGATCGCGGCATTTGCCGAGCGGTTTACGGTGAATGTGGAGATTGCGGTGACCGCTGAGGAAAATATCGCGTTTAATATTCCACGCGTTCTGCGCCAGCTCGAAGACTCGGTCGGACGGTGAGCGATACGATCATCATTCACACCGACGGGGCCTGTTCGGGCAATCCGGGGCCCGGAGGCTGGGGCGCGGTGCTCGAGTACAATGGCACGGTCAAGGAGCTCAAGGGCGGCGCGGCGGCGACGACAAACAATCAGATGGAACTGACCGCGGCCATCCAAGCGCTCAATGCGCTGAAACGGCCCTGTAAGGTCGAGATTCACACCGACAGCCAATACGTCAAGAACGGCATTCAGGGCTGGCTGTTCGGCTGGAAGAAGAACGGCTGGAAGACCGCTGCCAAAAAGCCGGTCAAAAATGTCGAACTCTGGCAGGCGCTCGATGAAGCGACCAAGCGCCATGAGATCAGCTGGCACTGGGTCAAGGGCCATGCGGGGCACGACCTCAACGAACGTGCCGACCGGCTGGCCAATGAGGGCATGGCGCCGTTCAAGAAACGGTAGGCTTCAGGCCGCCGATTTTCCTTTAGAGAACATCCCGAAGACCGGCGCGATGATATATTCGACGACCGGGATGAGAATGAAGCCCAGGATGACCCCGACGACGCCGAACAGGGCGGCCTCGGTGAGCCAGTGGACGATGGCGCCGATGGCCGGAACGGCGAGTTCGGCGGCGTGGGACCAGTCGGCGATCAGATGTTCGGGCATATCGAAGCCCAGACCGGCGAGGCCATGGACGATGATGCCGCCGCCGACCCAGATCATCGCTGCGGTGCCGATGACGGAGAGGGCCGACATGAAATAGGGCGTGCCCACGACAAGGCCACGACCGATGCCGCGGCCAAAGCCGGTGCGCCCGTTGCGGGCCAGATGCAGGCCGAAATCGTCGGCTTTGACGATCAGCGCTACACCGCCATAGACGAGTACCGTCATGCCGACGGCGACGACCAGCAGGACTAGCGCCTGATTGACGATGGAACTGGCGGGAATAGCGGCCAGTGAGATCGCCATGATTTCCGCCGAGAGAATGAAATCGGTCTTGACCGCACCGCCGACGCGTTCGGCTTCGAGCACTTCGGGGCTGGTGGCGATGGGCGCCACTTTTTCCTCGTGGTGATGCGCCTGATGGGGGGCCAGCTTTTCGTAGAGCTTTTCGGCGCCTTCGTAGCAGAGGTACGCGCCGCCGATCATCAGGAGAGGATTGATGAGCCAGGGCAGGAAGGCGCTAAGCAGGAGCGCGGCGGGGAGAAGGAAGATCAGCTTGTTCTTGATCGAGCCAAGCGCGATCTTGCCAACGATGGGGAGTTCGCGATCTGGCTTGAAACCCTGGAGATAACGCGGCGTGACGGCGGCGTCATCGATCATCGCGCCGGCGGCTTTGCCACCGGCCTTGAGCGCCTGGCCGGCAATATCATCGAGCGAGGCAGCGGCGACCTTGGCCAGCGCCGCGACATCATCGAGAAGGGCGAGAAGACCGACACTCATTGCAGCGCTCCGTTATATGCAGCCAACTGAAACGAACTGGCGATGGTTTGGTTCGCCCTGCCCGACTATTTAGCCCGCGACCTTACCGAAATCGGCGACGCTGTGCATCGTATCGCGCAGACGGGCCAAAAGATTGAGGCGATTGACTCGGATGGCGGGATCAGAATCGTTGACCAGCACCTTTTCGAAAAATGCGTCGACGGGGGTGCGCAGACCGGCCAGGACGGAGACGGCGCCGGCGTAGTCGTCACTCTTGAGGCGGGTTTCGAGATCGGTGCGCGCCAGATCGATTGCGGTCGAGAGGACCTGCTCTTCCGACGTTGCGAGTTTGGCGCGGTCGATGTCACCGGCATAAGTCGTCGCGTCTTTTTTCTCTTCGGCCGAGAGGATGTTGGCAGCGCGCTTGTAGCCGGCGAGGAGCGCGGTGCCGTCATCGGCGGCGAGCAGCGACGAGAGCGCCGTGACGCGGGAGACAATCTGAAGGATGTCATCGCTCTCTTCGGAAATCACCGCATCGACGAGGTCGTGACGGGCGCCGGCGCCGCGGAGCGAGACCTTGAGGCGATCGTGGAAGAAGGAGAGGAGGTCCTTGTCCGTGACGAATTGGCCGAGTTGCAGCCGTAGCTTGTTGTCGGCGATCAGACGGATGACGCCGAGCGCGGCGCGGCGCAAAGCGTAGGGGTCTTTTGAGCCGGTGGGCTTTTCGTCGATGGCCCAGAAGCCGGTGAGAATGTCGAGTTTGTCGGCGAGGGCGACAGCGATCGAGACGGGATCGGTGGGAACGCGATCAGAGGGCCCGAGGGGCTTGTAGTGGTCTTCGATGGCGGCGGCGACCTGGGGCTTTTCGCCCTGCGCAAGCGCGTAATAGCGGCCCATCAGGCCCTGAAGTTCGGGGAATTCGCCGACCATGCCGGTGGGGAGATCGGCCTTGGAGAGTTTTGCCGCGCGTCGGGCGTCGTCGACATCGGCACCGACCAGCGGTGCGATCTCGGCGGCGAGGGCTTCGATGCGGGCGACCCGTTCGGCCTGGGTGCCGAGTTTGGCGTGAAAGACGACGTTGGCAAGGCTCGGGAGATTGTCGGCGAGCGGGGTGTCGAGATCGGATTCGTAGAAAAATTTGGCGTCCGACAGGCGAGCGCGGATGACGCGCTCATTACCCGCGATGATGGTCTTGCCATCGTCTTGCGCGATGAGGTTGGCCGTGAGGATAAATTTGTTGGCCAGCTTGCCGGTCGCTGCATCGCGCAGGCAGAAGCATTTCTGGTTGGCGCGGATGGTGGCGATGATGGCTTCTTCCGGGACGTTGAGGAAGCTCTGGTCGAACGATCCCATCATGACGACCGGCCATTCGACAAGGCCGGCGACCTCTTCAAGGAGGCCTTCGTCGGTGATCAGTTCGAGGCCTTGGGCAAAAGCGAGCTGTTCGGCATCGGCCTTGATGATCTGCTTACGGCGGTCGATGTCGAGGACGACCTTGGCCTTTTCGAGCGCCTGGACGTAATCGTCGAAGCGGCGGACTTTTATGGCGTCGGGGGCCATGAAGCGGTGGCCGTAGGTAACGTTTGAGGACGCGACCTCATCGAGGGCGAAGGGCACAATCTCTGGCTCTTCGCCTTCGGGGCCGAAGGTGGCCGTGATGGCGCGCAGCGGGCGCACCCATTCCAGCCGCCCGGTGCTCCAGCGCATAGGCTTGCCCCAAGGGAAGGATTTAACCGTTTTTGGCAGTATATCCTTGAGAATTTCGATGGCCGGGGCGCCTTTTTTCTCGGTCACCGCGACGTAGAAATCGCCCTTTTTGGGATCGGATTCGATCTTGGCCTCGTCGATGCTATCGAGGCCGGCGGCGCGGAGGAAGCCGTCGATGGCCTGCTGCGGCGCTCCCACTTTTGGGCCCTTGCGTTCTTCGCGGCTGTCGGGCGATGAGGCGGGAAGACCGGTGACGGTCAGGGCCAGTCGGCGGGGCGTGGCAAAGGCGCCAGCGCTTTCATAGACCAGACCGCTTTCGACCAGCGCATTGGTGACGGCTTTCTTCAAATCCTCGGCGGCACGGCGTTGAAGGCGCGCTGGGATTTCCTCGGAAAAGAGCTCGAGCAGCAATTCGGGCATGGTCGGATGGCCTTGGAAACTGGAGATTTCTAGCGGGGTGAACGGGTATCAGGGGTGGGCGGGATTGTCCATTATTCTGTCTTCTCGTTTTGTCCCACGGCGCGCACGACTGCGGGGATGACGGTCCTGTCCCCTCCGTTGCGCCTGCGACGGCGCGGCCAAAAAATTGGCCGGGGTTCTCGGCTGCGCCTCGCCCATCCCCGTCATGTCCTGACCATTGGCGTGCCGAAGCGCCCGACGGCGATATCGCCTCGGGTGACGGATAGACGGCATGGGGCGATGAGCGCTCCGCACTGTATTTGTTTTATATGAAGCGATCATCGCCCCAGGCGCTCGGGATTTTTGGCTTACTCGCCCTTCAGAAGGCTGGGGTTTGGCCCTCCGACCATAGGTCTGCGGGCGTTTGGGCGCTGCCAAAGGTCCACCGGACCTTCGGCTTTGGCCACGGTCAAACCGCTTCAAACTCCCCGCCGGGTTTCCCCGGTAAGCCGCCGTATGGGTACCGACGACCGGCACTTGTGACGTTTAGGCCTTCCCTGCAGCGACCCGCAAGGAACCCGAACCAAACCCGCCCAAACGTTCGTTGCGCTTGCGTCCATCAACGCGGGTTCGTGAGTGCAGTATGGATGCGGCTTGGCGCGCGGGGATAAGTTTTTTTGGCCGAGGGTGATCGGGGAAGCTCAGCACCCCCCTCGGATGAGGGGGCGTGGCGATAGCGTTGGTACTCTGCGGCCCCTGCCCTAGTAGGCGCGGGCGGTGCAGAATTCGGGGACGCTGAAGAGGATGTCGCGTTCGATGGAGGGGGGGATTTCGGCGAGGGCGCGGCGGGCGGCTTCGGCGTGGCGCTCGGCTTTGGCCATTGTCTCAGAAAGGGTGCCGTAGCGGGCGAAAATGGCGAGCACGGCGGCGAGGTCGTCTTCGCCCGAGTCGGGGTTACCCAGAGCGCTCTGAATGGTTTTTCTTTCAGCATCGGTGCAGGCGGCGATGGCCAGGATGACGGGGAGGGTCATTTTGCCTTCGCGCAGATCGTCGCCGGTGTTCTTGCCCAAGGCGCCACGGGCGCCACCGTAATCAAGGACGTCGTCGACCAGCTGGAACGCCATGCCGAGCTCGCGGCCGTAATCGGCCAGTGCGCGGCGAGCCGACGGCACGGCGCCACCGGCCATGGCGCCGACTTCTGTGGCGGCTTCAAAGAGCGTAGCGGTCTTGGCGTGGATGATTTTTTCGTAGTCGGACGCAGTAGTCGAGAGATCGCCGGCCTTGGCAAGCTGGAAGACTTCGCCCTCGGCGATAACGGCGGCGGCGCGAGAGAGGACCTCCAAAGCGCCGAGATCGCCCGATTCAACCATCATGAGGAAAGCCTGGCCGAGCAGGAAGTCGCCGACTAGGACCGAGGCCTGATTGCCCCAGATGGTGCGGGCGGCGGGACGGCCACGACGCATGTCGCTTTCGTCCACCACATCATCGTGCAGCAGGGTGGCATTGTGCATGAATTCGACGGCAGCGGCGAAGCGGACTGCATTGCCATCGGACGTGCCGAACAGAGCGGCGGCGGCGATGGTCAGCATGGGGCGCAAACGCTTGCCACCGGCATCGAGCAGATGGTTGGCGACTTCGGGGACCATATCGACGGGGCTGTCCGAGCGCGACAGGATAAGACGGTTGACCGCTTCCATACCATCTGCGGTCGCGGCCATGAGGCGGTCGATCACCTCCGCGGCGTCTTCGGCCGGTCGTTGCGCCAGATTTTCAACCACAGTCGGCATTCGGTCTCCCCGGCAGCGCCACTGGCCCTGCCCGATCGTCTCTTCAAGACTTTGTCGCCATTTCGCGGGAAACCCGCAAAAGAGCGCAAGTCGCTGTTTGGTCGTGCCCCAAACCGTAAAAGCAGATTCCACTTTTGCCGGAAGCACTCTAGGTTATCGGCAGCCCGCAATCGGACCACGCCCATGTCGGTAAACCAGCCGCCCGAATTTGTAAAACACCAAGAGCGCAAACCCGACGCGTTTCTAGGTGGCAAATTGTCCATCTTCCAGCCCGAGAAGGGGTTTCGGGCGGGGATGGACTCGGTGCTGCTCGGCGCGAGCGTGCCGCCCGGCCGGGGTAAACTGCTCGACCTTGGGGCTGGAGCCGGCGTCGCGACGCTGTGCGCGCTGGCCCACAATGATCTGCTGGATGCAACGCTGGTCGAAACCAATCCCGAAATGGCGGCCCTCGCCGACGCCAATATTGCGCTCAATGGGCTGGAGCACCGTGCAAGAACCCTGACCGTGAGCGTCACGGCAAGCGGGGCCGAGCGCAAGGCCCTAGGGCTGGGAACTGACCAATACGACGTGGTGATCGCCAATCCACCGTTCTTTGGAGTGGGCACCAAGGCGCCCGACGAGGGCCGCTCGATGGCGCGGCATACCGATGGCGAGGTTTCGGGCTGGGTGCGGACCGCCGTTTCGTGCGCGCATGCCAAGGGGATCGTCATCTTCATACATCTGACGCAGGAATTGCCGCAGCTACTGGCCGCGTTCAATGGGCGCATGGGGGATATTGCCGTCTTGCCGATCGCGCCGCGTCCCGGAACGGCAGCGACGCGGGTGCTGATCCGTGGGCGCAAGGGATCGAAATCGCCCATGCGGCTTTTATCTCCGCTCGTCCTGCACGGCGAAAATGGCAACGCATTTTCCGAGCCGGTCGATGCGATCCTGCGTGGGAAAACTATTCTTGACTGGCACTAAGGCCATTGGGTTCCTAAATGGGAGCTTGAACGCATAACCGATCGGGATCGAGATGACCGCCTTTGCCAAGACAGACACAGACGCGCCAGCCCGGCCCTGGTACAAAAAGCTGATCGGAATGGGCGGGACGACCATTCCCGTTGTACGATTGCAGGGCACCATCTCGCCCGAGAGCAAGCAGGGGCGGCTCAATATCGCCACGGTGTCGCCGATGCTGGAAAAGGCGTTTGCGATGAAGAAGGCGCCGGTCGTGGCCGTTGTGGTCAATTCGCCGGGGGGATCGCCGGTCCAGTCGCGGCTGATCGCGCAGCGGATCCGGCAACTGGCTGATGAGAACGACAAGAGGGTGCTGGTGTTCGTCGAGGATGCGGCGGCATCGGGTGGCTATTTCATTGCCGTAGCGGGTGACGAGATCATTGCCGACCCCTCCTCGCTCGTCGGCTCGGTGGGTGTGATCATGGCGTCGTTCGGGTTTGTTGACGCGATTGCCAAGCTGGGGATCGAGCGGCGGGTTTATGTGGCGGGCAAGAACAAGTCGACACTCGACCCGTTCCAGCCGGAAAAGCAGCAGGATGTCGACCGGATCAAGAGCCTGGAGCTGGCGATCCATGACGTGTTTATCGACTATGTGAAATCGCGGCGCGGAAGCAAGATCACGCTGCCCGACGAAGAGGTGTTCACCGGCGAATTCTGGACCGCCAAGCAGGGGCTGAGCATGGGCTTGGTCGACGGATTGGGCGAGATGTACACTGTGTTGCGCGAGCGCTTCGGCAAGGACGCGCAGATCAAGCTGATCGGGCCGAAAAAGCCGTTCTTCAGCCTGCCGGGGTTTGGCTTGTCGTCGCAGACCGCGGGGAGCGATCTTGTGGGCGACGTGATCGCCAGGATCGAGGACCGCGCGAACTGGTCGCGGCTGGGGCTGTAGATGGGGATCGGGACGCTCGTTACCATTCTTGTCGCCGTGCTCATCGGGCTGGGGCTCAAGACCATCGTCAAGGATTGGCGCAAGAAATTTGCCGAGGACGACGCGCATGCCGAACAGCGGCGCAAGGCGTTTTTGGAGCGCAACAAGGCCGAGGTGAAGTCGGGCGGCGTCGTCAACCTCGAGCGTGGGGACGATGGGGTGTATCGGCCGAAGGATTAGGGTTCAGCATGACAGGCTCCTGCTTGACCTCCCTCCCCGCCCAAACTACGGTCGCGCCGCCTTTCAATGCTGGTTTTCCGGAAACACAATGACCGACGCCCTTGCGCCGCATATGGACCCCAAGAATTCGTTTCAGGGGCTGATCCTCGTCTTGCAGAAATTCTGGGCGGATCAGGGGTGCGTGATTTTGCAGCCCTATGACATGCAGATGGGCGCGGGGACGTTCCATACGGCGACGACGCTGCGGGCGTTGGGGCCAAAGCACTGGAACGCGGCCTATGTGCAGCCGTCGCGGCGGCCGACGGACGGACGCTATGGGGAGAACCCCAACCGGCTACAGCATTATTATCAGTTCCAGGTGATCCTGAAGCCCTCGCCGGCCAATATCCAGGACCTCTATCTCCAGTCTTTGGCCGCCATCGGGCTCGACGCGAAGCTGCATGACGTGCGGTTCGTCGAGGACGATTGGGAGAGCCCGACGCTGGGTGCGTGGGGACTGGGCTGGGAGTGCTGGTGCGACGGGATGGAGGTGAGCCAGTTCACCTATTTCCAGCAGGTCGCGGGGTTCGAGTGCTCGCCGGTGCCGGGGGAAATCACCTATGGGCTGGAACGTCTGGCGATGTATGTGCAGGGGGTCGAGAACGTCTATGACCTCAATTTCAACGGCCGCGAGGGCGCTGAAAAGGTGACCTATGGCGATGTGTTCCTACAAAACGAGCAGGAATTTTCGAAGTACAATTTCGAAGCCGCCGATACCGACATGCTGTTCCGGCACTTCAAGGATGCCGAGGACGAGTGCAAGGCGGTGCTCGAAAAAGGGCTCACCGCCGAGGGGCGGCAGACGCTGGCAGTGCCGGCTTATGAGCAGGTGGTCAAGGCCAGCCACACGTTCAACCTTCTCGACGCTCGCGGGGTCATATCGGTGACCGAGCGGCAGAGCTATATCCTGCGCATTCGCGAATTGGCCAAGCTCTGTGGGGCGGCCTGGCTGCAGACGGCTGGCGGCGGCGCCGCATAACACCTCAATCCCATAAGGCGTTGATATAGCCGGGTTTAAATGCCAATCTCGCTGCGAAACAGGCGAGAGGATTTCGCACTATGGAATGGGTGATCCTGCTACTGGTGGTAGCAGCCGTCGGCGGTTATGCGGTCTATGCCTACAACATGCTGGTCAGGAACCGGCAGTTGGTGGAGGAAGGCTGGTCGGGGATCGACGTACAGCTCAAGCGGCGCATTGATCTCATTCCCAACATGCTCGAAACGGTCAAGGGCTACATGGCCCATGAGCGCGAGACTTTGCAGGCAGTGACCGATGCGCGGGCGGCGGTTCAGGGGGCGCAGAACGCCTCGCCTGCGGAGCGCGGACAGGCCGAGGGGATCTTGTCGGGGGCGCTGGGGCGGCTGTTTGCCGTGGCGGAGGCTTATCCGGACCTCAAGGCCAATACCAATTTCCTTGAATTCCAGAGCGCGCTGCAAACGGTAGAAGACGAAATCCAGATGGCGCGGCGCTATTACAATGGCGCTGTAAGGAACCTCAACATCGCCGTCTATTCGTTCCCTTCAAATGTCGTCGCGGGTGCGTTCGGGTTCAAGAAAGCTGAATATTTCGAACTCGACAACGAGACGGAACGGGCAGTGCCCGAGGTCAAGTTCTCTTGAGATGACGCTCTTTCGTCTTTTCGTCTTTCTGGGCGGGCTGTTGTTCGCTCTGGCACCCGCTCTTGGGCAGGAGCAGATTCGTGCGTTCGATGTTCAGTTCGACGTCCAACGCGATGGATCGGTGAGGGTTACGGAGACGATCACCGTCAACGCTGAAGGCGACGAAATAAGGCGCGGGATTTTTCGCGACATACCAACCACGCTCGAGACGGACGGTGGGGGAACCGTCCGGATGCCGATCAGCGTCGAAATGGTGACGCGGAATGGTTCGGCGGAGCCTTTCGATGTTGAAGGATTTTCGGGCGGGCGACGTATTCGGATCGGATCGCCGGACGCGCTGCTTTCGCGTGGCGAGCACACTTACGAAATCGTCTATATCATGGAACGCGCCGTGCGCAGCTCCGAGGATTTCGACGAGTTGTATTGGAATGCCACCGGCAATTACTGGAGCTTTCCGATCCTACGCTCGCGGGCTTTTGTGACACTCCCTGAAGAGGCGCAGATCATCGAGGTCAATGGATATACCGGCGCCGTTGGAGAGCAGGGCTCGGACAGTTCGGCCGAGCGGATCAGCGACAATCAGGCACGCTTCGTCGTGACGCGCACGCTGCAGGCGGGTGAAGGGCTGACGATCTCGGTGACTTTTGCCAAGGGCGTCATCGTTTCGCCTGAAGGCAGCGACGCGGTGGCGTACTGGTTGTCGGACTATCGCGATTTCGTTGTGCCTATCGTGATGCTGATCATCGTCATCGCCTTTAACGGGCTAGCCTGGGGCGCGGTGGGACGCGACCCGGCGAAGGGTACGATCATTCCGCGCTTTTATCCGCCAAAGGGGTATTCGCCGGCGCTGACGCACTACATCCATCGCATGGGCTGGCAGAATTCGGGGTGGCTGGCCTACTCAGCGGCGCTGGTATCGCTGGCCGTCAAAGGGCTGGTCGAGATTGAAAAGGCGGGCAAGACAACCATCATTACGGTGACCGACAAGGCGCCGGATGCGCCGTTACCGCCGGGCGAGGCGGTGGCACTGTCCGACCTTGCGCCGCTCTCGCCCGTGACCATCGACAAGACGAGCGGGCCAAAACTGGCGCAAAGCCGCACCAATGTGATGCAGGCGCTGGAGAAGGAAAACCGTGCGGTCTATTTCAAGAACAATGTCGCGTTCGTCGTGCTGGGCATTCTGCTCGGGCTTGGGTGCCTGGTCGGCATGGTCGTGCTTGGCGTGCTCGATCCGCTGTTCGTTTTCATCGCGGCGTTTGCCGCTGTGTTTTTATCGGTCCTTGGGCTGGCGGCGCGGTCGATGTGGCAGGGCACGGGGATCGGGCGGTTCATAGCACTGGGCATTATCGGAATTTTCGCGCTGAATTTCAGCTCGATGGCGATTGATTTGTTTCGGTGGACACCGATAGATTTTCCATTCGTCGCTGCGGTGTCGATCATTGCGATCACGCTGGTCTTTGCCATTCTGATGCGCGCGCCGACCGTGCATGGACGCAAGCTGATGGACGAGATCGACGGGTTCAAGATGTATATCGAGACGGCGGAAAAAGAGCGTCTCAACATGTCCGGCGAGCCTGAGATGACCACGCAGCGCTTCGAAGCCGTACTGCCCTATGCCATGGCGCTTGGGGTGGAAAAGCCTTGGTCGGAGCGCTTTCAGAACGATCTGGCGCGCAATGCGGTCAAGGATGCCGGGGCCGGATATTCGCCGCGCTGGTATCATGGCGGCAATTTCTCGTCCGGCAATTTCGCGCGCACCATGACGGGCGTAACCTCGGGAATCGGCGCAGCCATGATTTCAGCGCAGCCGGTGTCATCTTCATCCTCGGGTTCCGGCGGCGGCGGGTTCTCCGGTGGTGGTGGGGGCGGTGGAGGCGGCGGAGGCTGGTGACGCCCAGCGCATGCCTTGGCGTGATCTAATCTTCCAGCAATGGCGTCGCTGCGACCCAGAATCCGGGGAGTTTCTCGCGGAGGTCGTGGGCGGCCTGATGGGCGGCGGCGGCGCTGCCATAGAGGCCGAAGCAGGTGGCGCCGGAACCCGACATGCGGGCCAGGCTGCAGCCGGGTGTGACGGCGATGGCGCTGACGATGTCCTCAATGGCGGGCACGAGCAGTGTGGCCGGGGGCTGCAGATCGTTGCGGGTGTCCTGGAGCCATAGCGAGAGGTGCGCTGCGCGATCGAGCGGTTCGGGCAGCGGCGGCATTTTTGGGTTGTGGCGATCCACCAGTCGCTTGAAAACCTCGGGCGTCGAAACCTCCTCAAGCGGATTGACCAAGACCAGATGCATGTGCGGGAACGCAGGCAAGGGGCGAAGGGTCTCGCCGATGCCTGTGACCTCACAGGGGCGGGAGAGAAGGCACATCGGCACGTCGGCGCCGAGCGTCGCGGCGAGGGCGAAGAGTTCGCTATCGGGGATAGGCTCGGCGCTCATCGCGGCCAGAAGGCGCAGCACGGCGGCGGCATCGGCGGAACCACCGCCAAGGCCGGCGGCGACAGGGAGATGTTTTTCGAGATGGATTTCGATGCCGTCGGGCAGATAGTCCGGAAACTGCGCCCTGAATTTTTCCAGCGCGCGAATGACCAGATTGGACCGCCCATTGGGCAGGTCGGCTCCGAACGGGCCCGTGACGATCAGTGCGTCCTTGCGCGCCGGCACGGCCCAGAGCTGGTCGGCCAAATCGGTGAACACACACAGGGTGTGAAGAAGATGGAAGCCATCATCCCTGCGGCCCACGACGTGGAGCGCCAAGTTGACCTTGGCGGGCGCCGTCTCGCTGAACGCCCCATCCATCAATCGAGAATCGGCGCGTCGGGGTCCAGCCCGCCAATCAGTTTCGGAGCTGCGCGCTCGGTGACGGTGCCCTCTTCATCGACATCGATGGCGATGCGCCACTGGAACATGGCCTCGCGCTGGCGCCCGGCCATCCAATAGGCATCGCCCAGATGGTCGTTGATTTCGGGGTCGGCGGGGAGAATGCGCACTGCGGTTTCGAGCTGCTCGACGGCCTCGTCGATGCGGCCGAGCTTGAAGAAGGCCCAGCCCAGGCTATCGACGATGTAACCGTTACGGGGCGATAGCTCGACGGCGCGCTCGATCATGTCGAGGGCTTCATTGAGGTTTTCGCCGCGATCGACCCAGGTGTAGCCGAGATAGTTGAGAACGTCGGGGTGTTCTGGATTGAGTTCGAGGGCGCGCAGGAAATCTTCCTCGGCGCGGTCCCACATGCGGGCGCGTTCGTAGGAAATACCGCGGACGTAAAAGAAGCGCCAATCGCGCGGGCGCGGGGTTTCGATGGAATTGATGATGCCAGAATAGGCCTCGGCCGCCTCGGCCCATTGCTCATCATAGCGCAGCAGATCGCCAAGAATACCGTAGGCTTCGATATTGTCGGGATAGGTGGTCAAAAGATTTTCGAGGCGCGAGATGGCGCCGTCGCGATCGCCCTTGAGATCGATGTTTTCGGCGAGGCGAATGAGGGAATTGACGAACAGGGGCGAGGAACTTGGAACGCTGGCAAAGAGCGTTTCCGCATCGTCATAGCGTCCAGCAGTCGATAGCAATTCACCGAGCGAAAGCGAAATAACGGCCGACTGGGGATCGAGATAGGCGGCGAGGCGCAGGAAACCGACGCCCAGTTCGGACGAGCCGTCGCGCGCCAGAGCGGACCCGAGGCCATGCAGCATTTCTGCCGCGCCGGCCTGAACATTGTCGGCGAAAAGTCCGGGGCGGGTCTGGTTGGCGATATCGTCACGCAGGCTGTCGACCACGGGGTGAACGACGCCTTCCTCGGCGAAGCTGTCGAGGATGGATTGCGCCTCCTCGAATTGGCCGGCGTTGCCGAGAATGCGGATATAGGCTTCGGCAATGCGCGGAATGAACGGGTCCATCTCATAGGCTTCGCGGGCCAGCGTTATCGCGGACTGCCTATCGCCGCCGAGGTCGGCCATGACGGCGCGGTGAAAAACGAGAAACTCCTCAAAGCCGCCCTGCCCTACCGTATTGAGGATTTGGTTGGCGGCTGGGAGGTCACCCTCGCCGACTTTCGACCATGCGCGCATGATGCCGGCTGTGACCCCGACCAGCGAGGCTTCGGGAATGCGCGCGAGCGTGGACTCGGCTGAGGCGTAGCGGCGCTCCTTGAGCGCGACCGCGCCAAGCGTCAGGCGGGCTAACTCGTCCTGCGGATTGAGGTCGAGCACGTGCTGGGCCATGCTGGCGGCGTCGGAAATCCGGCCGGCCAAAAGGTATGACAGAAAGGTCTGCCCGGCATAAATGGGATTGTCCCAGTCGCTTTCGGCTGCCTCGCGAAAATAGGTTGCAGCGCGATTGGCCTCGAGGTTTTCGAGCGCCGCTATGCCGGCGAGATAGGCACCGGTGACGCTCTGGGTTCGCGGAGGCAGGAGGCCCGTTTGGGCGGAGGCGGGAAGCGCGAGCGGCATGGCCAACGCGGCGACGATCATGGCTGTCAGTGGCCGGACGATCAATTTTTGCACGGTGTTCCCGAACTCCTCGCTTGCAGGTAAGCCTTTTCGTCGCGGGATCGAACCGGAAAAGTCTGCAACTTTTCCTGATCTCACTCCGACCTCTTCGATAGCCAAACGCGGCAAGATTGTCGATTGTGGGGCAGTCGAATTGTCGTGATAGGGCGCAGGCCGGCCTACATCCCGGAATAGTTCGGGCCCGAGCCACCTTCCGGGGGGACCCAGGTGATGTTTTGGGCCGGATCCTTGATGTCGCAGGTTTTGCAGTGGACGCAGTTCTGGGCGTTGATGCGGAAGGTCGGCTCACCGCCTTCGGTTACGACCTCATAGACGCCTGCCGGACAATAGAGCGGTGCGGGCTCACCATATCTGGGGAGATTTTCGCGGATCGGGACATCGGGGTCGGTCAGCCGCAGGTGGACGGGCTGATCCTCGTCATGGGCGATGCTGGCGCGATAGACCGATTCGGTCTTGGCGAAGGTCAATTTGCCGTCGGGTTTGGGGTAGTCGATCGGGGTGACTTCGGAGAGTTTTTTGAGGCGGGCGAAGTCGGGCTTGTCCGAGACGAGGCCGCCGAGCGGGGAATGTTTCACGAGCGATGAGACCCACATATCGGCACCGGCGAGGCCAACGCCTGCGAAAAGGCCGAGCTTGCCCCAGAGCGGTTTGACGGCGCGGACAGGGTAGAGATCGTCGCGGATGCCCGAGGCGAGGACGGCGTCGTCGAGGGTTGTGATTTCATCGTTGGCGCGACCGGCAGCGATGGCGTTGGCGACTTCGGTTGCGGCGGCCATGCCAGAGCGGATGGCGTTGTGGATGGCTTTGAGGCGCGGGACGTTCATGAAGCCCGCCGAGCAGCCGATCAGCGCCCCCCCGGGGAAGGCGAGTTTGGGGATCGACTGCCAGCCACCTGACGTGAGGGCGCGGGCGCCGTAGGAAATGCAGGTCGCGCCCTCGAGGAGGTCGCGGATGTGCGGATGGAGCTTGAAGCGCTGGAACTCGCCGTAAGGGGAGAAGGTCGGGTTTTCGTAATCGAGATGGCTGACCATGCCGAGATAGATGCGGTTGTCGGCAGCGTGGTAGCAAAAGCCACCGCCGCTCGTGGAATTGCCGAGGGGATAGCCCATGAAATGGGTGACCTTGCCGGGTTGGTGCTTGGCCGGGTCGATCTCCCAGATTTCCTTGATGCCGAGGCCGTATTTCTGTGGGGCGCGGCCGGTGTCGAGGCCGAATTTTGCGATGAGGCGCTTGGCGAGGGAGCCGCGGGCGCCTTCAGCGATGAGCGTGTATTTGGCGCGCAGTTCGATGCCGGGCGTGAAGGTGGGCTTGGGCGTGCCGTCGCGGGCGACGCCCATGTCGCCGGTGATGATGCCCAGGATTTCGCCGGTTTCGCCGGTGATGAAGTCTGCGGCGGCGGTACCGGGGAAGATATCCACCCCCAGCGCTTCGGCCTCGGCGGCGAGCCAGCGGCAGAGATCGCCGAGCGAGATGATGACGCCGCCCTTGGTCTTCATGATCGGCGGGATGAGGGCGTGCGGGAAGCTGACGGCGCCGGTTTCGGCAAGATAGACGAAATCGTCACTTGTCACCTCGGGGCCGACGGGGGCGCCCTTTTCCCGCCAGTCGGGGATCAGGGCATCGAGGCCTGCCGGGTCCATGACAGCGCCGGAGACGATGTGGCCGCCGATATCGGCCGATTTTTCGACGACGACGATCTCAAGATCAGGAGACGCTTTCTTGAGCGCGATGGCTGCAGAGAGACCGGCCGGGCCCGCGCCCACGATCACGACGCCGGTTTCCATGCTCTCGCGTTCGATCTCGTCGGTCATGCCGTTGTTCCCATGTGAGGTGGAAGCCTATATCGGGGTGTGACATAACAAGGATCACCATGGCAAATCGACAGCTAAATCGCGAAGAGATGCTGGCCGCGCTCGACTGGTATGTCGCAGCGGGGATCGATGTCGCCGTGGGCGAGGACCCTGTCGACCGGTTTGCACAGGCTGCAACGCTGGCGACGCCGAGTGTTCGCAAGCCGCTGCCGGGGATGGTGCCACAGACACAGGCTGCGCGCCCTGCCCCGTCGGCGCCTGTTGCTACCCCGACAGATACCGATCCCGACGCGGCCCGGGCGCTGGCATCGAGCGCGACATCGCTCGAGGCGTTGCGCGAGATGCTGGAGACTTTCGACGGGTGCGGGCTCAAACTGCGGGCAACTAATCTGGTCTTTGCCGATGGTAATCCGGATGCCGATATCATGTTTGTCGGCGAAGCGCCGGGGCGTGACGAGGATTTGCAAGGCAAGCCGTTTGTGGGTCGCTCCGGGCAATTGCTCGACCGTATGCTCAAGGCGATCGGGCTGGATCGAACCAAGGTCTATATCGCCAATACGGTGCCCTGGCGCCCGCCGGGCAACCGCGCGCCATCGCCAGCAGAAATCTCGGTGTGCCTGCCGTTTCTCTATCGCCAGATCGAACTCGTGGCGCCAAAGGTGCTCGTTGCCTTGGGCGGCGCGTCGGCATCGACGCTGTTCGAGACCGATACCGGGATTACGCGCTTGCGGGGGCAATGGCGCGATTTGACGGTGAGTGCGCACAGCATGCGGGCCGTGGCGACGCTGCATCCGGCCTATCTGTTGCGACAGCCAGCGGCCAAGGCGCTGGCGTGGCAGGATTTGCTGTCGATCAAGGCTGAGTTGGGCCGGCTCTAGGGTTGGTAGCTGGAGTAAGCGCCGCTGGTGGAGTTGGGCAGAGTGAAAATGTCCGTCCGCTCTTGTAACGCGTCAAGTTACGTAATAAATGGTGTTACATGAAACGCGATAGTCGGTTGTCTTCGGTTCTGCACGCGCTGCTGCATATGGCGGCGTTCGATCGCCCGATGACGTCGGATGCCCTTGCGCAATGCATGCGGACGCATCCGGTGGTCGTCCGGCGAACTATGGCAGGATTGCGGGAGGCGGGTATCGTCAGGTCGGAAAAGGGCCATCATGGCGGCTGGGTCATCAGCGCCGACCTGTCCCGGATCACGTTGCGAGATATCCACGAAGCGCTGGGCGAACCGGCGATCTTTGCTATGGGGCACCGCAATGATAATCCGAGCTGCCTTGTCGAGCAGGCCGTGAACGCCCGGCTGGGCGACGCGTTCGATGAGGCGGAAAAACTCTTGATGGAGCGGTTTTCCGGCGTGACGCTGGCCGAGATCGCCAAGGAATTTACGGCCCGATATCCCAAAGAGCGGTTGGAGACACATACTCATGGAACATGACGTCATCATCATCGGTGGTAGCTATTCGGGCATGTCGGCGGCCCTGCAACGGGTGCGGGCGCGGCGCAAGGTGCTGGTGATCGACGCAGGCGAGCGCCGCAATCGCTTTGCCAGCCATGGGCATGGATTTTTGACGCAGGATGGCGTGGCGCCCGACGTGATCGTGGCGCAGGCGGGTGTGCAACTGGCCAAATATCCGACCCTGAGCTGGATCGAGGGCAAGGCCAATGCGGCCAAGCAGGTAGAGGGCGGGTTTGAAATCGCTACTGAAGATGGCCGGAGTTTTACGGGCCGCCGGCTGCTTTTGGCACTGGGGGTCAAAGACCATCTTCCGGGAATACCGGGCCTGGCGGAAAGGTGGGGGCAGAGTGTGTTTCACTGCCCTTATTGCCATGGGTACGAACTCGATCAGGGTCCTATCGGGGTGATCGGGGTTGGCGCGATTTCCATGCATCAGGCGAGCATGCTGCCCGATTGGGGGCCGACCACTTTTCTGACCAATGGCAGCCATGAGCCTGACAAGGAGGAGCGCGAGCTGCTCGACCGGCGTGGCGCGCGAATTGAGCCGAGCGAAATCGTCGAGATCAGCGGAAAGGCCGACGTGCTGCTGAAAGATGGGCAGGTGCTTTCGTTTGCCGGACTGTTCGTGGCGCCGCGGATCGAACCCTCAAGTCCGCTGGCCCAGCAATTGGGCTGTGAGATCGAAGACACCCCGATTGGCCAGATCATCAGGGCCAACGAAATGAAGGAAACCAGTGTGCCCTTCGTTTTTGCCTGCGGCGACGTTGCGCGCATGGCCGGGTCTATTGCCCTGGCGGTGGGTGATGGTGCGATGGCAGCTGGCGGTGTGCACCATTCGCTGATGTTCAGGTAGGCTTTTCCGCGCGTCACACTGGCCTTTGGGCAAGGTGGCTGGGTCCTCGGGTCGAGCCCGAGGATGACGGTCGGGTGGGGGTGGCGCCGTGCCGGTGGCGAAGGATCGGTGTTAGGCGGGGCTGGACAATTTTCGCGCTTTGGCGCGGTCTAGGCCGAGGCGGTGTTCGCGGTAGATGATGAACAGGCCGGCGGCGGTGACGATCGTGCCGCCGATGAGCATTTCGATGGTCGGGATTTCGGAAAACACGATAAAACCGATGGCGATCGAAAGAATCATCGAGGAATATTCAAAGGGCGCGACTGTCGTCAGTTCGGCGTGGCGGTAGCTTTCGGTCAGCAGGATCTGGCCGACACCGCCGGCAATGCCTGCGCCGATCAGAATCAACGTTTCCTCGATGCTGAGCGCGACCCAACCGAAGGGCAATGTGGCGAGGCCAATGACGGCGCTGACCAGCGAGAAATAGATGACGATGGTCGAGCTGCGCTCGGTCTTGACCAGATTGCGGACCGTGAGCATGGCGGCGGCGGAAATCATGCAGGCCGTGAAGGCCGAGAGCGCGCCGAGCGTTTGCGGGCTCATCATCCCGGCGTCGCTTTCGAGGAATGTCAAGCGCGGCCACATGATGATGATGACGCCGATCAGACCGACGACCACCGCTGTCCAGCGAAACATGCGGATTTTTTCACGCAGGAATACGGCCGAGAAGATGACGATGAACAATGGGGTCGCGTAGTGGATGGTCGTCGCCTCGGGCAAAGGCAGGTTCATCAGCCCGAAAAAGATCAGGATCATTCCCGTCGTTCCCAAACACCCGCGTAGTATGTGGGCGCCCAGGCGATTTGTTTTGAAGCCCGAAATCAGTTGCCCGCGCATGCCAAGCAGGATGAAGACCGGAATGAGCGCGAAGGCCGAGCGGAAGAAGATCAACTGGCCGAGCGGCACGCCTTCGGCGCCCTTGATAATCGAACTCATGCCCACGAAGACGAAGACCGATGCCACCTTGAGCCCAATGCCGAGCATGACGTTCGTGCGCTTTGCCGCGACCGCCTTTGACGCTTGAAGGGCGGGGACGGAATGAGCTTGGTCGGGCACGGAAGAACTTTCGGCGGGCAGATGCAAACGCGGGCACGTTACAGAACCATCGGTTCATGGCTAGACCCGTTTGATATGTCTGACAAGCTTGGCGCGCCTGAATTGTGCCATCTGTAGAAACGAAAAGCGGCCCGCGTCGTTTGCGGTGTAGGCACGGCGCCACGAAACCGTTACGCTCGTCTGCAAATCAAGAGCGCCACTCAAGGTCCCCGCCATGTCGCAAGTCGTCAAGATTTCCGCACTGCTGTTCAGTTCCGCCCTGCTGATGATCGCAGGGGGAATGCACGGGCTGATTTTGCCGGTTCGCGGGTCGGAAGAAGGCTTTTCGCTGATCAGCCTGGGTCTGATCGGGACGGGCTGGTCGATCGGGTTCATCTCCGGCTCGATCCTCGTGCCCCATCTTGTGCGGCAGGTCGGCCATATCAGGGCCTATGCCGTCATGGCCGCGGTGGCCTGCATGACGATCCTGTTCAATTTGATCCTCGTCAACGACTGGGCCTGGATTTTCCTGCGCGTTTTTTCCGGGTTCTGTTTTGCCGGGGCGGCCATGATCGTCGAAAGCTGGCTCAACGAGGTTTCGGACAATGAGAGCCGTGGCACGACGTTTTCGATTTATGTTTCGGTGACGCTTTTTGCTTCCACCGCAGGGCAGTTGATCATCGCGGCGACCGGGGTCGCGGGATATATTCCCTTCGTTCTCGCAGCGATTGCCTATATCGGCGCTGTGCTGCCCACCGCGGTGACGCGGACGCCCCAGCCGGTGCCGCTGCAGGCAGTGTCGCTCGATATCGGGCTGTTGTATCGCACCTCGCCCATCGCGGTCGTGGCCGCCTTTTCCGTTGGCATGGCAAATGGCGCATTCGGTACCCTAGCGCCGGTTTACGGGACCGAGCGCGGCTTTTCCACGGCGACGATCGCTTATCTAATGAGCCTTGCGTTCATCGCCGGGGCGATCGCCCAGATCCCGCTCGGTCGACTGTCGGACAGGATCGACAGGCGCAAGGTGCTGATGGGCGTGGGCATGATCGGTGCCGCGGCGGGGCTGCTCACCATGGTGCTCAATCCAGGTGACAATGCCCTGCTCTACCTGTTCTTTGCGCTTTACGGGATGGCCGCCTATTCGCTTTATGCCATAGCCGTGGCCCATGCCAACGACTTTGCCGACGAAGGCAGTTTCGGCAAGGTGGCGTCGGGGATGTTGTTGGTTTTGGGATCGGGCCAGATGGTGGGGCCGATCATCGCATCGATGACGATGCAGTGGTTCGGGCCGGCCGCGATGTTCATTACGCCCATCATATTTCACGGCGCGCTGGCTGCGGCAGCATTCCTGCGCATGCGGGTGCGCGAGGCCGCGCCGGCGGAAGAACGCGCGCCGTTCCAGCCCATGCCGGGCGAGCGCACGATGACCAGCGAAACGCTCAATTTCGATCCGCGTTCGGATGAAACAGAGGTCGAGTTTCCGGAGGATGTCGTTTCGGACGCAGGTCCCGAAACGGACGTGCAGACACAAGAGGATGACAGGAATGTTCCCCTATAAGATTGATGAGTCTCATCCTTTCGTACCCGTGACATTTGCCGTACTGGCTGTTTCGGACACGCGCACGCTTGAAACCGACACATCCGGTGCCCTGCTCAAGGAGATGATCGAGGGCGCGGGCCATCGGGTGTTCGAGCGGGCCGTGGTCAAGGATGATCGCGAGGCGATTGCCGGTCAGGTTCGCGCCTGGGTGGAGGCGCCCGATATCGATGTCGTGCTCACGACCGGCGGCACGGGCTTTTCGGGGCGCGATGTGACGCCGGAGGCTGTCGAACCGATGTTCGACAAGCGGATGGACGGGTTTTCGGTGCTGTTTCACCAGTATTCGGCAACGACGATCGGCACGTCGTCGATCCAGTCGCGGGCGACGGCGGGGCTGATCGGCACGACTTTCGTTTTCTGTCTGCCCGGTTCGCGAGGCGCGTGTCGGGATGCGTGGGAGGCGATCCTGAAGTATCAGTTCGATAGCCGGCATGCGCCGTGCAACTTCATCGAAGTGATGCCGCGGCTGACCGAACGCTGAGCAGCAAATCAAATTTGTTCTTGTTCTGTTCCACCCCTTTCGGTAGGGTTAATGGAACGGACGGGCCGCGATTCGGCTTGTTCCGTTAACGACCCACGGAGCGAACGATGGTTGAGCTGGCAATCAACTCCAACATTTCAGAGGCGCGGCGGCGGTTGTTCGGCACGCGCGACATGGATTTGCTGAGCCGGCCGATCTTGGAGACGCCGAACGTTCGCGGGCGTGGGGCCGCGACCAATGACAGCGGACGGTTTGAGCCGCACAAGCGCGAAATGTTTGCCGACGGGTGGGAGCCGGAGCCCGACGCCGTGTTCGAGACGCGCGAGCATATCGAGCGGGCCAAATCGATCATCACTAAGAATGTTTCGCCCGACATCGGGTTCGACCGCTCAATCAATCCCTATCGCGGGTGCGAACACGGGTGCTCGTATTGCTTTGCGCGCCCGACGCACGCCTATCTGGGGCATTCCGCGGGGATCGATTTCGAGCGCGATATCTATGTGAAGGTGAACGCTGCGGAATTGCTGCGGGCCGAACTGGCCAATCCACGCTATCGACCAAAGCCCATCGCGATCGGGACGAATACCGACCCGTATCAGCCGCTGGAGCGCAAATACAAGATCATGCGCTCGGTGCTCAAGGTGCTGCTCGAGGCAAAGCACCCGGTGACTGTCGTCACCAAGTCGGCGCTGATCGTGCGCGATCTCGATATTCTGACCAAGCTCAACAAGCTGGGACTGGTGTCGGTGGGGATTTCGGTGACCTCGATGGATCATAAACTGTCGCGGTTCATGGAGCCGCGGGCATCGACGCCCTCGCGGCGGCTGGAAGCGATCAAGCTTTTGAGCGAATCCGGCATCCCGACGCGGATCATGGCGGCGCCGACGATCCCGGCGGTTAATGACCATGAGCTCGAACGCATTCTGGATGCGGGGAAAGCACAGGGCGCGACTACCGCTTCTATGATTTTGTTGCGCCTGCCCGGCGAGGTGCGCGACATTTTTCGGGAATGGCTGCTCAAGACCTATCCCGATAAGGTCAAGCACGTGATGAATCTCGTGCGCGACTACCGTAACGGGAGCGACAACGATCCGCGTTTCGGCACCCGGTTTACCGGTGAGGGGCCGTACGCCGTTTTGATGCAGCAGCGGTTCGACAAGGCGATCGGCCGGCTGGGGCTCGACGAACAAATGTCGCCGCTGCGTTGCGATCTGTTCGTCCATCCGCAAAAGGAAACCGCGCAGTTGAGCCTCTTTTAGGGGTGGAGCGGAACCTTGGCGGTCGCGCGGAATTGTGATCGCCAACAGGTTGGAGCACTGCCATGACGGACGCTGCTGCACTGACACAGGAATTCTGGTGGCGCATGGGCACCAACGAATGGAGCCTCGCGGCGCGGCTCTTTTCGCCCACGATCCAGATCCTGTGGCCGCAATCGGGTGAGATTATCGGATCTGCCGAGGATTTCGTGGCGATCAATACCCATTATCCGGCGCAGGGGAAATGGACGTTCAAGGTCAGGCGAGTATTGGGTAATGGTGGACATGCCATTTCCGAGACGATCGTTTCCGACGGAGCGACCGAGGCCTTGGCGGTGTCGATATTCGAGTGCGCCGACGACCAGATTACGCGGATCACCGAATACTGGCCCGAGCCGTTCGCGGCGCCGGAGTGGCGACGGCAGTGGGTAAGTCTGGAGGGCTAGGGCTGACGCCCGCCCTTTGCTTGCCGAAAAGCTTGGGGCAAACTGGCCGGCATGGCCAAGAGCGATTCGAAACCGGCACGCCAGATGCTGCCCATGCCCGATCTGTTTCATGAACATGAAGCAGTTGGGAATGGTGCGCGTATCGTTGCGGGGATCGACGAGGCGGGACGTGGTCCGCTCGCTGGCCCCGTGGTCGCGGCGGCGGTAGTGCTCGATCCGGACAATATTCCTCCAGGGCTCAACGATTCCAAAAAGCTCAACGAAGAGCGGCGCGAAGCGCTCTTCGAACAGATTATCACCAGCGCGCAGGTCGGGTTCTGTGCCGCGCCGGTCGAAGTGATCGACCGGCTCAATATTCTCGGCGCGACCCTATGGGCGATGTGCCATGCCCTCGACGCCCTGCCAGTTCGGCCCGATGTTGCGCTGATCGATGGCAATCACGTGCCGAAGGGGCTGTCGTGTCGCGGTCAGTTCGTGATCGGCGGGGATGGCAAGAGCCTTTCGATTGCGGCGGCATCGATCGTGGCCAAAGTGGTCCGTGACCGGATGTGCAAGATCATGGATTGCGGCCATCCGCATTACAGCTTCGGCCAGCACAAGGGCTATGGCACCGCGCTGCATCTTGAAGCGCTGTCGGCGCATGGGCCGTCGGAAATGCACCGCATGAGCTTTGCGCCGGTGCTAGCCGCGCGGCGCTAACCACTGATTAACCGTAACGCTTAGGCCGGGTTTAACCCTAACGGGGTACAAATGGCTCGTTAGTTTTGCGTTAGGGTTATCAGTATGTTGCGTACCGGTTCAGCAGCGCGCAAGCGCGTCCCGGGGCTTGAAGAAAGCCACCTCCCCATCGACACGATTTTGGTTGGTGACTGCATTGCGCATATGAATGCGCTGCCCGAAGCATCGGTCGATCTGATCTTTGCAGACCCGCCGTATAACCTTCAGCTCGAAGAGGGCCTGACCCGCCCCGACCAATCGAAAGTCGATGCCGTCGACGACGATTGGGACAAGTTTGACAGCTTTGCCCATTACGACAAGTTCACCCGCGAATGGATGGCGGCGGCGCGGCGTATTCTTAAGCCCGATGGGGCGATCTGGGTGATCGGGTCCTACCACAACATTTTCCGCGTTGGCACGGTGCTGCAGGATCTTGGCTTCTGGATGCTCAACGACGTCGTCTGGCGCAAGGCAAACCCGATGCCGAACTTCCGCGGCACCAGGTTTACAAACGCCCACGAAACGCTGATCTGGGCGTCGCGCAGCCAGAAAAGCCGGCCGACCTTCAATTACGAAGCGCTCAAGCTCTCCAATGATGACACGCAGATGCGGTCGGACTGGCTGTTTCCAATCTGCACGGGCGGCGAACGGCTGAAAGATGCCAATGACGAGAAAGTCCACCCGACGCAAAAGCCCGAGGCGTTGCTTTATCGCGTCCTGATGGCGACGACCAAGCCGGGCGATGTGGTGCTTGATCCGTTCTTCGGGACAGGGACGACGGGCGCTGTCGCCAAGAAACTGGGGCGCCATTTCATCGGTATCGAACGCGAAAACGCCTATATAAACGCAGCATTGAAACGCATTGCGGCCATTAAACCGCACGATTCCCATGCGATCGAAACAGCAACGCCCAAGCGTTCGGCGCCCCGCATCCCTTTCGGGTCACTGATCGAGCAGGGACTGATTTTGCCGGGCACGAAACTTTTTGACGCCCAGCGACGTTATAGTGCCGTGGTTCGTGTTGACGGTTCGCTGGTGAGCGACACCCACAGTGGCTCCATCCATCGGGTTGGCGCTCTCGTACAGGGCTTCGATGCCTGTAACGGCTGGACCTTCTGGCACCTCGAGAATGGCGGCAACGTCATTCCCATCGACGATCTTCGCGAGCATGTGCGTGCTCGCATCGACAAGCTTTCTGCCTGATCCCGACCTCCAATCAGTCAGGCATTCTCGCCCCCGGATTATGATCCGGGGGCTTTTTTTATGCCTGAAGACCGGCACGGCTGAGCACTTTCCGAAAAAGGCTTGGCAGCGCCTCATCGGACAAGCGCGTCTCATCGGACCACCAGCCTTCATCCAAAGGCGCGTCAGCGTTCAAGACCCAGACCGAGAGGGTCAAATGAAAGTGGGTGAAGGTGTGCTCGATAGCGCCTGCCGGCTCCCAATCGCCCGCTATCGGGAACGCGGCGGGCTCGCTGGCATCCGTCCAGTCACTGCCCGGTACTTCGGTCATTTTCGCCAGCAATCCCTTTGGCCCGCGCTGGCGCACAAAGACCTTTCCTTGGGGGTGACGAATGACGAAAGCGTGGCCGTATCGGTTGGGTCGCGGAGCTTTGACCGGCGGCACGGGAAAGGCGAGCGGGTTGCCGGTGCGCCTGCCAAGGCATCCGGCTTCGAGCGGGCAGACGAGGCAATTGGCACGGCGCGGTGCGCAGATGGTCGCGCCGATATCCATCATGGCTTGGGCGAAATCGCCGGCGCGCTGGGGTACCACGGCCTGCACGGTGGCGCGCACGAGCGGCTTTTCTTCGCGCACCGGCTTTTCAAGCGCCAGATAGCGCGCGACGACCCGATCCACATTGCCATCGACTACTGCAACAGGCTCATCCTGACAAATCGCGGCGATGGCGGCGCTGGTGTAGTCGCCAATACCCGGGAGTTCGCGGAGTTGCGCTGCGGATTTGGGGAAAACACCACCGTGATGTTCGACAACGGCGACGGCGCAGGCATGGAGATTTCTCGCCCGCGCGTAGTAGCCCAGGCCGGCCCATTGGACGAGAACGTCGTCAAGTGGCGCGGCTGCGAGGTCGTGCACCGTCGGCCAGAGGGCGGTGAAGGCGGCGAAATATTTGCGCACGGCAGCGATGGTCGTTTGCTGGAGCATGATTTCGCTTAGCCAGACGAAATAGGGATTGGGCGCCTGCCCCCGCGCCCGATCGGTGGGAGAGACACGCCACGGCAGATCGCGGGCGTGCCGATCATACCAGGCAAGCACGGCGGCAGCATCGATGGCGGGGGTTTGGGTCTGTTGTGCGCGAACGGTCTGGGCCATAATGGGATCAGGTATAGGTCCGGATCGCACTGGCGCAAGCATGAGCACGAAATCTTTAGCCCCAAAACGCCGCAACAAGACTGTGCAGCTCGGCGACATGATCGGCAGCGCGCTGGATCCGGCGCTGAAACGGCGCGGATTTGCCAGTCGCGACCTCGTTGCCAATTGGGGCGTGATCGCGCCGACGCCTTGGGACAAGATCGCCATGCCCGACAAGCTGGTTTGGCCGCGCCGAGACAAGGCGGAGCCCGAGGGCGCGGTTCTGCATCTGCGGTGCATGGAGGGCCATGGGCTTGCGCTGGCCCATGAGGGGCAAGCCATCGCCGCCGCGGTGAACCGGTATTTCGGCTATCTGCTCGTCGGATCGGTTCGGCTCTCGCTCGTTGCGTATGCTCCAGACGCTGCGAAGAATGCTCCTGCCGCTAGGGCTCTGCCCACCGGCAAGGTCCAAGCCATTCGCGATGTGACCTCGGAGATCGAGGACGACGGACTACGCGGAGCCCTAGAGCGCCTAGGGCGCGGCGTGATGGGGCGCGAGGAAAGCTAGAAGGCACTGCGCGGAGGCACCACGCTCGCGGCATGTAAAAGGTTTCACCGGCATGTGAACGCATTGCCCCCTTGCCGCCGTGTTTCCGAAGTGTAGTGTGCGCCAACATTTTTTGATGAGCCATTAGGAGACAGGTCTTTGCTCAATCGTCGTAATCTGCTGCTCGCCGGATCCAGCGTCGGACTTGCCACACTCCTTCATGGTTGCGGGGACACATCCGCCAATGCACAGCAGACCGATGCTGCTGCGGACACCACAGACGCGCCCGCTGCCGATGGCGACGTTGCGCTCTATGACGGCTCCGCCATCGAACCGCTCAATGGCGACGCGATCAACAACCCGCCCCTGCCCGACCGCCCGATGGGCGGTGTGAATGCGAGCGTGACGGTGATCGAATATGTATCCCCGACCTGCCCGCACTGCGCGAATTTCCACGCTACGGCGCTGCCGCAGCTCGAGGAAAACTACATCAACAATGGCCGCATCCGCTTTATCGCGCGACCGTTCCGCCGCAACGTGCTGGATCTGGCCGTGTTCATGGTCGCCGAAGCCTCGGGCGAGCGCTACAACGAAGTGCTGAGCGCCTATATGGAAAACCAGAACGTCTGGGCAGCCAGCGAGAATCCGCGACAGGCGATCTTTGAAATCGCCCAAGATTTCGGCTTTACACAGGAAAGCTTCGAGGAAATCTTGACCGACGAGGATTTGTTGGCTGCTATCGAAGCGACACGCGAGCAGGCGCTCAACGAGTTCGGATTGCAGGGCACGCCGACCTTCTTCATCAATGGGGACCGATTCGAAGGCAATGCCACCTACGAAGGGCTTTCTGCCGAAATTGACAATCGCCTTTAACTGCGCTTCCCCTAGAGGCGCGGAATGAAATTTTCGCGCCTCAGGCTCTTAGGCTTCAAATCCTTCACAGACCCTGTCGAACTCGTGCTCGAACCCGGTATTACCGGGGTCGTCGGGCCGAATGGGTGTGGCAAATCCAATCTCGTCGAAGCGCTGCGCTGGGTGATGGGCGAAAGCTCATACAAGGCCATGCGCGCCTCGGGCATGGACGATGTGATCTTTTCGGGCTCGGGCAACCGCCCTGCCCGGAACTCCGCCGAAGTCACTGTCGTCCTCGACAACGCCGATCGCACGGCACCGCAGCAGTTCAATACATCCGACACGATCGAGATCAGCCGTCGCATCGAGCGCGAGCAGGGATCGGTCTATCGCATCAACGGCCGCGAAGTGCGGGCACGCGACGTGCAGCTGATGTTTGCCGATGCTTCGACGGGGGCCCATTCTCCGGCGCTGGTACGCCAGGGGCAGATCGGCGAGTTGATCGCCGCCAAACCGACGCAGAGACGCGCGCTGCTGGAAGAAGCGGCAGGGATTTCCGGACTGCATTCGCGGCGGCATGAGGCTGAGTTGCGCCTGCGCGCGGCGGAGCAGAACCTCGAACGCGTCGACGACATTATCGCCCAAGTCGAGGTGCAACTGGAAACGCTCAAGCGGCAGGCGCGACAGGCGACGCGGTATCGTGCGCTTTCCGGTGACATCAGGCGGGCGGAAGCAACGCTTTATCATATCCGATGGGTCAAGACGCGGTTTGCCGAAAAGGAAACCGAGGCGCATCAGGGGCGATTGCTCAATCAACTGGCCGAGGCCAGCCACACCGAGCATCAGGCAAAAAAGATCGTCGAGGCGATGGATGCCGAGTTGCAGCCATTGCGCGATGCTGACGCGGCCGCAGGGGCTGTGCTGCAACGGCTGACGATCTTGCGCAGCCAGCTCGAGGAGGAATTGCGTCGGGCCAATTCGCGCCGGGCGGAACTGGAAGATCGCCTCAAGCAGATCGACACCGATATCGGGCGCGAAGGGGCGTTGATCGAAGAGAGCGAGGGATTGATCGCCAATCTCGACGGCGAGCGGAGTGAATTGACCGAAGCTGCCGAAACAGACGCCGAGGCAAGCGAAATGGCGCGCGCTCAGGCTGACGAGGCGCGTGCGGCTCTCGATGAGGCGGAAATGCTGGCGCGGCAGGCTGCCGATGCGGTGGCTGCCATTCGGGCGCAGCGGACGCAAGCGACACGCGCTGCCGAAGAGGCTGGGCAGCGGGTGGCACGGTTCGAAAGTCAGTTGGCCGATGTGGCGCGTGATGTCGCGGCGGTGCAGGCCAGCCTCGATGCCGACCACACATTTGCCGAGCGCCGTGCGGCTCTCGAAGCGGCGCAAGAGGGCGCGGCGGTTGCCGAAGAGCGGGTGGAAATTGCCGAGGCGGCAGTTGGAGATTCACAAGCCGAACTGGACGCCGCGCAACCGCTGCTGGCTGACCTAGAGGGCCGTCTCAACCGCGTCGAGAGCGAGGCGGAGACCCTGGCCCGTGTGCTCAATGTGGATGGCGGCTCGCTCTGGCCGTCGATCGTCGATGCGCTGACTGTGGCGCCGGGGATTGAAACAGCGTTGGGCGCGGCGCTGGGTGATGATCTCGATGCGTCGTCCGACAGTGCCGCACCAATGTATTGGAGCGATGCGGGGGATGGGTCCGATGATCCGCAGCTTCCGGAGGGCGTCGATCCGCTGTCGCGGTTTGTTTCCGGGACGGGGTTGCTCACGCGTCGCCTCGACCAGATCGGTCTCGTTGAGGATGGTGCGAGCGGGCTACGTTTGATGGCAGAGCTCAAACCCGGTCAGCGCCTCGTCAGCCGAGACGGTGGATTGTGGCGCTGGGACGGATTTATCGCCAAGGCCGATGCGCCGACTGCCGCCGCGCAACGGCTGGCGCAGCGCAATCGGCTGGCCGAACTCGACAGCGAAATCAAGGCACTGCGCATTGAGCGAAGTTCTGCGCAGGACCGCGTGAGCGCGTTGCGCCTCCGGCTGGAGACTGCGCGTCAGACCGAAACGGCCCAGCGCACGGCATGGCGCGAAGCGCAGCGGGCAATTTCGGCTGCTCAGGCCGGTCTCGACGCCGCGCAGAAGAATTTGGCGGAGCTCAACGCTCGCCACACCGCACTTGAAGAGGCGCGCACGCGGCTGGATGACAGCCTGGCGGATGCTCGCGCCAATGCAGAAGAGGCGCAGGCCGTTTTGGCCGAGCTGGGCGAAGAGGGCGATGCCGTGCGCGAGGCTGAAACGCGCCAGCGTGCGCTATCGAGCCTTCGCGATGCCGCCGAGCAGGCGCGCATGCGCATGGCGGGATATGAAAGCGCCTCCCAGATGCGGCAGTCGCGTTTGACGCGCATTGCCCAGGAACTCGAGAGCTGGCAGCGGCGGCGGCAGGGCGCGCAAAGCCAGATCGAAACGCTCAGGCGTCGGCGCGGCGAAATCGACGGGCAGATCGGCGAACTCGACGCCACCCCGGATTCGTTTGATCGTCGGCGCGCGGAACTCGACGACCAGATCGAAGATGCCGAATATGCGCGCAAGCGGGCCTCCGATAAATTGCAGGAGGCGCAGGCGGCCTTCAAGGAGGCCGATCACGCTGCGAGGCTGGCCGCCGAAGCTCTGGCTGATACGCGCGCAGAAATGGCGCGGGTGGAAGAGCGGCTGAAGGCCAATGTGACCGCGCGCCAGCAGATCGAGCGGCAAATTACGGAAATTCTGGGCATCGCTGCCGACAAGACAGCCGAGGCGGCTCAGATTCGACCGGAGATGGCGCTACCCGAGGAGCAGGCGACTGAAGCGCGTGTCGAGCGGCTCAAGGCCGAGCGCGAACGTCTTGGCGGCGTGAACCTCATGGCGGAGCAGGAAGCGACCGAGGTTCAGGAAAAGCTCGATACCATGGTTTCGGATCGGGAGGACCTGATCGCGGCCATCGCCAAGCTGCGGGTGGGCATTTCCAATCTCAATCGCGAAGGCCGGGCGCGGCTGACCGAAGCGTTCGAGAAGGTGAACGCGCATTTCCGCGACCTGTTTACGACGCTGTTTGGTGGTGGCACCGCGGAGCTGACCTTTGTGGAAAGCGACGATCCGCTGCAGGCGGGGCTGGAAATCATCGCAAAGCCTCCGGGGAAGAAGCCACAGACCATGACGCTTCTGTCGGGTGGCGAGCAGGCGCTGACGGCGATGAGCCTGATCTTTGCGGTGTTCCTAACCAATCCGGCACCGATCTGCGTGCTCGACGAAGTCGATGCCCCGCTCGATGACGCCAATGTCGAGCGGTTCTGCAATCTGCTCGAATCGATGCGGCAGCGCACCGATACGCGGTTCGTGGTGATTACGCATAATCCCATCACCATGAGCCGTATGGACAGGTTGTTCGGCGTGACCATGCCAGAGCGTGGCGTCAGCCAGCTCGTGTCGGTTGATCTGCGGACCGCGGAAACCTTTCTCGAGGCGAGCTGATGGATGAGCGTTTTGCTGACGACATGCTTGTTTTCGGGAGAGCATTCGTAGGGACGGCCGCACGCTAAGGGAGCGACAGAATCCCCGGCGCTGCCATCGTGGCACCACATTCAGCGCGTTGACCATATGCCGCACCCTTGTCAGGCTCTTGCTATCTATTTGTTTTTACTTTTCTTTTTGCCAACGGCATCAGCTTGACACTGGGGGGAGCCACAACTATGGTGCGCGCGACTTTGAAGGCACCCTCCTGCCGGGTGTCCGGCTGGGCTGGAGCGGTGGTTTTAACGTGACCAAATCCGACGACAAACCGGCTGAACCCAAGCGCTCAAGCTCCGAAACTTCGGAACTGGGCGCGCGGATACGAAAAGCACAGGAAGCGCGCGCGGCGGCAAACGGCAGCCAGAACGCTTCCAGGCAGGGCGACATGTCGACACTGGCGCGCGGATTGCGCATCGGGGCCGAGTTTGTCGCAGCTATCCTTGTCGGCTCGGGCATCGGCTACGTGATCGACTTGGCAGCTGGCACATCGCCTTGGGCTTTGCTCATCATGTTCATGCTGGGTTTTGCCGCTGGAATTTTGAATGTCACTCGTGTAGTGGCGGAGCTTAATGCTCAGAAGCCCGCATCTGACGATGCGGAAAAGTTGGACTGAAGGGCGAGATAGGGGCTTTAGACCTTGGCGAACGATCCGATTCACCAGTTTGTCATCTACGATATCTTCACCTTCGGCACGATCGGCGGTGACGGTACGGAAGGTAGCGGCATCACGCTCGCTTTCACCAATTCCGCGCTGTTTATGGTTCTGACGACACTGACCATTGCAGCCTATCTGATCCTGACGACGCGCCGCCGTGGCCTTGTGCCCAATCGCTGGCAGCTATCGTCGGAAATGGCTTATGAGTTCGTGGCCAATATGGTCCGAAGTAACGCGGGCACCGAGGGAATGAAGTTCTTCCCGCTGGTGTTCTCGCTGTTCATGTTCATCTTCATCGGGAACATGTACGGCATGATCCCGTACTTCTATACCTTTACCAGCCAGATCATCGTGACATTCGCCTTGGCGATGCTGGTTATGACGGTGGTCGTGGTGTACGGCTTCGTCAAGAACGGACCGAAATTCCTCAAGCTGTTCGTTCCCGCAGGCGTGCCCGGCTATATCGTTCCGATCGTGACGCCGATCGAAGTGATCTCGTTCCTCTCGCGTCCGATTTCGCTCTCGGTTCGTCTCTTCGGCAACATGCTTGCCGGTCACATCACACTTAAGGTGTTCACCGGGTTCGTCGTTTCACTCGCTTCGCTCGGCGCGGTGGGTGTTGTGGGCGCAATCCTGCCGCTCATCATGGGCGTGGCCATCACCGCTCTCGAATTCATGGTTTCGACAGTTCAGGCATACGTCTTTGCCGTACTGACTTCCATGTACCTCAACGATGCGATCCATCCGTCGCATTAAATTCCAAATAGACCCCAACAGTTCTAAGCCTTTGAAAGGATCACAAAATGGAAGCTGAAGCCGCAAAGTACATCGGTGCCGGTATCGCCTGTTTCGGTATGGCTGGCGCCGCCATTGGCGTGGCAAACATCTTCGGGAGCTTCCTGTCGGGTGCCCTGCGCAACCCGTCGGCCGCTCCCAGCCAGTCCGGTAACCTGATTTTCGGTTTTGCTGTGACCGAAGCTCTGGGCATCTTCTCGTTCCTGGTTGCCCTTCTGCTCCTGTTCGCGGTCTAATTTCCGCAACAGACATATGAAGGCGGCCGGAGTACGCTTCGGCTGCCTCGTCATGTGCCGGTCTCGTATCGGCCCACCAAACCATTCAATTGGCGGATAGCGCATGATTAGCCAGGTCCAGGCTCAGGAAGCACCGGCAGCAGAGGTCGTCGAACCTCTCGAATCCAATATCGTGTCGCTCGAGGAGTCTCCCGACGGCGAAACACACGAAACAATCGGTGTTGATGGCGAAGAACACGTCTCGGGTGTGTTTCCTCCATTCGATGCGACGACATATCCGTCCCAGCTCCTGTGGCTGGTGATCAGCTTTGCCGCGCTTTACTTCATTATGAAGAAGGTCGCGCTGCCGCGCATCGGCGTCATTCTCGAAGAACGTCGCGATCGCATTGAAGGCGATCTGGCAGAGGCCGAGCGCCTGCGTCAGAAGACCGATCAGGCCATTGCGTCCTACGAAGCAGCGTTGGCTGAAGCACGCTCGAACGCACATGCGATCGCCGAGCAGGCCCGCGGGGAAAACAAGACCAAGCTCGACGCCGAGCGGAGCAAGGTCGAAGCCAACCTGGTCAAGAAGGTGGCTGCTGCCGAAGAGCGGATCTCCGCAACCAAGGCTGAGGCCATGGGGCATGTCGACGAAATCGCCGCCGAAACCGCGCAAGCCGTCGTTGCACAGCTTATCGGCAAGGTCCCGGTCAAGGCGGCGCGCGACGCGGTCGCCAAGGTCAAGGAGTAAGGCGCTATGGAATTCGATGCCACTTTCTGGGCGTTCATCGCGCTTCTGCTGTTTTTCGCGATCATCATCTACTTCAAGGTCCCCGGCCTCATCGCTCGGATCATGGATGCGCGCATTGCCAAGATCGAGGCCGACCTCGACGAAGCGCGGCGCCTGCGCGAAGAGGCTCAGGCCCTGCTTGCCGAATATGAGCGCAAGCGCAAGGCAGCCGAAACGGAGGCCGAAGAGATCGTCGCTGCAGCACGTGACGAAGCCGAGCGCCTGACCGCCGAAGCCGAGAAGGCACTCGAGGATCTTGTCGCGCGTCGCACGAAGGCTGTCGAAGACAAGATCGCGCAGGCGGAAGCTCAGGCCCTCTCGGAGGTGCGTTCGCGCTCTGCAGACGTTGCGATCGAGGCGGCCCGCATTCTGCTTGCCGACCAAGCTCGCGAGCATGGCGGCGCGCTGGTCGATCAGTCGATCAAGGACGTTGCAAGCCGCCTCAACTAAGGCCCTGCAGCGATATTTTAATTGGCGGGCCCCACGGGGCCCGTTTCCGTATCAGGTAAGGAGATCATCATGACTATCGAACGTCTTCACGCAGGGTCGCGCATGAGCCAGGCCGTAAAGCATGGCAACACGCTCTATCTCGCGGGCCAGGTGGCCAAGGACGAATTTGGGTCCATCGAAGAGCAGACAGCACAGGTGCTGGAAAAGGTCGACGCCCTCCTGGCCGAAGCAGGCAGCACCAAGTCCAAGGTTCTGTCGGTTCAGGTTCTGTTGCCCAACATCGCCGACTTCGCTGCCATGAACTCGGTTTACGACAAGTGGATCGACCCGGCCAATCCCCCTGCCCGCGCCTGCTACGAAGCGCGTCTGGCTTCGCCGAACCTTCGGGTCGAAATCATCGCGGTTGCCGCGCTCGACTGAGGTTTCGCCTCAGCTAAGTTTTAAGGGCGGCCGTTGAGCCGCCCTTTTTTTTATTGTCTCAAGCCCAGTCGACCCAGCGGCCGTGGTAGTCGGTCAAGCCGGCGGTTTCCTTTTCGCCGCCCGGCCACAGCGTCTGTTTGAGGACGGCACCCGCGGGGTGGTCCTCGGCTTCCATATACATGCGGACCAGCGGCGTATCGGCCGTCGCGTTGGCACCAGCCAAGGCGAACGCGGCGTCTATGCGATCCTTGGTTGCGCGCGGCAGATACTGCCAGACGATGGTGTAGAAGAACACCCGCGCGACGCCCGGCTCAGGCGTTTCAGCGAGTTTGCTCTCCACCCAGTCTGCGGCATCGGCCTTTTCGACAGCATAGGGCATGGAGGCGGCCGCAGAGAGTGCGGCGGAGACGCGGCCGATGCGCTGGTGCTGGTCGGCCCAGATATAGGAAAGCTGGCGCTCCACTGCCTCGGGATTGTGCGGATCGAGCGGGTTGCGGTCGCAGCCCGAGCGCGAGGCGATTTCCAGCTCGGTTTCCAGTGGCGGAAGATTGCCGCGCCATTCGCTTTCGAGATGAACGAGGGCATCGGGGTCTCCCCACTCACGGTCTTCGCCGAGGATGTAGTGATAGCGGTCGAACGCGAGGTTCAGGCCGGCACTGGCACCGATCTCATAGAGCGCCAACGGCATTTTGAGACGTTCCGTGAGCCGTAGCGACATGCCCAGCAGGGCCGATGAGCGCATGACCTCATTTGTCTGCGGCGGGCTATCGAGAAAATCGTGGAGATAATCGTCGTGCTTGGCGATCGCCGCTTCGATCGCTGACCAGAGCTGGTCTGGCTTGGCTTCCAGCGGGGGATAGAGCGTTGCGAGTTCGCGGGCGCGACCGGACCGTACCAGCGAATGGAGCGCACCCGTTGCCCTCAGGGCCAAGGCATCGGCGCGAGCTGATTCGGGCCATGAGATGATTCGCGCTCCGAATCGCGACGAATCAGTCAGACGTTCGGCGAGAAGTTCGCAAAGCCGTGCTGTGAACGGTGAGCCCAAACTTCGGCAGGCCTCGGCTTGAAACCTGAAGGTTTCAAGCACGTGGGGGTTCATATTCGACATAGGCGCCCTCCGACTAGTGCGGGGCGAGTTTAGGGCGTTTGCCGTATGGATCAATGCATTTTGTGCTGAAGAAAAAAGGGCCCGCAACTTGCGGGCCCTATCCATCTCATTCGGCTGCCTTGGCCCTTTGGTCCTCTTGCGACCATTTCAGCTTGGGCTGGCGCGCGGCGCGCGTTTCATCGAGTCGGCGCAGCGGGGCGCGCATGGGCGCCTGGGTAAACCGCCCGACATTGCCGGCTTTGGCATCGTGGGCGAGATCACGCATTGTCTCGATGAAGACGTCCAGCGTCTGGAGCGACTCGCTTTCGGTGGGCTCGATCAACATGGCGCCATGGACGACCAGAGGGAAATACATGGTCATTGGATGGAAGCCTTCATCGATCATCGCCTTGGCGAAATCGAGGGTCGAGACATCGGTGCCCTTGAGGAAGCTGTCGTCGAACAAGACTTCGTGCATGACCGGCTGGCCATCGAATGGGGCCGAGAAGAGATCGTCGAGCCGGGCCTTTATGTAGTTGGCGTTGAGAACGGCGTCGCGTGCCGCCTGCGCCAACCCGTCGGCGCCGTGGCTGAGCATGTAGGTGAGCGCGCGGACATACATGCCCATCTGGCCGTGGAAGGCTGTGAGGCGGCCGAAGCTGCCATCCTCGGCATGTTCGACCAGCCCGATATTCTCGCCGTTCTTGCGGATGAAAGGCACGGGCGCATAGGGCGCGAGCGCTTCCGAGAGGACGACCGGGCCGGAACCCGGACCGCCGCCGCCATGGGGCGTCGAGAAGGTCTTGTGGAGGTTGATGTGCATGGCATCGATGCCGAGATCGCCCGGACGCACCACGCCCATGATGGCGTTGAAATTGGCGCCATCGCAGTAAAAATACGCTCCGGCGTCATGGACCGCCTTGGCGATCTCGATGATCTGCGATTCGAAGAGGCCGCAGGTGTTGGGATTGGTCAGCATGATGGCGGCGACGTCGTCGCTGAGCGCGGCAACGACTGCCTCGACATCGACGGTACCGTTTTCGTTGGCATCGATCGATTTCACCGAATAGCCGAGGAATGCGGCCGTCGCCGGATTGGTGCCGTGAGCGCTTTCGGGGACTAGGACAATCTTGCGATGCCCCTGCCCCTTGGCCTCATGCGCTGCCTTGATGGCCATCATGCCGCACAATTCGCCATGAGCTCCCGCTTTGGGCGAGAGCGCCACGGCTGCGGTGTTGGTCAATTCCATGAGCCAATGGCTCAACTGCTCCATGATGCCGAGGGCGCCCTGAACCGTAGAGACGGGCTGGAGCGGGTGAACGTCGGCGAAGCCCGGAAGGCGCGCCATTTTTTCGTTCAGTCGTGGGTTGTGCTTCATCGTGCACGAGCCGAGGGGATACATGCCCGAGTCGATCGAGTAGTTGCGGCGCGACAGACGCACATAGTGGCGCAAGGCTTCGGGTTCGGTTAGGCCCGGAAGGTCAAGCGGCGCTTTACGGCGCAGGCCGCCGAGGCGGCTGTCATCGACTTCGACATCCGGCAAATCGACGCCGGAATGATCGCGATCGCCGATTTCAAAAAGCAGCGGCTCTGCGGGAAGCAAAGCTGCCGGACCAGATGAAACGGTGCGCGATTCTGCCGCGGGCGCCGTGGGACGGCCTTGGCTGTTCATGCTCATGCCAGTTCTCCCTTTAGGCTGTCGACGAAAGCGGCGATGTCGGCGTCGGTCGTCAGTTCGGTGGCCGCCAGGACCAGGAGGTTTTCGACCTCGGGTTTGCCCGGCTCGAGACGCGATACCGGCAGGCCGGCAAGGATGCCTTTTTGAGCGAGGGCCTCAACGATTGGCGTGGCGGGCGAAGGCAGGCGAACCGTCATCTCGTTAAAGAAGCTGTTGTTGAGAACTTCAAGGCCTGCGCCCTCGAGCGCGTCTGCCAAGGCGACAGCGCGGGCGTGATTGAGCTTGGCCAGTCGGGTCAGTCCTTTTTCGCCCAGGAGCGAGAGATGGATGGTGAAGGCCAGCGCACAAAGGCCGGAATTGGTGCAGATGTTCGACGTCGCCTTTTCGCGGCGGATATGCTGTTCACGAGTCGAGAGCGTGAGCACGAAGCCGCGCTGGCCGTCCGCATCGACGGTTTCGCCGCAGAGACGACCGGGCATCTGGCGTACGAATTTGTCGCGGCAGGCGAGCAGCCCGACATAGGGGCCACCAAAAGTCAGTGGGTTGCCGATCGACTGGCCCTCGGCGACGACGATATCTGCGCCGAGCGCGCCAGGCGCTTCGAGCAGGCCGAGCGAGACGATTTCGGTGACGACGACGATCAGCAACGCGCCCTTGGCGTGCGCCGCCTCGGCCAGTGCGGAGACGTTGCGAAGATGGCCGTAAAAATCTGGCGTCTGGATGACGATGGCAGCGGTCTGGTCATCGATATGATCGACGATATCGCCCTGCCCTTCGGGCGATGGCGAAAGACATTCGAGCCCTTCTTCTCCGGAGAGATAGGTCACGACCGTGTCGCGATATTGCGGGTGCAGGCCGCCCGAAAGGAACACCTTGTTTCGTTTCGTAATGCGCCGCGCCATCAACACAGCTTCCGCCGTCGCGGTCGAGCCGTCATACATCGAGGCGTTGGCGACATCCATGCCGGTGAGGTTCGCCACCTGGGTCTGGAACTCAAAGAGCATCTGGAGCGTGCCCTGAGAGATTTCCGGCTGGTACGGCGTGTAGGCTGTGAGCCATTCGGAGCGCTGGATCAGGTGGTCGACAGTGGCCGGGACGTGATGGCGATAAGCGCCCGCACCAACGAAAAACGGGCCATCGCCAGCAGCATGATTCTTGCCGGCCAAAGCGCGCATGTGCGCTTCAACGGCGAATTCGGGCTGGTGATCTGGCAGGTCCGGACTGAACGTGCCGAGCACCGATTTTGGAACGGTCGAAAACAGCTCGTCGATCGAAGCGGCGCCGATGGTCGCAAGCATGTGCTCGCGGTCGGCGGCTGAATGGGGCAGATAGCGCATCGCGGCTCCCGGGTCTGGAATTTAAGCTGTGTGGTCGGCGTAGGCGGCGTCGTCCATGAGGCCTTCGAGTTCGGCTTCGTCGGCGATTTCGATCTTGAAAATCCAGCCGCCGGCTGCGGGATCGGTGTTGATCAGGCCGGGTTCGTCCGAAAGCGCGTCATTGACCTCGGTCACGGTGCCGGAGACGGGAGCGTAGATTTCTGATGCGGCCTTGACCGACTCCACGACCGCGGCTTCATCGCCCTTCTTGAAGGTGGCGCCGACTGCAGGCAGCTCGACAAAGACGATATCGCCAAGCTGCTCCTGGGCGTAGCTTGAGATACCCACTGTGCCGATCTTGCCTTCGGCGCGGATATATTCGTGGTCGGTGGTGTAACGAGTGGTCATTGTGAGGTACCCTTCTGGTCAGGCCGGTTTGCGGTAATAGCGCTGCTGGACAAATGGCATTTTGGCGATGGTGCCGGCGATGGGTTTGCCGCGCACCATGGCGGTTACGGCTTCACCTTCGCTCGCGATGTCAGCGGGCACGTAGCCCATGGCGATCGAGGCCTGCGCAGTTGGCGCGAAGGTGCCCGAGGTGATACGCCCTATGACATTGCCGTTGGCATCGACCAGTTCGGCGCCTTCGCGCACGGGCTGGCGGCCCTCAAAGCGAATGCCGACGCGCTTGTCGTCGGGGCCTTTGGCAATGCGGGACAGAACGGTATCGGCTCCCGCAAATCCGCCCTCGGTGCGACGGCGCTTGCCGATCGCAAAAATCAGTCCGGCGGTTACGGGATCGATGGCATCGTTCATGTCATGGCCGTAGAGGCACAATCCGGCTTCGAGGCGCAGGCTGTCACGGGCGCCGAGGCCGGCGGGCTCGACGCGGTCGTCTGCGGCCAGAAGGTCGAAGATTTTGGGGGCATCGGTGTTGGCGACGGAAAGCTCGAACCCGTCCTCGCCGGTGTAGCCGGAGCGAGAGACGTTGACCGCGACACCGGCGATGGTCGCAGGACCGGCCTGCATGAACCCCAATTTGCCAATGATGTCTGTGTGCCGACTCAGCACTTCGGCCGCTTGCGGGCCTTGAAGCGCGATAAGAGCGAGATCGTCGCGGAGGTCGTAGGTGATATCGGCTGCGCCATGGGTGCGCATTAAGTCCAGGTCGTGATGCTTTCGCGCGGCGTTAACGACCATGTACATCACGCCGTCAGGCTCCTGGCCCTCGGCGGGACGTGTGATGATGAGGTCGTCCTCGATGCCACCATCAGCATTGAGCAGAACTGTGTAGCGCATATCGCCCGGCGCAAGCGATGCCAGATCGGCGGGTGTCAGCGCCTCGAGCGCTGCGATCGTTGTTGCATGATCGGGTCCGGTGACGACGACCTGGCCCATATGGGATACATCGAAAAGGCTGGCCGCATCACGCGTGTGCGCATGTTCGGCAACGATGCCTTTGTATTGGACGGGCAGCGCATAGCCGCCGAATTCGACGATGCGGCCGCCATGGGCGACGTGACGATCATAGAGCGCGGTCTTTAAAAGGTCGGTCTGGGGGCCATCGGCCATAGGGACTTCTCCGGTTTACCTCAAGCGACACCCGACGATGCAGATGTGCATCGTAGCGCGGTGCCCCCTCTGTCGGTCAACCTGAGAGATTTCCCGGGCAGCTTGCTTGCCACAAGTGCCCGGCTACGCCCGTCGGTGGGGAACAGTGCGTTCCCGCTTTCCAGAGTTCTGGCCGTCGCTCACCCTGCTATCGCAGATTGAACACGGCCACTTTTGCCTTTCGCGTTGCCGAACCAGAAAAATGGAAACCACGTCTCCTGGCAACACTCAGAGCTCAGCGGTCCCTTTTGCCTGAGAGTTTCCGGGGCGGTTGCTCCTTCGGCGTCACGGCTCGATGGCCGGGATCTCTCCCGCTGACGGTCGCGACCATGGACAATATGGCCGCGTGCGTCAATCAGCTAGTTATCGAAACCCACCCAAATGGTGATCTGCTCGCCGCCAACATAGGGGATCGAGACATTTTCAACAGTGTGGCTGAATTCGTTGGCGCTGGACGGGTTCGTCGTGACCGCGACGTCATAGCGCTCGGAATATATCGCCAAGCCGTCTCGCTGGACGGCGAAGCGAATGGGCATGTTCACATTGCCCTGCGCGCCCGAGGGCCCAACAATGACGCGGCCGACCGCGCCCATGCTGATGGTGATCAGGCCGTTAGAGGCCACGCAGTTGCGCGACACGCGGTCTATCAGCCCCTGATAGCGCAAGGCGCTGGGATCCGACGTGCGGTTGCCGGTATAGGAGCGGTAGAATTCCGCGCCAGGGCGAATGCGGATAGGCGGACATTGGGTGGCGATGGCGGGCATGGCGCCGCTGGCCGCCTGGGCGACCTGGGTCTGACTGGCGTTGAGATTGGCATAGCTCGCGTCATCACTGCCGCCGAACATCGAGCCCATCGAACACCCGGCGAGCATGGCGGCGATCGCCACGGCTCCGGTCAGCTTGAACGCCTGTGCCAGCATCTTTTTCTTCCTCAGCCCTTAGCGTGACGACAAGGCTTCGAGCATAGCGGGCGCGCCTGAGCTGGTCACCTCCCCCGGGGCGCCTTCAACGTTGACGACTTCGACGACGCCATCGCGGATCAGGAGAGAGGCGCGGTTGAACCGAAGTCCAAGGCCGCCTCCGGAAAGGTCGCGCACGAGCCCGAGTTCACGCGCCAGCTTGCCCAAGCCATCTGCGAGAAATTCGATTGTCGTGCCCGCTCCGGTGGCTTCGGCCCAGGCTTTTACAACATGATGGTCGTTGACTGTGCCGCAGACGATCTTGTCGACCCCGGCGGCCTTGAGCTGATCAGCGGCAGCCAAATATCCAGGAAGGTGATTGAGATGGCAGGTCGGCGTAAACGCACCGGGGACAGTGAAAAAGACGACCGTGCCGCTTCCCAGGATTTCAGCGCTCGTCGCGTCGGTGACGCCTTGGTCGGTTACGTGCTTTACGGGCACCGAAGGAATGGTCTGGCCGGGCTCAATCGTCATGTGTCCTCGCAAAGGCAATAGGTCGGGGCGGAATACCCGCGACTCGTGACGGGTCGCTGGCTCACCATAGTGCTTGTCTTAAGGGAAATCGGTCGCGCCGTCGAGCAAGCACGCACACGAGGACGGCTCATACGCTGCCGTCAGTGCTCGGTCGTCACGGGCCTCAGCGTCTCGAAGCTGCCTTCCTGCGTATCGAAGGAAAAGCGCATCGTTCCCTCGGAAAACATCTCAGGTTTCACGCGCCCGAGGACCGGGAAGACTATGGCGCCACCATCGGACGAGAGACGCGGGGCGTCGAAAACCATCGTCGTGCCAACGAGTTCGGCGATCATCGTATCGACATCGAATTCGCTCGCATGCCGCGCCAATAACACCGCATTTCTGTTGGCATCGAAAAGGGCGGCACCGAAAATATCCTCGGAGTCGTCGGGCAGCGGGACGTCTGCCAGCGCCTGGCGGATGCGTAATTGATTGGGCGCATCCGCGGCGTCCAGGCTGGGGGCCAGTTCAAGCCGAGCCATTGCCGGTACGCAGATGTCGGAACAGATCCCGACCATGATGTCGAGGTCGATATGCGGACGATCAGCGCCTAGGGAAACTTCCAACGGAATCAGGGTCGGGCCGTAATAGCTGTGATCGAGGTAGCCATCATAGATTTCCCGTTTGGGATATGGCCATGCCACGTCGATGGAACCGATGCCGGTCGACGCTGTTGCATCAAGTTCGAGGGGAATTCCGGATTCGCCGGGCACGCGCCAATAGGTTTTGGTATCCTCGGGCATGTTGAACTCAAGGCCCATCCATACCGTGCCGTCTTCGGTGACAACGTCGGAGGAGACGAGACGGAGATCGACGCCGGGGGTCAGTTCGACCCAAGCCGATTCCGAGCCCAGGGCGGGTGAGCAAGCGAAGACGATGATAAGAGAAAGTACCAATGGGGTGCGCATGGCGATCAGCAATAGCCGACCACCCCGTCCCGTAAAAGGCAAAGATGATCATCGCTTCGTGATCGACCGGCATTTGAATATCTTCTGAAAATCTCTACCTTTGAAGGAGCGGCGAATGGAAAGCGAGAAGACTATGGAATCGCTCAAAGGACAGTTTCTCGTCGCCACGCCCGACATGGCAGACGAGCGTTTCGCCGAAACCGTGATTTACCTCGTGGCGCATGGTGAGGATGGCGCTATGGGTTTGGTCGTCAACCAACCCATGCCGGACATGCACGTTTCCGATATCGTCGAAGAGATCGATTTGGGTGACACCTCAGAGGTGATCCGAATTCCGGACCGACTTTTGGCACAGGACGTCTTTCGCGGCGGCCCTGTCGATTCAAGCCGCGGGTTCGTCTTGCATAGCGCGGATTATTTTCGCGATGGCAATTCGTTTGCGGTGGACACCGGCATCTACCTCACGGCAACGCTCGACGTGCTGCGCGCCATGGTCGAGGGGTCGGGCCCGGAAAAGAGCCTTCTAGCGCTCGGCTATTGCGGCTGGAATTCGGGACAGCTCGAAGAAGAGCTGCGCCAAAACGGCTGGCTGACCGTCGAACGCACGGACGATTTGCTGTTTTCTCTTCCCGCCGGCAAGAAGTACGATGCAGCGCTGGCAAGCCTCGGCATTACCCGCGCGACGCTAAGCCCCACGTCTGGGTCGGCTTAGAAACCCATCACGCTTTTGACTGTTGGGCTTGTAACCGGCGGGCGAACTCTTGGCCGGGCATGGCTGCGCCGAAGGCGAAGCCCTGGGCGTAGCGGCATTCAAGGCTCTTGAGGCGCGCAATTTCATCATCGGTTTCCACACCCTCGGCAATGAGCGCGAGGTCTAGCTCGCGGGCAAGCCCCACGACTGCTGCGATGATGGGGATTTGAGTGTGGGACACGCCGCTATCGTCACGGATCTGGATGAATTCCGCCGGCAGCTTGATGGTGTCGAACGGAAACCGATGCAGATAGGCGAGGGACGAGTATCCGGTGCCGAAATCGTCCAGCGCCAAGCCAAGACCGAGGGCCTTGAAGGCCTGTAGCATGTAGACCGCGTGCTCTGGATTGGTCATCACCTGACTTTCGGTGACTTCGAGCTTCATGTGACGGGCAACAGACTTGTGCTGGGCGACGAGGGTTCGCATGTCATTGAGCAGAGATTCGCTGGTCAGCTGAGCCGCCGACATATTGACCGATATGTAGAAATCGTCGGGCAGTTTGAACGTGGTGCTCAAGACACGGGCCTGTTCGGCTGCCTCTTCAAAAGCGATCCGTCCGAGCTTTTCGATCTGGCCGGTTCGTTCAGCCAGCGGAACGAAGGCGGAGGGGCTGACCTGACCTCGTTCTGGGTGTTGCCAGCGCAGGAGGGCCTCGGCGCCGATGATGCGGTTATCGTTCTGGATATCGACAATCGGCTGGTAATAAAGCTGGAGGTCTCGACGCTCCAACGCGTCTCTGAGATCGTCTTCCATGGCCTGCGCATAAACGGCAATCGAGCGGGTCGCGGCGCGGAAGGCTTCGATGCGATCGCCGCCGTGACGCTTGGCGTAGTGCATGGCGAGTTCAGCGTCGCGCAGCACATCCTCAGCGGTGGCAGGCTTGTTGTCGTAAATTGTGATGCCGATCGACGCGGTGAGCGTCATGTCGCGGTCACCGAAGTTGAATGGATTACGCAGGGCCTTGCGCATCTGCTCGGCAATATCGGCGATCTTGCTGGCCGATTGTTCCGACAGCAGCACGACTGCAAACTGGTCGCCACTGATCCGCGCCAATGTGTCGAGCGGCCGCAGCAGGCGTGACAGTCGACGCGACACCGCGAGGAGCAGGGAGTCGGCGGCCATATGTCCTATGCGCTCGTCGATCTCAGTGAATTTGTCCAGATCGATGAGGAAGACGGCGGGTTTGACTTCCTCGAACTCGCGAGACCGAACCAGCGCGCGCTCGAGGCGGTCGAGGAACAGTTGGCGATTGGGGAGCCCAGTGAGGCTGTCATGGACGGCGTCGTGCAGCAGGCGGTCGCGGGAGGCGCGCTCGTCGGTGACGTCCTGCAAGCTGCCCACGATGCGGTTGACCTGGCTGTCACCACCCAGAACCGGCTTCACGCGCATGCGGAAGGCGCGGAAATTGCCGTCGAACCCGGCGATGCGGATGTCTGAGTTGATCTTGCCGCGCTTGAGTTCGATGAGGGTATCGAGGGCGGTGCGGAAACGGTCGCGATCTTCGGGGTGAACGCGATCCAGCCATCGCTTGATCGCGCCGCGCAGGGCCCCCTTGCGTTCTCCAAGACGGACAGCGAGTTCTTCGGAGACGTTGACGCGGTCGCGGTCGATGTTCCAATCGAAAACGAAATCGCCCGATCCGGTCATTGCCAAAGCGCGGCGCTCAACCTCCGACAGCGCCCCGATCGACACTTGGCCATCGGAAAAGGCGTGCTGGATGGCGGTGAAGCCCAAAAGCATCACGATCAGGACCAGACCGCCGGCGACGGCCGATTGGGCGATGTCGTTAGACACCTGCCCCGTCACAACCGACCAGGCGTAGAACAACCAGGCGAGGAAAATGACCCATGTGGGCACCAAGAGTACGGCCCGGTCATAGCCGCGGATGGAGAGCAGCAGGATGAGGAATATCCCCACCAGTCCTATAAGCGCCAATGACGATCGCGAGATGCCCGCGGCGAGCGCAGGATTGAAAAAGGCATAGACGAACAGCGCGATGAAAATAGCCGACAGGCCCAGCGCGATATGGGTGAACCGGAAGTGCCATCGGTGCAGGTTGAGGTAAATGAACAAGAACCCGAACAAGGCCGTGGCCAGCGCCGCCTCCGCAGCGGCGCGAAAGGGCTGGATGTTGGCGTTGCTCACGCCCAGAAGGGGCCCAAATATCCCGAAATCGATAAGCAGATAGGCAAGCACGGCCCAGGCCAAAGTCGCTGTGGCCGGGAACACGCCCCTGCCCTTCACAACGAACATGATGGTCAGAAACACCGCTGCGAGACTGGCGATGCCCAGAACCACGCCCCGGAACAGCGTGAAGGAATTGATGTAGTCGCGGTAGGCATCTGGCTCCCAAAGGTAGAGCTCGGGGAGCGTATCGGAGGTCAGTTCCACGACCAACGTAACCGTGGCGCCCGGATCGATGACGATGTCGAAAACGTCGGCCTCGCGGTCCGGCACTCTTTCGGGGCGCAGGCCGTGGCTTGGTGTCATCGCGGTGATGCGGCCCGAGCCCAGATCAGGGTGCAAGACACCCGAGCCGGGCAAGCGGAAATAGGGAGCGACCAGAAGGCGTTCGATCTGCACGTCGCTCTCATTGCGCAACGCAAAAACCGCCCAATTGGGGTTCGTGCCTTCCTGGATCGAGATCACTTCGATGCGGCGGATGATGCCATCTTCGCCGGGCGCCGTACTGATCTGTACGCTGCCGTCTTCACCGGGCAGAACGTCGAGGGCTGCGCGGAGATTGACGGCGTTGATGCCATCGGGAACCGTGACGACTTCGAACGCGGTCGCCCTTGCCGTCAGCCCCGCCAATGCCAAAGTCAGCACGGCGAACAGGACAAAAAGACGGGCGCGGCTAGAAGGCATCAAATATAATTCCTGAAAATTGCGTCCAGTGGTAGCCGGATTTGGCCCGGTTTGACAATCTTGGCCGGGATCGTCAGCCAGCCAGTCCCTCGTAGTGCTCACGGGTAAGAGCGAAAAGCATGTGGTCCCTCCACTCGCCGTTGATCTGCAAATAGTGCTCGGCGATGCCGATCTCGCAAAAGCCGTTGCTGACAAGAACGCGGCGGGAGGCAAGATTGTCGGGTAGGCATGCCGCTTCGATCCGATGCAGGCCGAGGGTGTCGAACACAAACGGCAAGACAAGGGCAACGGCCCGCGTCATTATGCCTTTCCCCGCATATTCTGCGCCCATCCAATATCCCAGCGTTACATTCTGAAAGGCGCGTCTGCGCACGTTGGACAGGGTCATTCCGCCAACAAGAAAGTCTCGTCCCCGGTCGGATTGGAAGATAAACAAGGCATATTCAGTGCCTTCCAGCGCCTCGCGCCGATTGCGTCGCACGCGGGCGGTAAAGTTGCGCAGATTGAGATCGGCCTCCGACCAGCGCGGTTCGAACGGTACGAGAAACGAACGGCTTTGAGAGCGCAGCTCGCGCCACGCTGCGTAGTCGTTTTGCTGCGGGGTTCTCAGGACAAGCCCGTCGCCGCGCAACACCGGTGTCTGCGGACGGATGACCGCGAGCGAGAACATCGGCGCAACCTATTTGAAGTGATCTGCGATCCGGGCGTAATCGGGCATCGATTTCACCGGCCCGATACCGGCAACTGCAGGCTTGGCATCTTTGAATATCTGACCCGCCACGTGTTTGACCCGCTCGGCGTCGATTCGGTTGATGCGATCGACGGTTTCCTGCAATTCAATCGGACGCCCCCACAGGATTTGCTGACGTGCCAACTGGCCCGCTCGGGCGGAGGGGCTTTCGAGCGACATCAGAAGCCCGGCGCGGATTTGGGCCCGGACGCGCGCGACTTCGGCATCGGTGATGTCCTGTGTCGAGCGCTGGAGTTCATCGAGCAGGACGGGCAGGAGTTCGGCGACGTCTTCCGCACCCGTTGCGGCCGCAACGCCAAAAATGCCGCTATCGGCGAAGGCCCAATGAAAGGCATAGACCGAGTAGCATAGCCCGCGGCGCTCGCGCACTTCCTGGAAGAGCCGCGAGCTCATACCGCCGCCAAGAATGGTCGAGAGGATTTGCGCGGCATAAAAGCCGTCGGAATTGTAGGCCCTGCCCTCGAGGCCGAGAACGATATGGGCCTGTTCGTGGTCGGAGACTTCGCGGTATTCGCCACCGATATAGCGCGCTGTTTCCGGCACGGGAGCGCCGGTTGGCTTGAGCATATGAAACCGGTCATGCGCCAGATCCACCAACTCGTCATGGTTGACGTTGCCGGCGGCGGAAATCACCATCCGGTCGCCGACATAATGGGTGTCCATGTAGGATCGAATGGAGTCCGCATTAAACCCCCTCACCGAGGTTTCAGTGCCAAGAATGGTGCGGCCGATCGGCTGATCGGGAAACGCGGCTTCCTGGAACAGGTCAAAGACGTGGTCGTCGGGGTTGTCGTGCGTCGCGCCGATTTCCTGGCAGATGACGCGCTGTTCGCGGGCCAGTTCGTTCTCGTCGAAGACCGAGTTCTGCAGGATGTCGGCGAGGATATCGCCGGCGAGCCCTACGTCATCCTTGAGGACACGGGCGAAATACCCTGTGTGCTCGATCGAGGTGGCGGCATTGATGTCGCCGCCAACCGATTCGATGGTCTCGGCGATCTCGCGCGCGGAGCGTGTCTTGGTCCCTTTGAACGCCATATGCTCAAGCAGATGGGAGACCCCGTGTTCGTCGACCGTCTCGCTTCGCGAACCCGACTTCACCCAAACCCCAAGCGCGGCGCTTTCGAGGTGCGGCATGGCGTCGGTGATCACTGTCATGCCGTTGTCGAGTGTGGTCGTCTGGACTGTCAAAACCTAATCCTCCCAGGCCCGCGTTTTTTCGCGGATGAATTGCTTGACGCTGCGGTCGTCGTTTTCGAGCACCGTAAAGCGCTCTTCGCGAGTCCCCAAATCGGCGAGATGGGGAGGAAGTTCCGGGTGACGCCCGGTCGCATCTGCTACGGTGTCAGGAAATTTGGCCGGGTGCGCGGTCGAAAGCGTAATGAGCGGCGTGTGTCCGAAGTTGTAGCCGCGCGCCACGGCAACTGCGACAGCGGTGTGTGGATCGATGAGATATTTGGACTGCTTGAGCACGTCGGCAATGATGGTTCGCGTCGCGCTTTCATCGGCCATGCCCGAACCGAAATCGGCGTTGATCTTTTCGAGTGCGTGCTCGGGAATGGCGAAGCCTCCCGATTGTCCAAGCGACGCGAAAAGGCTCGCAGTCTTTTCGCCGTCGCGGTCGAGGACCTCAAACATCAGCCGCTCGAAATTGGATGAAACCTCGATATCCATCGAGGGGCTGACGGTCTGCTGCACGCCGCGCTTTTCGTAACGCCCGAATTTGACGGCGCGCCGCAAAATGTCATTGGAGTTGGTGGCGATGACCAGCTTTTCGACCGGAAGGCCCATCTGCTTTGCCACGTAGCCGGCGAAGATGTCCCCGAAATTTCCGGTGGGCACAACGAACGTAACCTTGCGGTGCGGGGCACCAAGCGCGACGGCGGCAGTGAAATAATAGACCACCTGCGCGGCGATGCGGCCCCAGTTGATGGAGTTGACGCCGCTCAGTTTCGCCCCATCACGAAATTCATGATCGTTGAACAGCGCTTTGACGATGGCTTGGCAATCGTCGAACGAGCCTTCGATGGCGATGTTGTGGACATTGTCATCGCGCACCGTGGTCATCTGGCGCCGCTGGATTTCGGACGTCCGGCCCTTAGGGTGCAGGATGAAGATATCGGTATTTTCGCGTCCACGAAACGCTTCGATCGCAGCCGAGCCGGTATCGCCGGAGGTCGCGCCGACGATCGTTGCGCGCTCGCCCCGCTTGCTGAGCACGTGGTCGATGACGCGGGCCAGAAACTGCATGGCCACGTCTTTGAAGGCGAGCGTGGGGCCATGCCAAAGCTCGAGGACGAAATGTCCGGGCTCAAGCTCAACCAAAGGCGCGACCGAGGGGTGATTGAAACCGGCGTAAGCCGACTTGATCATCGTCCGCAACGCTTCGGGCGTGATTTCGTCACCCACAAATTTGGAAATGACGGCGAAGGCCGTGTCCTGAAACGGGCGATTGCCGAAATTGTGAATCTCGTCAGCCGTAAACTGCGGCCAGCTCTCGGGAACGTACAGTCCCCCATCGCGCGCAAGTCCGGTGAGAACAACGTCACAGAACCCAAGCGACGGCGCCTGACCGCGCGTGCTGACATACCGCATTATATGAAAATCCTCCTGGACACGGGACGCACCCTAATTGGCCCGGTCCGGTTGAGCAAGATTTGCCGGACGTCTTTGCCGCCACAGCCAGAAGCCCACCATGATGGGCGTGATGGCAGCAAAGAGATACCATGTGCCCGCATATTCGAGATGGCGATTTGGGAACGTAATCTGAGTTTCGCCACCTTGCGGTAACGCGCCCACCGGTCCTGCCACGGCATCGAGAATTACGGGCGCAACGGCGATTTCCGAATCAGGAAGGAAGGCAGCCAAACGCGTCGGATCGAGCACCCATTCGCGGCGCGCGTCGACATCAGGAGCGGGCGTGAACGCATTGACCTGCTGTGGCCGACGGGCAATAGCCTCGATGGTTGTCGAGCCCGTGGGCGCGTCCGCGCCGCCATTGATGAAATCGGCGGCCTGCGTTTCTGGCACGAAGCCGCGATTGATCCAGGCGACGCCGCCGTCCGGCGTCATCAAGGGTGCAAGCACCCAATAGCCCACGCCGCCATATTGGCCCGCGCGGTCGACCAGATTTGTGAAGACCAAGACCGTTTGTTCATGGTCGAACACGCCCGATATCACCACGGGACGATAATCGATTGCTTCGGGATCGAGCGCTGCCCATTCGCCGAGAGCGGGAAATGGTGCTGGCGGTTGATCGAACCGGTCCTCGACGGTCGCGATCAGTGCATCCTTCTCAGCCAGGCGCTGAACCTGCCACGTCCCGAGCGTGACAAAGAGCGCGGTGAGGAACGTCATGAGGATGACGAACCCGATGCGGCTCGGCGACCAGAAGCGCCGTGATGGCATGGCAGATGTCATCAGAGGTCTTCCCGCTCGCCGGGGCCGCCCCCGGGCCGGGCTCCGGTCTTGTATTGCAGGTTGATCATCACGCCCTTGAACGGCCTCAGCAAAAGCAGAGACAGGATCAGCGTCATCGGTAACCAGATGAACAATTGAGCGATGGCCGGCCAGCCGAACAGCGCATCGGTGATCAACCAACCCACGATGACTATGGTGCCCACGGGGAACATGATGAGCACGGCCGGGCCGTCGCCGCTGTCGGCAAAGCTGAAGTCCAGCCCGCAGATTTCACAGCCCTCTGCGACTGTCAGGAAGCCCTTAAAAAGATGGCCTTCGCCACATCGCGGGCACCGGCCCTTGATGCCGGTGGCGAGCGGAGAAAGCCCCTCTGTATGATCAGCCATGTGAAGTTGCCGGAAGCGCGCGAGCGTTTCCGGCCTTTCCGATTTTAGTGGTGGGCGATCGTCGCGCCCCAAGAGCCCCAGACATAGATCGAGGCGAAGAGGAAGAGCCAGACGACGTCGACAAAGTGCCAATACCAGGCAGCGAACTCGAACCCGAGATGCTGCTTCGGCGTGAAGTCGCCACGATAGGCACGCAGGAGGCAGACGGCCAGGAAGATCGTCCCGATAAAGACGTGGAAGCCGTGGAAGCCGGTCGCCATAAAGAACGTGGCGCCATAGATGTTGCCCGAGAAGTCGAAGCTCGCCTGGGTATATTCCAGAACCTGGACGGCCGAGAACAATGCGCCAAGGATGACGGTGAGGATCAGGCCCCATTTGAGCCCCTCACGATCGTTCTCCAACATCGCATGGTGAGCCCAGGTCACCGTGGTGCCCGACAACAGCAATACGAGCGTGTTGAACAGCGGCAGGTGCCAAGGATCGAAGACTTCGACACCCTGCGGAGGCCATACACCGCCGGTGAACGCTACGCGGCCGACCTGCGCGATTTCGTCGGGATAGAATGCGGCGTCGAAATACGCCCAGAACCATGCCACGAAGAACATCACTTCAGAGGCAATGAACAGAATCATCCCATAGCGGTGATGGAGCTGAACAACCGGGGTATGATAGCCGGAATTGGCTTCGCGGATGACATCCGACCACCAACCATAAAAGACATAGAGCACACCGACGCAGCCGGCGGCAAACAGCCAGGGGACGCCACCGTGCATCCACATGATGCCGCCAAGCGCCATCACAAATGCGGCAATCGACCCGACCACAGGCCAGGGGCTCAAATCTACCAGATGGTAGTCATGGTTCTTTGCATGGGCTGCCATTTCGGCTCTATCCCCCGTTAGGAATCGTGAAAAGTGTAAGACAGCGTAATCTGGCGGATTGTACGCAATTCGGAATTGGCGTCGAGGTCCGGATCGACAAAATATGTCACCGGCATCTCGACAGTGCCATTAGGCGGAATGGTCTGCTCGGTAAAGCAGAAACACTCGATCTTGTTAAAGTAGATGCCGGTGGAATCCGGGGTCACGCCGAAGCTCGCCGTGGTGCGGAGCGGCTCATCGGTGAGATTGGTCGCGCGGTAAACCACCGTGCTGATCGTACCGATGGCGTTGGTTTCGATGCGCGCCGGCACCACCTGGAGCGGAATGCCGGGATCAATCGTTGCGTCGAAACGCACCGCCATTTCGCGATCGATGATACCCTTGAGGTTATCCTCGGATATCTGCGTCGTGCCACCATAACCGGTCACGCGGCAGAAGAGATCGTAAAGCGGGACCGCTGCGAACGACAGCCCGAGCATGAACACCGGGATGCCGATAAGCCAGTAAAGGCCTTTGCGAGTGTTGCGGCCGGAGCCTTCGCCATGCTGGATCGAGGTCATGGCTAGAGATCCCTCTGGAGGACTTCTGGCCCGAGCTTGGCCACGGTGATCGCATAAAAGATAGCAACCAAAACAGCCAGCGCGATGCCGATGGCAATCGAGCGCTTGCGTCTGCGTCGCAGGAAAACATCCCGCTGGTCCTGCTCGATTTTGGGCTCCGTCATCACATTACTCCGAACCATCTGATCAATCCTACATCAGCGAGGAGCGCTACGAAGAGCACGAAGAGATAGAACAGGGAATAGGTGAAAAGGACGCGGGCGCGCCGCTTCATTTCCACGCCCTCGGAGAACCGCAGGCGCATGGCGAGCGTGGCGAAGACCAGCCCGAGAATGGTCGCGGGAACGGCGTAAAACCAGCCTACGAGCCCCGTCAGAACCGGGCCGAAACCAGCAAGAACGAGCAGGACCGTGTAGAGTACGATCTGGTTCTGGGTGGCACGTTCGCCTGCGACGTTGGGCAGCATCGGAATACCGGCAGCCTCGTAGTCGCCCTTCTTATAGAGCGCCAATGCCCAGAAATGGGGCGGCGTCCACAAGAAGATGATCATGAACAGGATCACTGCGTCCCAGGAGACGCTACCGGTCACGGCGGCCCAGCCGATCATTGGCGGAAAGGCACCTGCGGCGCCGCCGATCACGATGTTCTGGGGCGTCGAGCGCTTGAGCCACATCGTATAGATCACGGCGTAAAAGAAGATGGTGAAGGCCAGAAGCCCTGCGGCCAGCCAGTTTGTCGCCAAGCCTAGCGTCGCAACTGAAAAGCCAGAAAGTGTAATGCCAAACCCGAGCGCTTCGGGACGCGTGATGCGACCCGAGGGTATGGGACGATTGACCGTGCGGCTCATTACTGCGTCGATGTCGGCGTCGTACCACATGTTCAGCGCGCCGGACGCACCAGCGCCGATTGCGATGCAAAGAATTGCGACAAAGCCGATGACCGGGTGGATGCCACCCGGCGCTACGAGAAGACCGACAAAGCCGGTGAATACGACAAGTTGCATCACCCTTGGCTTTAGAAGCTCAAGATAGTCCTCGACCCGTCCCCCTGCGGCGAGTGATGCGGACTGTGCGTTGTCGTCGATATAAGCCAAAGACGCGGCTCCGGTGGTTCAAGCGGAACGCAACCCGGGAAGCCCGGGTTGCGTCATAGTTTTCGGTTTGGTGCCGTGGCTTACTTGAAGCGCGGCAGAGTCTCGAACTGGTGGTATGGCGGAGGCGAGCTCAGCGTCCATTCGAGCGTTGTAGCGCCCTCACCCCAGGGATTGTCTGCGGCCTTGCGCTTTTTGGCAAAGGCTTCGAACACCGAGTAGAAGAACACGACCATCGCAATAACAGTCACGACGTAACCCCAGGAGGAAACCTGATTCCAAAGGGTGTAGGCATCGGGATAGTCGATATAGCGACGCGGCATGCCGGCGAGGCCAAGGAAGTGCTGCGGGAAGAAGATCAGGTTCACGCCGATAAACATGATCCAGAAGTGCAGCTTGCCCAGGAACTCGGAATACATCACGCCGAACATCTTGGGGAACCAGTAGTACCAGCCCGCGAAAATGGTGAACACGGCGCCCAGCGAGAGCACGTAGTGGAAGTGTGCGACCACATAGTAGGTGTCATGCAGGGCACGGTCAGCACCGGCATTGGCCAGGACCACACCCGTAACACCGCCAACGGTGAACAGGAAGATGAAGCCCACGGCCCAGAGCATGGGCGTGGTGAACCGCATCGAGCCGCCCCACATCGTCGCGATCCACGAGAAGATCTTAACGCCCGTCGGCACCGCGATGATCATGGTCGCAGCAACGAAGTAGCGCTGCGTGTTGAGCGAAATACCCGTCGTGTACATGTGGTGGGCCCACACGATGAAGCCGACGGCACCGATCGCAACCATCGCAAGCACCATCCCGAGGTAACCGAAGATCGGCTTGCGCGAGAAGGTCGAGATGATGTGGCTGACGATGCCGAAGCCCGGCAGGATCATGATGTACACTTCAGGGTGACCGAAGAACCAGAACAGATGTTGGAACAGGATCGGATCGCCACCGCCGGCAGGATCAAAGAACGCCGTGCCGAAATTTCGGTCAGTCAGCAGCATGGTGATGGCGCCAGCGAGCACCGGCAGAGCCAGCAGCAGCAGGAACGCCGTGACCAGAACGGACCAAGCAAAAAGCGGCATCTTGAACATCGTCATGCCAGGGGCACGCATGTTCAGGATTGTGGTGATGAAGTTGATGGCGCCGAGGATCGATGACGCACCGGCAAGATGGAGCGACAGGATCGCGTAATCCATCGCTGGGCCAGGCTGACCTGAGGTGGAGAACGGCGGATAGATCGTCCAGCCACCGCCAACGCCCATGGCGCCCGGAGGGCCTTCCATGAACAGCGACAGGAGCAGCAGGATAAATGCCGGCGGCAGGAGCCAGAACGAGATGTTGTTCATGCGCGGGAACGCCATGTCCGGCGCACCGATCATGAGCGGCACGAAATAGTTCGCAAACCCGCCGATAACGGCCGGCATGACCATGAAGAAGATCATGATCAGGCCGTGTGCGGTCGTGAACACATTGTACATGTGCTTGCCGGCATCGAGAGATGCGTCAGCGCCGACACCATAGACCATCTGGGCAAGGCCCGGGAAAATCTGAATCCCTGGCTCTGCGAGTTCCCAGCGCATAAAGCCGGACAACGCACCACCGATGATACCGGCAATGATCGCAAAGATCAGGTAGAGAATACCGATATCTTTATGGTTGGTGGAATAGACCCAGCGCTTCCAGCCTGTGGGAATTCCGTGAGCGGCAGCGGAGTGATCTGCGTGAGCTTGTGCCATAGTCTAACCCTCTAAATCCTTTGCCGCTTATTCAATAGACGCCAGGAGCGTCGCGTTGGCACCGGCGAGATCGCCTTCGCTCGCCGCGGCAAGCCATGCGTCATACTGATCCTGCTCGACCACGCGTACTGCGATCGGCATGAATGCGTGATCCTTGCCGCACAATTCCGAGCACTGGCCGTAGTAGATGCCGGTTTCACGGGCATTGAACCAGGTTTCGTTGTTGCGGCTGGTCACGGCATCGACCTTGATACCGAAGGAGGGCACGGCAAAGGCGTGCAGCACGTCAGCGGCAGTCACAAGCACGCGGACCGTCGTATTGACCGGCACGACGAGTTCGTTGTCGACGGCCAGAAGGCGCGGCTGGTCGGGCTTGTTGGCGGCGCGCTGCTCTTCATTGAGCATGATGGAGACGTAATCGAATTCGTCGTCCATATATTCATAGCCCCAGTACCACTGGTATCCGGTCGCCTTGATGGTGAGCGTTGGCTCGGGCACCACGACCTCGCCGCCGAAGATTTGCGCGCCAAGATAGGTACGCTCCCCATCGGGCACGGTTTCCTGATCGGCGAGAACACCGAACGAGGGAATGGCGATCACGAAAAGGACCAGTACCGGGAAGACCGTCCAGACCACTTCCACAAGCGTGTTGTGCGTCACTTTGGACGGGGTCGGGTTGGCATTCTGATTGAAGCGAACAATCACCACAATCAGCAGCACCAATACGACGAGAACGATCGCCGTAATGACCCACATCAAAAGGTTATCGTGGAAGGCGATCACGGAATCCATGATCGGGGTCACCGACGGCTGAAAGCCGATCTGCCCTGGAACGGGCTGGCCAGCCTGCTGGGCGCTAGCCGCTGCAGGCATCAACGCAGGGAATGCTGCGAAAAGTGAGGCTGTGACCAGACGGAAAGAAAATCCTGTCACCTGGACTTCTCCTGAACGCGTTATTGTTGTGTGCTCCCCTAGCACGTCCGCCCGGCGCGGCAAACGCCGCACGCTCCCGACTCATCGCTAGGGTGCAGATTTTTTTCTCAGGCCAGCTAAACCACATCCGTTTGAGCAAGGCAATTGATCACAGGGTCACATTTCGTGCGTCAAATCGCGCCATTCCTGCCCCATGCATGCCCCAGTGTTGGGTTTTCTCCAGCCGAGGGGCCGCTGATGTTGACAAAGCCCCTGCGCCTGCCCGACACAGAAGCACGCCCGTTTGGGTCATGCCGGAGTCATTTTGCCATGAATCTACTTGCCACAGCCGCCAAAGCCGCACTCGCTGTCACCTTGTCTCTGAGTGCGTCGGCAGCTTTCGCCCAAGGCAGCGTGCGGTCCCAGCATGGGGATTGGCAGATGAGCTGCGACATGGTTCCCGGCGCGGTCGATGAACAATGTGCGCTGATCCAGAACGTGACCGCCGAGGACCAGCCCAATGTTGCGCTGTCGGTGATTGCACTCAAGACCGCCGACCAGGAAGCGCGCCTGCTGCGCATTCTCGCGCCGCTCGGCGTCTTGCTGCCCAATGGACTTGGCCTGAATATCGACGGCGACGATCTCGGCCGGGTCGCGTTCGTACGCTGCCTGCCGAACGGGTGCGTGGCCGAGGTGGTTATGGACGATGCGCTTCTGACCCAGTTATCGGAAGGCGACAGCGCCATATTCATCATCTTTAGAACACCCGAGGAGGGGATCGGCGTTCCGGTTTCGCTCGAAGGCTTCGAGGACGGCTTCAACGCGCTACCCTAAGCGAGACGTCGGAAATAAAAAAAGCCGGACCGCGAACGGTCCGGCTTGGGCTAGAAAACAAGGTCTAAAGGCAACGACCTCGCTTTTGTGTTCGGACTTGGAGTGGACGCGGCCTACGGCAAAATAGGCAGGCGTCCGGCCCGAACTGGCTTCAGCAAGGGGTCACCGAAGCCATTCGCTTGCGCGCGCATTGCGGCGCGCATCGAGGAAGTCGCCGGCGGCACTGCCACCTTGGCGCAAAGCCTCGGAAATATCGTACTTTGTCAAACCCATGTCGCTGAGCAGCGAGGCGTCCATCTGCAGCATGGAGCGAAGGGTCGAACGGCGCATACCGACCGAACGAAAGCGGGAAAAGAACTGGGCCATCATAGTCTCCACTAGCCCATTCACTCTATCGGACAGGTAGAGTTTATTGGGTGGCAAGGTATCGGGTTATGCTGGGTAGATAGGAGCTTGCCCTGCATTATTCAAACAAATAGATTTCATTCTTTCGATCAAGTTTTGTGATGGGTGCCGCAATGGTGAGTCCCCTCGATCTGGACCAACTGCAAACCTTCTGCACGATCGCCGACTGCGGCAGTTTCACCGAAGCCGCAAAGCGCGTTTACAAGACGCAATCTGCGGTCTCCATGCAGATCAAACGTCTGGAAGCCCGGCTCGGTCAGGCCGTTTTCGTCCGCGACGGGCGCCGGGTTACGCTGACCACAGAGGGCGAGGCGCTTTATGCCAGGGCGCGGCGCATGCTCAAGATCAATGCCGAGATCATCGACATGTTCTCCCATGACGATCTGGCCGGCAATATTCGCTTTGGCGTTCCGGACGACTATGCCGTCAAGCTCCTGCCGGTGATCCTTTCGAGCTTCCAGCGCACCCATCCGCGCATCACCGTCGACGTGCGGTGCCAGCCATCGGAAGACCTTTTGTCAGGCATGCGGCAAGGACGCTACGACATCATCGTCTTTACGCAAGGCACCATGCACGAGTTTGGTGAGTTGTTCCGGACTGAAAAGATGCATTGGGTTGCGAGCCATGGCGGTCGGGCCCTTGCGACCGATCCTCTGCCTCTGGCATGCGGCCCCAATTTCTGCATATGGCGCGCCGATGCCGTCGAAGCGTTGAGCCGTATCAATCGCGATTTTCGCATCGCCTACACATCGTCAAATGCGATGGCGATCACCAGCGCGGTCCTCTCCGATCTCGCTGTAGGATTTCTTCCTGAAAGCGCGCTGCAGCCGGGCATGCGCGTCGTGGGTGAGGACCAGAGCCTACCGCGGTTGCAGGATGCGCAAATCGCGCTGTTGCGCGCTTCGCATGCCTATGGCGGCATTTATGATGCGCTGGCGACCCACATTGTCGAGAGCATGGGCAATCTGCCTGGATCGTTTTACGCCAAGCAGAAAGAACAGGCAGCCGAATAGTGTCAGGCGGCGTGGCGGGCCATGCCGTAATCGGTAAAGACGCGGTTGATGTCGCCATTCCACTCGCCGTGGTATAGATCGAGCAGCCGTTCGGCTGGCGTCTTGCCAATTTCGAGCGTGTATTCAAGCGGCTTGAGGAAGACGGTTTCGTCGGCGCCTTCCCAATTGAGCTGCTTGCGCGCTTTCAGCCCCGCGCGTGAAATGGCCACCGCCTGACGGGCGATCTCGAAAATCGTGCCACCCCGGAACGGCGTGTTGAGCGCAGTTGTGGGGACGCCGAGACGCAGCGCCTGACGCTCCTCTTCGGTCCAGTCCTTGACCAGATCCCAGGCCGCATCGAGCGCTGTGTCGTCATAGAGCAGTCCAACCCAGAATGCCGGCAGTGCGCAAATGCCTTGCCAGGGCGCACCATCGGCGCCGCGCATTTCGAGGAACTGTTTCATGCGCACTTCGGGGAACAGGGTCGAGAGGTGGTCCTCCCAATCCTTGACCGTTGGTTTTTCCCCCGGCAATTGCGGCAGCTTGCCGTCGAGGAAGGCGCGGAAATCTTCCCCTGCGCAGTTGATGTACTCGCCATTGCGTATGACGAAATACATCGGCACGCCGAGCGCATAGTCGACATAGCGCTCAAAGCTCATGCCATCCTCGAACACGAAGGGCAGCATGCCGGTACGATCGGGGTCGGTGTGGAGCCATATGTTGGAGCGGAAGGACAGAAAGCCGTTCGGCTTGCCATCAAGGAACGGCGAATTGGCGAAAAGTGCCGTCGCGATCGGCTGCAGTGCCAGGCTGACGCGCATCTTCTTGACCATGTCGGCTTCGGACGAAAAGTCGAGATTGACCTGGACAGTGCAGGATCTGAACATCATCGATGTTCCCAGCGTCCCGACCTTTTCCATGTATGGCTTCATGATGCCATAGCGCGATTTCGGCATAGCGGGGATTTCATCGAGCGACCAGGTCGGCGTCGTTCCGAGGCCGAGGAAATCAATGCCCATCGGTTCGGTGAACTTGCGGAGCATCCTGAGATGCTCATTGGCTTCCGTGCAGGTCTGGTGGATGGTTTCGAGGGGCGCGCCGGACAGTTCGAATTGTCCACCCGGCTCGAGCGAAATCGCGCCGCCACCGAGAAGATTGTTGAGCCCGATCACCTTGTCGCGGTCGTAATAGGGTGTCCATGCGGTCTCGGCCTGAACCTTGTCCAGCAGCGCGCCAATTCCATTCTCGCCCTCATAGGGCACGGGCCGGAAATCGTCGCGATAGAAGGTGAACTTCTCATGCTCCGTGCCGATTCTAAAGGCATGCTCGGGCTTGCAGCCGCGCGAGATCGCTTCGATCAATTGGGTCCGCGATTCGATGATGGGCGACTGCGTGGGGGCCATAAACTACCTCTGGCATTGGGCAGCGCCTGAGGATGGCGCCGGTGCGGGGACAATAGCGGGGGCAATCGGCAGATCAATCCCCTTTATCGTCATCTTACGATAAACTTTTTACCAGTCTCCTGCGACGGACTGTATCAGGGCCAAGGCGGCGACCGCGGCGGTATCGGCCCGAAGGATACGTGGTCCAAGACTTATCGGCACAACGAAATCGGCGGCAAGCAGGGCATCTCGCTCGTCATCTGCAAAGCCGCCTTCGGGTCCGATCAGCAATCCGAGGCGCCGACCTTCCAGCGCGGCAAGGCTGTCGATGGGAGAGGACGAGGCAGCAGCCTCGTCGCAGAAGATCAGCACCCGATCGCCATGGTTTTCACGCCAGCGCCCGAGCAGTTCGCCAAAACCGATCGACGGCGCAATATCCGGAACGTTGAGCACTTCGCATTGCTGCGCGGCTTCGATTGCGTGGGTTTTGAGCTTATCGGCGTTGAGCCGCGGGTTTTGCACGTAGCGGGTGATGACGGGCTGGATAATGCCAGCCCCCATTTCGGTTGCCTTCTGGATTTCATAATCAAGCCGCTTGATCGGGGCGAAACCGAACCAGAGATCATTGGCTGGCGTCTGGGGTGCGGATTGCTCGATCAATTCCAGCGTCACAAGCTTCTTGCCGGTTTGAACGATCAGCGCGAGAAATGCGCCCTCGCGACCGTTAAAGACAACGCAATGATCCCCTGCCCCGCGCCGCAATACGTTGACGAGATGATTTGTGTGATCCTTGTCGAGCGGCAGTTCTGTCCCGACGTCCATGGGACTATCGATGAAGAGGCGCGGCAGGGTCTTGTGGGTACGCGGCATGCTGAACTGTTGACTTGAGACTGCGAGACGTTAGAGCCTTTGTGCCAGACAATCGCTTGGCAAAAAAGGCCTCTCCATGCAGGACCGGAACGGGGGCAGCGTCGCTGACGCCCCCAAAGGCAATTGGGTCGATCGCTTCGCCCCGGACGCCGCGAAACCCTATCTGCGCATGTCGCGGCTGGATCGGCCGATCGGCTATCAATTGCTGTTCTGGCCGTGCGCCTTTTCGCTTGGGCTCGTGAGCATCGCCACCCAGACGCAGTTCAACTGGTGGTATCTTCTGCTGTTCTTCGTCGGCGCGATCGCCATGCGGGGCGCTGGCTGCACGTTCAATGACATCGTTGACCGCGACATAGACGACAAGGTCGCACGTACACGCTCGCGGCCAATTCCATCGGGGCAGGTCAGCGTCAAGCAGGCTGCCGTCTGGCTCGTCGCACAATCGCTCGTGGGACTGGCGATACTGCTGCAGTTCAACGGCTTTTCGATCCTTCTCGGGGTCGCGTCGCTGATCCTCGTGGCGATCTACCCCTTCATGAAGCGCGTCACCTATTGGCCGCAGCTTTTTTTGGGCCTCGCCTTCTCTTGGGGCGCGCTGATGGGATGGGCGACTGTCACCGGCAGCCTGGCGTGGCCCGCTATCATTCTCTATCTCGGCTGTATCGCCTGGACGATCGGATACGACACAATCTATGCCCTGCAGGATGTCGAGGACGATGCGCTGATCGGCGTCAAATCGACAGCGCGACTGGTGGGCGCAAACGTCAAACCGTTCGTTGCGGGATTTTACGGGCTGGCCGCGATCTTGTGGCTGGTCGCCGCAGTCCTCTCGGATGCACAGCTACCCTTCTATGGCCTTTATGTCGGAACGCTGGCCTTGCTCACCTGGCAGGTGTTGAGTATCGACCGTACAGATGGCGCGCGTAGCCTGATGCTGTTTAAATCGAACCACTGGCTGGGTTTTGCGCTCACCTTTGCGCTCGTGGCCGACACATTGCTCTGACCCCAAACACACAAAACCCCGCCATTGGCGGGGCAAGTGCTGCGCTTTGGAGGTCGCAAGAAACGTTCTAGGCGGTGCGTTCGCCAGGCTTGCGGCGACGGGCGAAACGTGGGCGGCGTTCGACTTCGTTTGCCAGCATGCGGCGCGAATGGTTCTGACCGACCATGACACCGTCGATCTGTTGGGAATACGCAACCAGGCTGCCATCGCCGGCGCGGATATAGAGTGGAAGGCGGAGCTTGCGGCCCCAGTTCTGCCACTCCGCAACGATGTCGGAATTGCCGCTCTCTTCATAGACGCGGTAGTTGAAGTCCTCGTCGGGGTGGACCAGTTCGATCGAGCTGGTCAACTCGCCCTCTTCGGAAATGCGCGTCGCGACGGCAACGCCTACATATTCCAGAACCGGAACCTTGATCTTGACGGTGACCCCGCTCTTATCGAGCTTGCGCCGTACGGTAACGGTTTTGGCGTCTTGACGGGCGCCATTGTCGTTAGCGGGGGTGAACACGCAATTGGTGTTGTAAGTCGTTCCTGTCAGCAGCACAGATGGCAAGCCATCAATCGTAACACCGCGAACCATAGTCAGCCTTCCTGTCAACTTTCGAGAGCTTTTGTTTTTTGGGTGCTCTTTTTTTGTTGAGACCATTCTAGCGTCGGGCTCTCAGCATCGGCTTAAAAAACTGGGTTAAGTTTGTCTTGTCTTGAAATGGGTTAGCGGAATCTCACCGGGTGTAAGGGCCGATTAACCGCTCCAGCTTGCGCCTCCAGGCCAACCGGCATAACAAGAACGCGGAAAGACGCCCGGTTCTGGGAAGATCACTTGCGCAATCAAATCTGGACAGGCATGCCCACCACCGTCCCCCTTGGCACCGAAGACGATATCAAGCTGCTGAAATCGGCTGCGGTTCACGCGGGTATCATCGCACTCGGGTTTTTCCGCACCGATCTCAAGACCTGGACCAAGAATATGTCTTCGCCCGTCAGCGAAGCCGATATCGCCGTCGATAATTTCCTTACCAGTGCGCTGCGCGCGGCCCGGCCCGATTACGGGTGGCTGAGCGAAGAAACCATCGACTCTCCTGAGCGCATGGGGCGCGAGCGATGCTTTATCGTCGATCCCATCGATGGGACGCGCGGATTTATCAATGGCGAAGACAGCTGGACCATTTCGCTGGCCGTCGTTGAACATGGCCGGCCGATCGCCGGCGTCGTTTACGCTCCGGTCCGCGACGAGATGTATGTGGCGGGTAAGGGGCTTGGCTCTGAATGCAATGGCCGGCCACTCGACGCCACTCCAAGAGCGGGCCGGGAGCGGCTGATTCCGGCACCCGCCGCGGTCCATCATGAACTCGCCAATGCAGGGATCGATTACGAGAAAGGTCAGCTTTACCCTTCGCTCGCCTATAGGCTTGTCCAGGTGGCTGCAGGGCGGCTGGCCGCGTGTGTCGCGCGACGCGGTGCCCAAGACTGGGATATCGCAGGCGCCGATTTGATCCTTACCGAGGCGGGCGTGGTCTTTGAAGACGTTTGCCTCGGGACCCCACGATATAACGAGACCGAAACCCGGCACGCCGCGATGGCGGCAACTGCGGACGATAGTCTTTTAACCCCATTGCGCGATGCGCTGCGCATCGTTTATGGCTGCCCGCAACACGAGATCCAAACCTCAGGATGATTGACATGAGCGAAGCTCAGCCCAAGCAACTGCTCCACCTCGTGATCGGGGGCGAGCTCTCCCAGATCAAGGGCATCGAATTTAAGAACCTCGACGAAGTCGATATCGTTGGCGTCTATCCCAACTACGCAACGGCCTATGCCGTGTGGAAACAGAAGTCGCAATTGACCGTCGACAATGCCGAGATGCGCTATTTCATCGTGCACATGCACAAGCTGCTCGACCCGGCTAACGGCGACTGAGCCGCAATATCCAAGGCGTGCCACCGGCACGCCTTTTTCATATCTCGCCGATGGATTTGCGATACGCCGTCAGCGATGCTTCGGCGTTTGCATAGGGCTCCTGCCGGTCGACGCTCCAATAGCTCAGCTCTTCGATGGGGATCGCGGCGCCGGTTATCGCGCATCGCACGAATGTGCCGGGTTTGACGACGACATAATCGGCATCGAGATAGCGAAGCTTGGCTTCGGATGGCGCAAAGCCGGAGTCCAAAATGTTCATGAGCGTCATTCCTTCCCGCTCGTTTTACCGCTGAATGTCTCGTCGGTCAAAACAGCGTTTCCTGATCTCCGGGTACGGGATCGGGTTTTGCCTTGCGCTTGGGGATGGGCGGCGCACCCGCGACGGTCGCGGCGATCGTTCCCTGCGCCACGTCGATCGACAAGGCGTCGCCGGGTTTGACATCTGTCGATGAGCGCACCAGGTTGCCCTCGGCGTCGGTCACCAGAGCAAAGCCCCGCGCCAGAACCTGATGGTAGCTGACCGAAGAGAGCAATTTCGACAGACCATCAAACCGCGCGCGGCGTGCCTCGACGGCGCGGAGAAACGCAGCATCGATGCGGCTGGTGGCGGCCTCGACACGGCGCGATCCACGATCGATGGGGGCCGAGAGGAGCCCGGGCCGGACGCGTCCTGCCAGCGGCGAATAGGCGATACGAGCGCGGTTTAGCCGGGTCTGCAACCCATGTGCCGAGCGGGACGATGCCACATCGAGGCGATGACGCAGCGACTGGCTACGCTGATGCAGGAGCGACAACGAGAGGCGCCCCGATACGCGCTGGAAGTCGATGGCCTTGGCATGCTGGGCAGCGCGCAGAGCTGAAGAAAGCCTCGCCGTCGCCATATCCAGCCGCTGGCGCTGAGTCGAAACGAGATCGCCCGGACGCGGCAGACCAGCACCTGCAGCTCTTACCCTGTCGCGGAGATTGGCGGTGATCCGACGGGTACCCTGGCGTTGGCGCAGACCAAGGTCTTCGACATAACCGATCAGCTCGGCCCGCACCGGCACGGCCATTTCGGCAGCGCCGGTCGGAGTCGGTGCGCGCTTATCGGAAACATAGTCGATGAGCGTAATATCGGTTTCGTGGCCGACTGCGGAAATAACGGGAATGGTCGAGCGCGACACGGCGCGCACGACATTTTCCTCGTTGAATCCCCACAAATCCTCGATCGACCCACCGCCACGCGCGACGATCAGTAGGTCGGGGCGCGGTATCGCACCATCCACGGTGAAGGCGTTGAAGCCGTCGATGGCAGCCGTAACCTCAGCCGCGCAAGTGTCGCCCTGCACCCGCACCGGCCAGACGATGACATGGGATGGAAACCGATCATCGAGCCGATGGAGAATATCGCGGATCACCGATCCGGTGGGCGATGTTACAACGCCAATGACTTTGGGGAGGTACGGAATGGGCCGCTTTCGCTCTGGAGCGAAGAGCCCTTCGGCCAGGAGCTTCTTGCGCCGATCCTCGAGGAGCGCCATCAGCGCACCGGCGCCCGCCGGTTCGATCTGCTCAATGACGATCTGATATTTCGATGAGCGCGGGTATGTTGTCAGCCGACCCGTGGCGATGATTTCGAGACCTTCTTCAGGCTTGAAAGCGAGCTTGGCGTAGCTGCCCTTCCAGACCACCGCATCGATGGTGGCGCCATCGTCTTTCAGCGTAAAATAGCAGTGCCCGGAGCTGTGGCGTCCGCGAAAGCCGGAGATTTCTCCCCTCACGCGCACGAAGCCGAACGTTTCCTCCACAGTGCGCTTTACCGCATGGGAGATTTCCGAGACGGTGAACTCATGGGCATTGGTCTGTGTGTCGCTCATATCCCGTTGGTGGCCGAGCGCTACGATTCCGTCAAGGGTAGCGAGCACGCACGCCTCATGGTAGACGGGCGCCAAATGGGCTAGCCAAGGGGAATGCCATGAGGATCTTGCTTATCGGTTCGGGTGGACGAGAGCATGCGCTGGCCTGGGCGATGACCAAGTCACCCCGGCTTGAAAAGCTTTTTGTGGCTCCCGGCAATGGCGGCACGGAAATGCTCGCGGAAAGCGTCGCGCTCGACGTCGCCGACCATGGCGGCGTCGTCTTGTTCTGCCAGCGCGAACGCATCGACCTCGTCGTCGTCGGACCCGAAGTGCCGCTCGTCGCCGGAATTGCCGACGATTTGCGCACAGCCGGGATTGCCGTATTCGGCCCCTCGAAAATCGCAGCACAACTGGAAGGCTCGAAGGCCTTCACCAAGGCGCTTTGCGACGAGATGGGGATACCCACCGCCGCTTATGCAAAATTTACCGCACTCGAACCCGCGCTGGACTATGTGCGCAAGACGGGCGCCCCGATCGTCATCAAGGCCGATGGGCTGGCCGCCGGTAAGGGCGTCACCGTCGCCGAAACGCTTCAACAGGCGGAGGATGCGCTGCGCGATTGCTTCGATGGTGCATTCGGCGAGGCGGGGGCCGAAGTGGTGATCGAAGAGTGCCTGGTGGGAGAAGAGGCAAGTCTTTTTGCGATCTGCGATGGCGAGCACACGGTGCTTCTACCCGCTGCGCAAGACCACAAGCGGGCCTATGACGGCGATGAGGGGCCAAATACCGGCGGCATGGGCGCTTATGCGCCTGCACCGGTTATGACCGACGCACTCGTCGAGCGTGCCTATCGCGAAATCATCGCCCCCGCGATCAAGGGCATGGCGGCGCGCGGGACACCCTTTACCGGCGTATTGTTCACCGGCCTCATGATCACCCGGGATGGCCCCAAGCTCATCGAGTTCAACACGCGCTTTGGCGACCCCGAGTGCCAAGTGCTCATGATGCTGCTGGAAAGTGATCTGATCGATATTCTCGACGCCACGGCCCATGGTCGCCTCGCCAGCATCACGCCTAGGTGGAAGCAGGCCGTGGCGATGACGGTGGTCATGGCGGCGCGCGGCTATCCCGGTACCTATGAAAAGGGAAGCGTGATCGGAAATGCCGATGGTCTCGATACCGACAAGGTGCGGGTCTTTCATGCCGGGACCATCCGCGAGGATGGGGTGCTCAGGGCCAATGGCGGCCGGGTTCTCAACATAACGGCGATTGGCGACACCGTCGCCGAGGCGCGCGACATCGCGTATCGCACGGTCGACGCCATCGACTGGCCCGAAGGGTTCTGCCGCCGCGATATCGGCTGGCGCGCGCTTTAGGGCGGGCCGAAGCCCGCCCCTCAGTCTAGCGGCTGTACACCATGAAGGCGAACAGCAGGACGCTGGCTGCGACAACCAGCGAGCCCAAAGCAACGAGCGGTTCGACGCCGGCATTGCCCTGCAACAATAGATACAGCCCGATGGTCATGAGAGCTACACCCAGGAGGTGTATGCCGAACTGGATCATGGCTAGTCCTTTGCCCGCCTTGGCCGGAACAAGGGCGAAGTAGGTACCGAACAGAGCACTCGTCACCCACCCCACGAGATTGAGGTGCGCGTGGGCGCCGATAACATTGTGATTACCCGATATCGACATCTGCAAGCCCATCGCGATACCGATGATGAGAAAAACAATTGCAGCCTTGAAGTAGTATTCGGAGACTTTTGGCATCTTATCCCCCTCAGCCAAATGCCGCCATCTGAGCACCACGTACCTTGGCGGCCAAGTAAATTATCGCCTTTCTCGGTATGCCGCCAAGTAAAATATCATTCTTGACTTAGTGCGGCGCATCGCAACGTCTTCTCAAGCTTGATGTGCTCAACTACCCTCGGATCAGACCAATGGAGGTAAGTCGTGGGTACCATAGCCGACCCCAAGATCGGCATCGCACTGGGCGGCGGCGCAGCCAGGGGACTAGCGCATATTCCGTTCATCGAGGCGATGGACGAGATGGGACTCAAGCCCGACATCATCGCCGGAACTTCGATCGGCGCCCTCTTAGGGAGCGGATGGGCAGCCGGACTGAAAGGCAGCGAAATCCGTCAGCTTGCCTATGACATGCTGGGTAACAAGAACGGGCTTTTCGGACGCTTGCTCTCCGCGCAGTTTCGCTCGGTGGCCAATGTGTTCCGTGAGGGCGTTTCGATCCAGCTCGACCCGGAGAAGATTTTCGATCTGTTTACGCCCGAGGGCATGCCCGAAACATTCGAAAAGCTCTCGATCCCCTTTATCTGCGTGGCCACGGACTTCAAATCCTGGCACCAGGTGCCGTTCAGTTCGGGACCCTTACGGCCTGCGGTAGCAGGATCCCTGGCAGTACCCAGCCTTTTCAAACCCGTAACCTATCACGACACGCTTCTGGTCGATGGGGGCGTGGTCAATCCATTGCCCCTCGATCTCGTGGGGCCCGACAGCGACATCCTTATCGGGATCGACGTCAATGGCGACCCGAGGCCGTGGCCGGAGGGCAAGGTCCCCACAATGCTCGATATCGGGTTCGGTTCGGCGCAGATCATGATGCACCAGATCACCGCCTACGCCATCGCGGCCTATCCGCCGAACCTTTATTTCCGGCCGCATCATGTGAATATGGGCGCACACGAATACTGGCGCGTGCGCGAAATCGTGGCTGCGGGCGATGCAGAGAAAGACAGGTTCAAGCGCCAGCTCGAACGCGAGATCGAAGAGTTTATCGCCTCTCAGCGAAAAATTTCCTGAGCATTTCGCCTGCCCGTCCGGCCTGGACACCGCCGATTACTTCGGGCGCATGGTGGCAGGTCGGCTGGCTAAAAAAGCGCACTCCGTTGTCGACGGCCCCACCTTTTGGATCCTCGGCGGCGTAATAAACACGGCGCAGCTTCACATGCGCAATTGCGCCCGCGCACATGGTGCAGGGTTCGAGGGTGACGTAGAGATCGCAATCGGCGAGCCGCCCCGTTCCGTCCGCCACAAGCGCTGCACGGATCGCATTGAATTCTGCGTGCGCTGTGGGATCGCCGGTTTCCCGCATGGTATTGCGCCCGGTGGCGAGAATTTGCCCATTGCGCATAATGACCGCGCCGACGGGAACTTCGCCCGCGCGCGCGGCCTCGTCGGCCAGGGCGAATGCAGTTTCCATTGGATTGGCGGCGTCGATCATTTCAAGCGCTCATATCAGCTTTGGCCTCACCTGTCCGCTTCGATAGGATGGCGCAAAAGGAGAATCACTGTCGATGGCCATCCGCCAGCTTCCAGACGATCTGGTCAACAAGATTGCCGCCGGCGAAGTCGTCGAGCGGCCGGCCAGCGTTGTCAAAGAACTGGTCGAAAATGCCCTCGACGCGGGCGCCAGGCGCATCGCGATCACCACCTCGGCCGGTGGCAAGAGCCTGATCCGTATCGAAGACGATGGCCACGGGATGGGCGAAGCCGATCTTGTGCTCTCGGTGGAACGGCACGCCACCTCCAAGCTGGCCGATGACGGGCTCGATGACATCCGCACCCTGGGCTTTCGCGGCGAGGCCCTGGCGTCGATCGGGTCAGTTTCCGATCTGTCGGTCGCCTCCCGCACGGCGGGCACGGAGACCGGTCTCAAGATCAGCCTTAAACGCGGGGTAAAGGATGGACCCGTGCCCCATCCGATCAATCGCGGTACCGTTGTCGAGGTCAAAAACCTCTTTGCGGCCATTCCGGCACGGCTGAAATTTCTCAAATCCGATCGCGCAGAGACCGGAGCGATCACCGATGTGGTGCGCCGCCTCGCGATGGCCCATCGTGGCGTCCATTTTGTCCTCTCCGGCACCGATCGTCAGCCGATCAACTGGCCAGCGCAAACAGGCGAGGGAGCCGTTCATGCCCGGCTGGCCCAGATCATCGGCGCCGACTTCCCCTCTAATGCGCAGGAAATCGCCTTTTCGCGTGGCGGAATCGTTGTGGGCGGATTGGCGGGCCTGCCGACCTATTCGCGCGCGAATACGCTCAACCAGTTCTATTTCGTCAATGGCCGCTCGGTGCGCGACAAGGTGTTGCTGGGCGCCGTGCGTGCGGCCTACGCAGACTTCCTGCACCGCGACCGTTTTCCCGTTATTGCCCTGTTCGTCGCGATTGATCCCGGTGAAGTGGACGTCAACGTCCATCCAACAAAGGCCGAGCTGCGCTTCCGAGATCAAGGAGCGGTGCGGGGGGCGGTGATTCGGGCCATCGGGGAGGCACTTGCTGTAGCGGGCTTTAAGGCGTCCTCACGCGTCGCGGACGCAGCGCTGTCGAGCTTTCGCGCGCCGATGCCGGATAGCCCTGCAACAAGCACTGCGCAACCGGCACCCTATTTTGCCGAGCCTGGCCCCAGCGCCGCACAATATCAGGCGCCGCAGGGCACACTGGGTCGGCCGGGCTTTTCACCCGCCCTTAGCGCCGAGATCCGTCATTTCGACGCGCCGAGCGCCCGCATGGAGACCGACGTCTCCCCCGCAGCCGAACAAACCAATTTCCCGCTCGGCGTGGCGCGTGCTCAAGTGTTTGAAAATTACATCGTTGCCCAGAATGGTGACGCACTCGTCCTCATTGACCAGCATGCGGCACATGAACGTCTCGTCTATGAGCGGTTCCGCAACCAGTTGCGGGCCGGACCGGTGCCCAGCCAGCGGCAATTGATCCCCGTGGTTATCGATCTGCCCGAGGAAGACTGTGGGCGATTGGAGGACGCTGCGCCGGTTCTAGAGCGGTTAGGGCTCTATCTCGAACGGTTTGGAGCGGGTGCCATAGCGGTCAACGAGACGCCGGGTCTTCTGGGCTCGACCGACATCGATGGCCTGATCCGTGATCTCGCCGACGGGTTGGCGGAATGGGATTCGGTGGCAGTCCTCGAAGAGCGGATGGACGCGATTATCGCCCGCATGGCGTGCCACGGCTCGGTGCGCTCTGGCCGAAGATTGCGGGCTGACGAAATGAATGCCCTGCTGCGCGAGATGGAGGCTACCCCCCACTCCGGTCAGTGCATCCATGGCCGCCCGACCTATATTGAATTGAAAAAGGGCGACCTTGAGCGGCTGTTCGGGCGACGCTGAGCGTCGCGAGTGGTCGATGGTGGCCGTTGTGACGGCCCATCGGTTGAATGCGCGTCTCAGCCGAGTTTCGGCTGACCTTCAGACGCATCGCCAACGCGTTCGCGCATTTCCGCTTCAGCCGAAATCAGAAGTCCTGCGACCGAAGCTGCGGCGATGATCAAGGCGCCGACGATGCCTAGGATGATGAGTGCCATGGTGTTGCCTCCAGCGTTCCGTTGATGCAGTCCCAACTTGAAAAGCGGCTGCGTGGTTCCGCAAAAAATGGCGCGCAGTGGCTTATTTGTGGCATTGGCGAGGCGTGTTGCGTTTTCCCCACACTCCCCAACAGGCTAGGTCAGGAAGCGAGCGTTAGGAAGGTCACTGCCGTGTCGGCATATTCGCGGTGGTCAACGATTTCAGTGCCTTGAGGGGCCTCGATCTCGACATCTCTGCGCTCCTCGATAACGATGAGCGCATCGGCGGCCAGCCATCCCCCCGCCACTGCTGCAGCCAGCGCGCGTTCGCCCAGCCCCTGACCGTAAGGCGGATCGATGAAGACCAGTTGCGCCGGCTTCATGCGTTCGACCGGACCAAGATCGGTTGCATCGCGCTTCAGGAGCTTGGTCTGCCCGCCGATGCCGAAGCTTTCGATATGTCCGCGAATGAGGCCACGCGCTTCAATGCCCGTATCCACGAAGACGCAGTGCAGCGCGCCGCGTGACAGTGCCTCGAGCCCCATCGCGCCGGTGCCCGCGAAAAGGTCGAGAACATACATCCCATCGAGATTGGGGCTCAGGCGGCTGCCGATGATAGAAAACACCGCCTCGCGCACGCGATCAGCAGTCGGGCGGATGTCGCCCGACTTTGGCGTGTCGAGTTGCTTGCCCTTGAACCGGCCGGCAACGATGCGCATCGACTATTCGTCCTCGGGCTTGCGGGGACGGCGAGGACGCTCGGGACGATTGCCCGTGAAGGGCTTGCGATCGCCACGTGACTCCGTGGGCCGCTGAGGACGCGGGCCCTTGGCAAACGGCTTGTCGCTGCGCGGGCCAAAAGGCTTGTCGCCGCGATCGCGGCCCGGACCCTTCCCCGGACCCTTGGCAAAGCTCCGCTCGCCCTGGGGCTTGTCGCGCCGCGGGCCCTTGGCAAAGGGCTTATCGCCATCACGACGCGGTGGGCGATCGCCGAACGGCTTGTCACCATCACGGCGTGGGGGACGCGCACCAAACGGCTTGTCACCGTCACGGCGTGGAGGCCGCGCGCCAAAAGGCTTATCGCCATCGCGGCGCGGAGGACGAGCACCAAACGGCTTGTCTCCATCACGCCGAGGCGGACGTGCACCAAAAGGCTTGTCACCATCGCGACGCGGGGGTCGATCGCCGAAGGGCTTGTCGCCACGGCTGGGACCGGTGCGGCGGGCAAGTGGGCGATCCTCGTCTTTGCGGAAGGGACGGCGCTCGCCTTCGGGCTTGTCGCGATAGGGGCGGCTTCCACCCTCATCGCGCACATCCTTGCTGTAAGGCTTTTTGGCGAAGGGGCGTTTCCGGTCGCCGGCGCCGGCGTCGCGGTGAGGACGTTCGTTATTTTCGAACCGCTTATTAAAACCGCCTTCGCGTGCGGGGCGGTCGCCGCGCGATTTGAAATCGCCGTCGCGGCCGCGCTTGGTGGGGTCACCCTGAGGGGTGAATTTCTGCGGTGGGCGACCGTCGTCAAAATGAACAGTGCGCGGTGCGGCTTCGCGAGCTTCTGGGCGCTTATATTCCGGGCGCTTGCGCAGCCCGGTATAGCGATCACGCTCGGTGGGCTGGCTCGCGGGGCGCTCGGGTGCGCGACGGCGCGGCTGGCCGGCTTCTTCTTCCATGGGACTATCGAAATCGGCGCCGGCGTTTTCCGCCAGACGTCGGCCAAGCTGATCCTGGAGAATACGGGACTTGACCTTTTCCACGTGACCCGCGGGCAGATCGCCCAATTGGAACGGGCCGTAGGAGAGACGGATCAGGCGATTGACCTCAAGGCCCAGGGCTCCGAGGACGTTACGAACCTCGCGGTTCTTGCCTTCGCGCAGACCGACGGTGATCCAGACGTTCGACCCGCTGACCGAATCGAGTTCGGCTTCGATCGGACCGTAATCTATGCCTTCGACAGTGATACCGTCGGCAAGCGTATTGAGCTGTTCCTGGGTGACCGAACCGAAGGCGCGGACGCGGTAGCGACGAACCCAGCCCGTCGAGGGCAGCTCAAGCGTGCGCTTTAAACCACCATCATTGGTAAGCAGCAGCAGCCCCTCAGTGTTGTAGTCGAGGCGACCGACCGTGACGACGCGCGGCAGACCGAGGCGGGTAAAGGCTTCAAAGACCGTGGGGCGGCCTTCGGGGTCTTTTTCGGTGACCATAAGGCCGGCGGGCTTGTGGTAGAGCCAGAGCTGGGTCGCCTGCTTGCGGGCGATGGGCTTGCCATCGACGGCGATGGTATCGGCGTCAACGACGTTGAACGCTGGGGTCCGGACGACGCTGCCGTTGACGGCAATGCGGCCTTCGGTGATGTAGCTTTCAGCCTCACGGCGGGAGCAGACGCCAGCGCGGGCGATGACCTTGGCGAGTCTTTCGCCGCTGGGTGATGTTTTCTCGCTCATCTGGAGCGGTCTTCTTTCATTTCGAGTGATATCAAAACAAAGCGAGGCCATTGGCCTCGCCCATGAAATTCCACCAATTGCTGCAAGTGCTTACTGCCCGACGGCGGCGCGCACTTCAGCGGGACAACTGGGATCGGTGATGGCCACGATGGCGCCGGTCGCTGTTTGGCAAACCGTCGATTGACCGCCAACCGTCTGGAAATATTCAGCCGGCGGCAGATAGATAGAGCGCTGGCCCGATGTGTTGGCGGCTGCGGACCGCGCGGCCAACTGGCGCGCTTCGGCCTCGGTCAATGGGCGGCCCGAAAGCGCATCGGAGCTGATCACGCGACCGGTCCGTAGCGCTTGCAAATCGGCGGTTGTGAGGTTCGACGCATCGAGCACGGCGCGGTCGGAATTGGCCGGAATGACTGCGGCCGAAGCAGTTGGCGGGGGTGGGGTCGAGCCTGAGGCGGGGACGACGAGCGGGCTGCGACCGCCGGCAACCATTGCCTTTTCTTCCTGCGGCACGATGCCGACGCCCTGAAGTGTCGAGCGCATGACTTCGCGCTCGAAGGTCATGGGATCGACCATGGCGTTGGTGCCCTCGACAGTCGTGCAAGCGGAAAGCGCCAAAGCGGCTGTTGCGGCCAAAAAAGTCAGGCGCAACAAGCCTTTGGATTTCTGCTGACGTCCAATTCCATACCGCATAAACGCCTCGGAACCCTGATTATTATTGAGATTTAATGGCCTTATAGCCTATCGGTGGGCGTAATGCCAGAATTTGGCCGATTTAGGATTTGGCCTCGATTTGGCGTTTTGGGCGCAAGACATCGAAGATCAACAAGATGACACCGAAGCTGATTGCCATGTCGGCGATGTTGAAGACATAAAACGACCAAGTGCCTGAATAGAAATGGAAAAAATCGGCGACCGCGCCATAGACCATGCGATCTATGGCGTTCGAGACCGCGCCGCCGATGGCGGAGGCGATGCCGATGCGGGTCAAAAAGCTCTCATCAGTCCACCACCACCAGGCCAGGGCGACGACTGCTATGCCCATGATAATCAACAACATTTCCGGGCTTAACCCGCCGAGAAGGCCGTAGGATATGCCGGTATTCCAGACGAGCACATAGTCGAAGAACGGGAAGACGTTGATCACCTCCCCGCCCGTCCAACCGGCCATATCGACCTGGTAATATTTGTGCAGACGGTCGATCAAAAGGATGACCGCTGCAAGTAACAGGCTCCAGATTACCGACGGATTACGCAATGACTTCATGCGCTTAGCCCCGCGACGATACGCTCGCGCATAGCTTGGGCGTCGCGAGGGGTAAGGTCGGGATATTCAGGGTCCGACCCGACGTCTGGCGAGAATTTCCACGAGCGTGCGCAGCGCGTGCCTTCCGCCCGGGCGAACCGTACATAGACGCCCACATCCGGCTCGAGATCGGCGTTTGTTGACGTGATCGACCGATCTATTCTGGAGTTGAAAACACTCGTTATGCAGATCTCCGCCATGTCCTGTCCTTCGATGGCTTTTGCCAGTTCGGGATCGGTGATCGTGACCTCAGGCGCGGCCTCGAGAGACGAGCCGATGACCTTGTTCTTGCGCTCGATCTCGAGCGCTGCGGTGACGGCGCGGCGGACGATCCTGATCTTGGACCATTTGTCGGCCAGAGCATCGTCGCGCCACTCGGACGGCACATCGGGAAATGTGCGGGCGTGGACGCTCGATGTGTCGCCGGGATTTCTCTCGAGCCAGATTTCTTCCATGGTGAACACCAGCACCGGGGCGAGCCAGGCGGTTAGGCACGAATAGAGCTGATCGAGAACCGTGAGAGCGGCCTTGCGCTTAACCGAGGAAATCGGGTCGCAATAGAGCGCGTCCTTGCGGATGTCGAAATAGAACGCCGAGAGTTCGAGGTTCATAAAATTGGCGATGGTGGTGACGACGCGCTTGTAGTCATAGGCGCGATAGCCGGCGCGCACCTCTTCATCGAGCACGGCGAGACGGTGCAGGATGAGTTTTTCGAGCTCGGGCATGTCGGCATAGGCCACGGCTTCCTCGGGCTTGTAGTGGGCGAGATTGCCCAACAGCCAGCGGAAGGAGTTGCGGATCTTCTTGTACATCTCGACGGTGTTGGCGAGGATTTCGTCGCCGATGCGGTGATCTTCCGCATAGTCAATGGTGGACGCCCAGAGCCGCATGATGTCGGCGCCGAATTTCCTGATGATGTCCTGCGGGGCGATCGTGTTGCCCACCGACTTGCTCATCTTGAAGCCCTTGCTGTCCATGGTGAAACCATGGGTCAGAACGGATTCATAGGGGGCAAAACCGTTGGTGGCGCAGCTTTCGAGCAGCGAGGAATGGAACCAGCCGCGATGCTGATCGGAGCCTTCGAGATACATGGAGGCCGGGAATTTCAGGTCCGGCCATTTGTCCTTATTGCGCAGGACGAAGGCGTGGGTGGAACCTGAGTCGAACCACACATCGAGGATGTCGGTGACCTTGGTCCACTGGTCGGGATTGTCGACGTCGTTGCCGAGGAAGCGCTGCTTGGCGTTGTCGGCAAACCATGCGTCGGACCCTTCGGCTTCGAAGGCTGCGATGATGCGCTGGTTGACGGCGTCGCTCTTGAGGATTTCGCCGGTGTCTGTGTTGACGAAGACCGTGATCGGGACGCCCCAGGCGCGTTGGCGCGAGAGCACCCAATCGGGGCGATCTGCGATCATCGACCGCAGGCGGTTCTGTCCCTGCGGCGGTACGAATTTGGTCGCATCGATGGCGGCAAGGGCGCGGGTGCGGAGGGTGTCTGTGCCCTTGGTCAAGGCCCCCTCACCCGTCGCTGACGCGCCGACCTCTCCGCCGGAGGGAGAGGTTGAAGAAGTCGCGAAGGTTTTGCCCTCTAGGTCCTTGTCCATATAGACGAACCACTGGGGGGTGTTGCGGAAGATGATGGGTTTTTTGGAGCGCCAGGAGTGGGGGTATTGGTGTTTCAGGCGACCGCGCGCGAACAAATTGTTGGCGGCGATGAGCGCGGTGATGACGCGCTGGTTTGCGTCGCCCTTCTTGCCCTTGTCGTCGATGACGCGCGCGGCGCCGCCGTCGGCGTCGGGGCCGAAACCGGGGGCGTCCTTGGTGTAGAAACCGCCGTCGTCGACGGTGAAGGGGATCGTCGTGTCGATGCCCTTGGCTGCGACGTCGCGGGCCTTTGCGGTCCAGACGTCAAAGTCGTCGGCACCGTGGGAGGGAGCGGTGTGGACAAAGCCCGTGCCCGCGTCGTCGGTGACGTGATCCCCGTCAAGGAGGGGCACGAGGAATTCATAGCCGCCTGCGAGACCGCGCAGCGGGTGGTAGAGGGTCATGGCGCCGAGTTCTTTGGCACTGACGTCGGCAAGGCGCGTGAAGGTGAGCTTCGCCTTTGCCGCGCTTTCGTCAGCGAGCTTATCGGCGAAGATCAGCTTTTCGCCGGGCTGGGGGCCGAACTCGTTCTCGGCGGTTTCGACTTCGTAGAGGCCGTAGGCGATGCGCGACGAATAGGAGACTGCGCGGTTGCCCGGGATGGTCCACGGGGTGGTCGTCCAGATGACGACGGAGGCGTCTTCAAGTACGTTCCGGCTATTTACCGTGGGCACGTGCCCATCAGGGCCGACCCAATCGGCACGAGCCGCTCCCTCTACCTCAGCCACAGGAAACTTCACCCAGATCGCGTCGGATTCGTAGTCCTGATATTCGATCTCGGCTTCGGCGAGCGCTGTGCGTTCGACGACGGACCACATGACGGGCTTGGAGCCGCGATAGAGCTGGCCGCTTGTGGCGACTTTCATCAGTTCGCCGGCGATGGTGGCTTCCGCGTCAAAGCTCATGGTGAGATAGGGGTTGGCCCAATCGCCCATTACGCCCAGGCGCTTGAATTCCTCGCGCTGGATATCGACCCATTGCTCGGCAAAGGTGCGGCATTCGGCGCGAAATTCGTTAACCGGCACTTCGTCCTTGTTGAGGCCCTTGGCGCGGTATTGTTCTTCGATCTTCCACTCGATGGGCAGGCCATGGCAATCCCAGCCGGGCACATAGGCCGAGTTGTAGCCCAGCATCTGCATGGAGCGCGAGACAAGGTCTTTGAGCGTCTTGTTGAGCGCGTGGCCGATATGGATATTGCCGTTTGCGTATGGCGGGCCGTCATGGAGCGTGAATTTTTCGCGCCCTTCCGCCCGGCTTTGCTCACGGAGCATCTTATAAAGTTCCATATCCTCCCAGCGCTTGAGCCATTCGGGCTCGCGCTGGGGCAGACCGGCCCGCATGGGGAAATCGGTCTGAGGCAGGAACAGGGTTTGGGAATAGTCGCGCTCGGTCGTCGCGCCAAGGTGCGTGTCGGTCATAAGAACTCGCGGAATAAACTTGGTGTCTGTCTGTTGGTGCCGCTTTTAACAGCGGACCGGTGAGAATGCCAATGGGTTTGGGCCGATGAGGCGGCGGAAGCGGGATCTGACAGGATCAAGCGGGCAACCCCCGCTCATCGGCTCTGCCGTTGCCCCCTCATCCCGCCACTTCGAGCAGCCATTCGAGCCTAGCGCTCATGACCTTCTCGCCTCAAATCGTGCCACTGGCACGATTTGAAGCGAGAAGAGGCGGAGGTCGCCTATTGGCCGGAAACAAGGCCCAGGGCGGCGTCGAGCTCGGTGAGCGGGCGCGCCTGGGCGGTGGTAATTCGAGCGGTTTCGCTGTCGGCGTTCATCTGGGCGATGAGGGGATCGAGGCCGTCGAAGGTCAACTGACCGCGGATGAAGGCAATGAGGGCCACTTCGATGGTCTGGCCGTAGATGTCGCGATCGAAATCGAAGATGAAGGTTTCGAACGGCGGGCGCGTGTTATCGAACATGGGTTTGCCGAACGCGGCAACGCCGTCGAACAGTTCGCCCTCGATGCGGATTTTGACGGCGTAAACGCCCTGGGCGAGTGAGAAGGTTGCAGGCACGGCCATGTTGGCTGTGGGATAGCCCAGTTCGCGACCGCGCTTGTCGCCGGTGACGATTTCGCCGGAAAATGTCCAGTGATAGCCAAGGAGATGATTGGCAAGCGCCACATCGCCACCGCCCAAAGCTTCGCGGATGCGCGAGGAGGAGACGAACTTGGCCTCGTCTTCGAGCATGTCGCAGATGCGGACGGAAAAGCCGCGCTCGTCCCCTTGCTGCTGGAGGAAATCGGGTGTGCCTGCCCTGGCCTTGCCGAAGTGGAAATCGGCTCCGACGACGACGCCCGAGACCTGCAGGGCATCGATCAGGAATTTGGAAACGAACTCGGTGGCTTCAACGCCGGCAAGATCACGGGAAAATTCCATGACGACGATAGCATCAAAGCCGGACGCCTCGGCCAATTTGGCCTTCTGATCGGCATAGGTGAGGCGGAAGAGGAAAGGATTTGGCGCAAAGACGTCGCGCGGGTGCGGCTCGAAGGTGAGGACGATGGCCGGGACGCCCTTGGTTTTTGCCATGTCGCGCGCCGCGGCGAAGACCTGTTGATGGCCCCGGTGGAAACCGTCGAAGTTGCCGATCGCCACTACCCCACCGCGCAGGGCGTGGGGGACATCGGAAAGGCCGTCGAGACGGATGAACGGGGCGCCGGAAGTCATGGATCAGGTCTGCTCTTCGTTGTATCGCTGACCTGCTCTAATCTTTTGATTTGCCGCAAGTCTTATCGGAAAACCGGTTTCCACTTTTCCGGACTTGCGTTCGAGGTCTTTCGAAAACGGGCGGAACGTGCCCTTTCGGACGCCAGATTGCAAGGCCTGCCGATCACTGGATGGCGCTGTAGCGGTAAACCACGCTGGGGGTATCGGGTGCGCTGGCGCCGTGCCCGAAATCGGCGATGGTCCAGGACGAGACGGGCGTGAGGCGGTTGCGCGGAAGCGCTGCGCGGCCGATGTCGCCGACCCAGATGGTGCAGGAGGCTGCAAGGCAGCGATCGAGGAAGGTCGTGACGCGGAGGGCGAGGTCGGCGGCATAAAAGAGATCGCCGACGCAGATCGTGGCATTCTCGAATGCGGGGCCGTCGAGGGGGTCGCGGCATTCGGTGGTGAGGGCGACGGTATTGAGGGCGGCGTTGAGGGTTGTCGCAGCAATGGCGTTAGGATCGGCGTCGATGGCGGTCACTTGGGAAGCACCGGCAAGGGCGGCGGCGATGGCGAGGAGGCCCGAGCCGGTGCCCAGATCGATGACGGGGCGGCCCTCGACCATCTCCGGGTTAGCGGCGATGTGATGGGCCAGCGCGAGGCCGCCGGGCCAGCACCAGGCCCAATAGGGCGGCTCGCCATCGGCGGCGAGGCGCCAGATACCGCTTTGCGGCACGGCCAAATGCAGATGGATGTGGGGCAGATCGGGGACGGGCTGGACGGGGCAGTGTTCGGCGATAAAGCGGGCGGCGCTTGAGGGTTTCAATCGCCCTGCCTCAAGCTACCAGACCAGCCGGGGCATGAAGCCGACCATATTGGCGCGCGAGACCGAGACGAAATCGGCAACGCGCTTAGCGGGAGGATTGTTGAACGCATCGAGTTCGGCGGCGTGGATGGAGCCGGTGATGAACAGCAGATCGATGCCGAACTGGGCGGCGCCGATGGAATCGGTGCGGATCGAATCGCCGATGGCAATGATGTCGCGCTTTTCGAAATGATGGCTGGCGGCAGCGTCGAGCATCGCCTTGGCCTGCTCATAGATGGGGCTGTAGGGTTTGCCGGCCATCATGACGCGCCCGCCGATATCCTCATAGGCATCGGCCAGCGCGCCGCCGCAATAAACGATGCGGTCGCCATCTTCGACCACCTTGTCTGGATTGGCGCAGATGAGCGGCAGATTGCGCTCACGCCAGATGGCCATGCGGTCATTGTAATCGTCGGGGGTGTCGTCGTCGGTGTCGAGATCGGTGACGACGACGGCGGTGGCTTCACGATCGCCGCCGAAAGTGAGATCGAGACCTTCGAACAGCACATCGTCGACCGCAGGGCCGACGCGGGCGATGGTGCGACCGCGCCAGGATTCGAGCAGCGTGCGGGTGGCGTCGCCCGAGGAGATCAGATCATCATAGGCGGTACGGGGAATATCCATGGCGTCGAGTTGAGCGACGATCGACGGGCCGGGGCGCGGGGCGTTGGTGATGAGAACGACGCGGCCGCCCTCCTCGCGGTATTTCACCAGAGCTTCGACGGCGCTCCAATGGGGTTCGACGCCATTGTGTACGACGCCCCAGACATCCGAGAGAATGGCCGGATAGCGGGCGACCAGGGCGGACAAACCGTTGGTGGGGCCGGAAATGGTCATCGGTGACTTTCTATTGTTCTCTTGGTGCCCGGTGGGGTTTCAGCGCGCAGCGAGGCGGCGCAACTGGTCGTTGCCTTCGTCGCGCAGATCGTCGCGGAGCGCCGTCACGCCACCCAGGGGGCGCCCTTGCGCGAGGCGGACGCCATCGTCGAGCAGGGCCAGGATTTCAGGTTCGGTTTCAAGCCCGGTGACAATCAGATTAATGCCGAAGCGCTTGATGTAGTCGTTGATGTCGGAGGAATGGAAGTCGGTCAAGCTCGAAGGCTGTTTCAGGAATTTGCTGGCCGGGGTGGTGATGTAGCGCACGCCCTTTTCGGCGAGGGCTGCGAAATCGAGGCGCAGGGTCGTGGTGTCGCGGATGGCGAGCGCGGCGCCCTGCTGGGCAATGGTGGCGAGACCATCGGATTCGGCTTTATCGAGCTCCGCCCAGTCGTGATAGTCGATCGCAAAGGCGATGTCGGGATTGACGGCACGGTTGGCGCCGAGCAGCGTCAGGATGGGATCGAGGGTCGAGCGGTCGGCGAGGCTGGCGGGGGAGATATCGACGATGAGGCGCATCGCTTCGCCGTTCAGCCGGGCGCGGCGGACGATGCGGATGGCTTCTTCGGCGCAAAGCGCGTCGATGCGGCGGAGGACGACATTGCCCTCAGCATTGGGCACCGGCATGTATTCGGGCGGATCGGCGAGGCGGCCGTCGATATCGAGGCGCGGGATCAGATCATTGGCGTGCAGCTTGCGCTGCGGCAGGGTGAGCACGGGCTGGACGTTGTGGACCAGCCTGCCCTCGTCGAGCGCGCGGCGGACGTCGGCGAGGGGGATCGTGGGGCTGCGGCGCGTTTCGGGGGATGACGGGGTGGCGACGCGGGTGGGCTGGTAGATGGTGCCGGACTGCTGAGCGGTTTCGAGCTCGGAGACGGCCTCGGCGACCTGGCGAACGACCGTGCCCAGAACGCTCATATCGGCCTCGATGACATCCAGGCGCGGGCCGAGGTCGAGATCGGCGAGGGCGTTGACGCGCTCGGACAGCACCTGCCCCGCCTTGGCGTCGGTAGCGAGCAGCCGCGCCATTTCCTCGACGCCTTTCTCGAGACGGCGAAAAGCGCGGCGGCGGGCGGCGCGTTCTTCGATCAGCGCACCCCCCAGAAATATGGCGCCGGCGAGCAGAACGGCTTCGATCGGCGTGAACCCGGCCAGGAAATAGGCAGCGAAGCCGAGACCGGCCCCGCACAATCCCATCAAAATATAGACCAGTCCCTGCACCCGGATCCGAGCCTCGATTAGGGGAATCACCAATGTTCCAGCCATTTTGTTGTATCACCGCCCGATTGGACGCAAAAGCGCGAGGCTTATCGAAAGCTGGAATTGCCAACCGTTTGTTTACCCTAATGGATTGATAGTGATCGCAGCCTTGAGCCCACCAGTTTGTCAGGGAGAGACGGCCTGATGCGTGATGGAACCCCATCGAACGCAGACGTTAAACTTTTGCTCGTCGACAGCGCACCCGAGCGGTCGCGCGTGACGATGGCGGCGATTTTTTCGCACTGGGGCAAAGGTGTCGCGCTGGTTCACTGCACGTCCGGGCAGCAAGCGCTCCGCAGCATGCGGGCGGGTAAATTCGACGTCGTGCTGGCCGAAACCGGCAGCCTTGAAGACGTCGCGGCTCAGCTCGAGTTTGCGTTTTCGGCCCTGGCCAACGCCGCCAAGGGCGCGCTGATCGTAGCGCTTTCCGATGGCGCTTCGGTGTCTCTGGCGGTGGCCGCGATGCGGGCCGGCGCCCATGATTATCTCAACCTGCCCATTTCCGGCCCGGTGCTGGCCGCCCGATTGGGCGAACTGGGTCAGCGACACGGAAAGGCGCGCGCCATTTCACAAGATTCATTGCCGGAAGCTGCGAGCGACTTTGAAGGTTTCGTCGGCACCACGCCGCAGATGCGCGCCATTTACGACCAGATCACCCGGATTGCGCCCTCGGCGGCACCTGTGTTCATCACGGGCGAAAGCGGCACGGGCAAGGAAGTGACCGCCGAAGCGCTCCATACGCGCAGCCCGCGCGCTAAGAAGCCGTTCATCGCCATCAATGCCGGCGCGATTCCGCGCGAGTTGATGGAAACCGAAGTGTTCGGGGCCATCAAGGGCGCCTATACGGGCGCGCATGAGGACCGCAAGGGCGCCATCGAAATGGCCGATGGCGGTACGCTGTTTCTCGACGAAATCGGCGAGATGGACCTGGCGCTGCAATCGAAATTGCTGCGGTTTCTGCAGACCGGCACGATTGCCCGGGTTGGGGAATCGGTGGTGCGTTCGGTCGATGTGCGGGTTATCTGCGCGACCAATCGCAATCCGATGCAACTCGTGAGCGAAAAGAAATTCCGCGAGGATCTGTTTTATCGCCTGCATGTACTGCCGATCCACCTGCCGCCGCTGCGGCAGCGACCGGGCGATATCATGCCGCTGGCGCAGAATTTTCTCACCCGGTTCGCCAGCGAAGAGAAAAAGAGCTTTTCGGGCTTTGCGCCTGATGTGGCCGATCTGTTCGTCTGCCGCGAATGGCCGGGCAATGTGCGGCAATTGCAGAACCTGGTACGGCGCGTCGTCGTGATGTTCGACGGCGGCCCGGTGAGCGCTGAGATGGCACTGGCCGCCGATATCGAATCGCGCGAATGCGGCGCGTCAAACGTCACCCGGCTGGCGCCCTCAATCCTGCCCATGTGGCAGCAGGAGCAAAAGATCATCGAAGACGCGCTGGACGCCTGCGGCGGCAACATCGCCAAGGCCGCAGCAGCGCTCGAGATCAGCCCGTCGACGATTTATCGCAAGAAGATCGGGTGGGATCGCGCCGGGGCGGCTTAGAGCGCCTGCGATTGAGTCACCTCCCGGTGGGATGGCGCTCTCTACAGACCGATGCGCCGTGTAGAAACGCAGCGTGGGTCCTCGGGTCGAGCTCGAGGATGTCGGTGGGGGTTGTGGCGATGGTGGGCGCCACGCCGCAGCAGGGTGTTTCTCGGTCGGGTCTGAGGGTGAGAGACAGATCACGCACCGCTTACACAGTCTGTCGTCCCAGGCGGAGACCCGGGGTCAAGTATGCTCCGAGATGGTGCGGTGCTTTGGGGCTGCGGACATTCAATTGGCGCGGAGCATTCTGGGTCCCGGCTCAAGGCCGGGATGACGGTTGGGGGTGGGCAGGGCTGAGGTCAGGCGAAGCACGACGGTTCTCAAGGGAGCCCGAGGGTGGTGTCGGGGGACGTGAGGTAACGCTTGGGGTTAGCGAGGGGAGATGGAGAGTGCGATCTCCACGTCATCACCCATAGTCAGGCCCAGCGGCCTTCGGACCTTGTCCTTTAGGGGCACCATGTAGATGCCCTCTTTGGGCATGAGCGATGTGGTGAAGGCGGTGCCGTTGGCGGTGGCGGTTATGGGGATGCAGCCCCAGCCATAGCTGGCGAGTTTGGCGGCGGCGCGGATGGCAGGGGTGTGTTCGGGCGGGATGGGGGCGAAAAAGAAGGGGGCTGGGCCGCGCCACTCAATGATGGTGGCGGTGAAGGTGAGGGTCAGCATTTTTTCTGCCTTTCGCTGTCAGTCCTCGCCGACAAAACCTTCTGCATAGAACAGCTGGATGCCGGTGAGTTCGGGGTGGCCGTTTCTGGTGATGGTCAGGGTTTCGAGGTGCTCGATGGTTTCAAACATCGCGCCGTAGCGCTCCATCACGCGATCCGGGTTGGAGGTCTGTTCGACGATGTAGGCGTTCCAGCCGATGTGGCTGGCGGGGTCGAAGTTGAATTCGAGGTTGCGGATGTCCGAGCCAAGGCACGCGAAGGGCAGACGGCCGCCGATCTGGGTGTCGATATAGCCGCAGTCGATCCAGTTGGTGCCCATGGCGAACAAATTGCCTTGACCGAAGGCGCCGCGCATTTGGAGGGACTGGCCGAGTTCGGTCCAGGGGAGTTGGAGGGCCGTGGGATCTTCCCAATCGCCGGGGAAGACGGCGCGGGCCCAGCCGGTGGCGGCGTGGGAAACCAAGAGCGTCAGGATGGCGAGCGTGGTAAGCGCGGAGCCGAACAGCCAGGTGCGGACGGCCCTGCCATCGCGATTGGCGGCCCAGGCGCCCATCAGCATGAAGAACATGAGATAACCCGGGGCCTGCCAGTGAAAATGGAACTGGGTGTCGCTCCAGAGGGCAACGAGCGTGAAGAGGATTATCGGGGGCCATCCGATATAGGCGAACAGCGCTGCTGCGCCGGGGGCGGTTTTGGTGGGGAACTGGCCGCGCGGGCCGGCAGCAAGGGCTTTTGCGCCCACGAACAGTGCGGGGATGGCGAGCCAGGGGACCATATAGAGCAGCTGGCCCCAAATCATGCGGATGAGGCCGTCCCATCGCAGATCGGTCGGGGTTTCGACGGCGCGGCCGCCCTGGAAGCCGAAGGACACCCAATCGTTTTGCGCGTTCCAGATGAGAACCGGGGAGAAAATCGCCAAAGCGATGAGGAGCGCGAACCACGGGGCCCTGTGGGCCATCCAGCGGCGCTGGGTGGAATTGAAAATGAGGAACAGCCCGGTGCCGGCGGCGAGGAAAACCGCGTGGTATTTGGAAAGAAATGTAAGACCGAGGAATAGGCCCGCGAGGCCCCATGAGCGCCACGGTGTTTTGGCGCCCGAGCCGAAAAAGATCGAGATGAGCACGCGGACCGTGGCTAGCCAGAACATCAGCATCGGCGCGTCGGGCTGCGTCCATGAGCCGACCGAAAGCGAGAATAAAACGCAGGCGTTGACGATCAACGCGGCGAAGAACCCGGCCAGGGGCGAATGGAGTTTGGCCATGATGTCGTAGGCCAGCCAAGTGGAGACGGCGAACATCAGGATGAATGGCAGGCGGATCGCCAGTAGAGCGTCTGAGCCGGTCAACTCGATTGTGGCCCAGATGACCCAGAGCGAGAGCGGGGGCTGATCGAAATAGGACAGATGGAACTGGCGCGCCGAAGCTAGGTAGTAGGCTTCGCCCGTGCCCCAACCGACGACTGCGCCGCCGATGATGCGGAGGACGAGGGTCACGGCGATGAGGATGAGCGTGGCCGTGAGGGGGGTGAAGGGGCCGATGCGAGGGGCGGGATGGATCATGGGCGCAGCGCGTGTGTCATTTCGCGCGCCGGACGGCGCACGGCTGCATCCCGGGTATAAATCCCAGGATGGAGGGGGTGGGGTTTGATTGCCACCGGGCGTCATAACGCGTCTGGGGCGTAACGGTCTGGCGCATCTGGAAAGCTACCGCCATGTGAAGATGCGGGTGACGGCGTAGTTGAAGACGACGCTCATGGTGGCGCCGGCGATGCCGGCGAGGAGGAAGTTGGCGTATTGGGATTCAAAGAGGACGCTGGCAACCGAAACGTTGGCGAGGGTACCAAAGCTGCAGACGGCGTAAAAGCTCAAGAGGCCGGTCCAGAAGCGGCGGCCTCGGAGTTTCTTGTCAGCGTAGGTGAGTTCGTTATTGAGCAGGTAGTTGGTGGTCATGGCGACGAGCGTTGCGAGCAATTGCGCGTTGGCGAAATTGAACGATAGCGCCTCGAAGGCAAAGGTGAGGACCGAGAGGTGGACGAGGACGCCCGAGGCGCCGACGAGGGAAAACAGAAGGAAACTGGTGGGCAAGATACCGCGAGAAATCTGGGAGACGATCAACCCGAGGAACTGGGCAACGACCAGAGCGCTCATCTTGCTTTCGCCGGCAAAACGCGGGCGGAAGGTGTAGGGGATTTCGGCAATCTCGACCTTGCCCGATTTACGGCGATTGGCTGTGACAATGATGTCGAGAAGGATCTTGAACCCTTCGCGGGAGAGGCGCGGGACGATGTCGTTAAAGAGCGAACGGCGCAGCAGAAAGAAACCGCTCATGGGGTCGGACAGGGCCTTGCCGGTCAGGATGCCCGAGAGGCGCGTTGCGATTTCCGAGCCCTTTTGGCGACCGGCGGAAAAGCCCTCGGTTGAACTCCCCTCGCCCGTGTAGCGCGAGCCCACAACGATATCGGCGCCATCGCGGGCGGCGGCGAGCATCTGGGGCAGGATCGATTCGTCATGCTGGTGGTCGGCGTCGATGACGGAGACGAAATCGGCGGCCGACGCCGACATGCCCTCGATACAGGCAGAGGAGAGGCCACGGCGTCCGACACGGTGGATGCAGCGCACATGGGGTTTTGCGGCGGCAAGCGATTTGGCGAGTTCGGCGGTGCCGTCGGGGCTGTCGTCATCAACGATGATGGCTTCGAACGATATGCCGGCGAGGGCGATTTCGAGCTTTTCGATCAACGGGGCGATGTTGTAGCGTTCGTTGAAGGTCGGGATCACCACGGTGAGCGTGGGCGCACTCCAGCCGGTCGCGGACGGGGGATTTTCATATGTCATCGTGTCGTCTTTTTCAGTCCGCAGAATAGGGAAATGTCGCAAGCCCCCAACCCGCATAACAAGCCGGGGGCGTCGATGCAAAATTATTTGCGTGCGGCATTCTTGACTCCATCAGCCCCCTCTCCTATCTCCAGCCACATGCTGCTAGCACTCTTGTCATTAGAGTGCTAAAGCTGAGAAATTGCATCTCAACAATTACGTTCCAAAGGAGCGACCATGAGCTTCCGTCCCCTGCATGACCGCGTTGTGGTCCGCCGCGTCGACAGCGAATCCAAGACCGCCGGCGGCATCATCATCCCAGACACCGCCAAGGAAAAGCCCTCGGAAGGCGTTATCGTTTCCGTCGGCGCAGGCGCCCGCGACGAGAGCGGCAAGATCGTTCCGCTCGACGTCAAGGCAGGCGACCGCGTTCTGTTTGGCAAGTGGAGCGGCACCGAAGTCAAGGTTGGCGGCGAAGACCTGCTGATCATGAAAGAGTCCGACATCATGGGCGTGATCGAAGGTTAATTTTTGGCCGCACGTCCAGTTGGACGTGCCCAAAACCTTCGGACCCCCTTTTCATTTTTTGCAAGGAGCAGAATTAAATGGCTGCCAAAGAAGTCAAATTCTCGACCGATGCCCGCGACAAGATGCTGCGCGGCGTCAACATCCTGGCCAATGCGGTCAAGGTGACCCTGGGCCCCAAGGGTCGTAACGTCGTTATCGAAAAGTCGTTCGGCGCACCGCGCATCACCAAGGACGGCGTCACCGTCGCCAAGGAAATCGAGCTTGAAGACAAGTTCGAAAACATGGGCGCACAGATGCTGCGCACCGTGGCGTCCAAGACCAACGACATCGCTGGTGACGGCACAACAACCTCGACCGTCCTGGCTCAGTCGATCGTCAACGAAGGCGTCAAGGCCGTCGCTGCCGGCATGAACCCGATGGACCTCAAGCGCGGCATCGATCTCGCCGTGACCGAAGTCATCGCCAATCTCGGCGCCAAGGCCGTCAAGATTTCGAATTCGTCGGAAGTCGCTCAGGTCGGCACGATTTCGGCCAATGGCGAAAAGGCCATCGGCGAGATGATCGCCAATGCGATGCAGAAGGTCGGCAACGAGGGTGTCATCACCGTCGAGGAAGCCAAGACCGCTGAGACCGAACTCGACGTCGTCGAAGGCATGCAGTTCGACCGCGGTTACCTGTCGCCCTATTTCGTGACCAACACTGAAAAGATGGTCGCAGCGCTCGAAGATCCGCTGATCCTTCTGCACGAAAAGAAGCTTTCGAACCTGCAGGCTCTCCTGCCCGTTCTCGAAAGCGTCGTTCAGTCCAACCGTCCGCTGCTGATCATTGCTGAAGACGTCGAAGGCGAAGCGCTCGCAACGCTCGTCGTCAACCGTCTGCGCGGCGGCCTCAAGGTTGCTGCCGTCAAGGCTCCGGGCTTCGGCGATCGCCGCAAGGCCATGCTCGAAGACATCGCCATCCTGACCGGTGGCCAGGTGATTTCGGAAGACCTCGGCATCAAGCTCGAAAACGTCACGCTGGACATGCTCGGCACTGCCAAGCGCGTCGAAATCACCAAGGAAAACACCACCATCGTCGATGGTGCGGGTTCCAAGGAAGACATCGAAGGCCGCGTCAACCAGATCAAGGCACAGATCGAAGAAACGTCTTCGGACTATGACCGTGAAAAGCTGCAGGAACGCCTCGCCAAGCTTGCCGGCGGTGTTGCGGTGATCAAGGTCGGCGGTTCGACCGAAGTGGAAGTCAAGGAACGCAAGGATCGCGTCGACGACGCGCTCAATGCGACCCGCGCTGCCGTTGAAGAAGGCATCGTTGCCGGTGGTGGCGTTGCGCTGCTGCGCGCTTCGAACGCTCTCACCGTCAAGGGTGAAAACGCCGACCAGAACGCCGGTATCGCCATCGTCAAGCGCGCCCTGCAGGAGCCGATCCGTCAGATCGCCAACAACGCAGGTAGCGAAGGTTCGGTTGTCGTGGGCAAAATCCTCGACGATTCTTCGGACACGTTCGGCTATGACGCCCAGACGGGCGAATATGGCGACATGATCAAGATGGGCATCATCGATCCCGTCAAGGTCGTTCGTACCGCTCTTGAAGACGCTGCCTCGGTTGCCGGCCTTCTGGTCACGACCGAAGCGATGATCGCAGAGCTTCCCAAGTCCGACGCACCGGCAATGCCGGGCGGCGGCGGCATGGGCGGCATGGGTGGCATGGACTTCTAGTCCAGGCACCAACGCTTTAGGAATTGAGACCTCTCCGGGTCTCGAACGGGAAGGGCAGCGTTTCGGCGCTGCCCTTTTCGTTTGCGATTTCCAGTTCGCATTTTTGTTGGCGCAACTTTGACGGCGCCTGCCGGGGGCAGGCTTGGACGTTGCGCGGCGCGAAGGGCAGCGTTTCGGCGCTGCCCTTTTCGTTTGTGATGGCCGTTTGGCTGCTGCCAGCGTTCGTTGGACAGACTTGTCTGGATCACTCACGAAACGGCACGTTTTTGTGAAGAATTAACCCTGATCCGTGGCCATGTACGCTTCGTTTTGGGGGTCATCGGTTCGGGCAAAACCGGGCCGAACAGACCCATGCAAATCGGAGGATTATCATGACTGCTCTCAAGACACTTGCGCTGGCGTCGCTTATGACCGTGAGCCCGATCGTGGCCGCGACGAGTTACGCCCAGATGGCGTCCGCGCCGGGCAATGTCGTCGAAGTGGCAACCGAAGCGGGTACGTTCACGACGCTTCTGGCCGCTGCTGAAGCTGCAGGGCTGGTGGAAGCGCTCTCGACAACTGCCGACATTACCGTGTTTGCCCCGAGCGACGATGCGTTTGCTGCCCTGCCCGAAGGCACTGTGGAAGGTCTTCTGGAAGATACCGACGCCCTGACGGCGATCCTCACTGCCCATGTCGTGCCGCAGACCATCCTTTCGGCTGATATCGCCGAAGGCGATACTGAAGTCCCCACGCTCAATGACGACGTGACGCTGACCGTAAACAATACCGGCGGTGTCGTGACAGTATCGGCGTCCAATACCGCCAATGTGGTGACAGCCGACGTGGAAGCGTCCAATGGCGTGATCCACGTCATCGACGCGGTATTGCTGCCGTAATCTACAGTCTCCTCAACGGACCCGTTTACGGTCCGTCCCTCCGGGCCGCACCCTCTCCCTGGTGCGGCCTTTTTTATGGGAAGAACAACAGTTTTGCGGCCAGGATGATCGAGACGCCGATCACCAACGGGCGGATGATTTTCGCGCCAAAGCGGATGCCGGTGATGGCGCCGAGATAGCCGCCGAGCAATTGGCCCAATGCCATGACGATGGCTACCGGCCAGACGACATCGCCGGCGAAGACGAAGAACACGAGAGCGGCGAGATTGGACGCGACGTTGAGGACTTTGGTGTGGGCCGTGGCGCGGGCGGCGGAAAGGCCGAACAGCGCCACGAAGGCCAGCATGAAGAACGAGCCGGTGCCGGGCCCGAACAGGCCATCGTAAAAGCCGATGATGAAGGCGAAGATCGGCAGGGCGATGGCAAAGCTTAAACGCGGCGCGCCGTCGATGTCCTTGATGGACGGCGAAAAGGTGAAATAGAGCGCGACGGCGATAACGGCGAGCGGCACTGCGATTTCGAGCGCGGAGGTATCGATCTGCTTGACGACGATGGCACCAAGCAGCGACCCGATGAGCGCAGCGCCGATGGCGGGGACCAGCGAGAGGATCGAGACGTAGCCTTTTCGCCAATAGGTCCACGCGGCCATGGTGGTGCCGACGATGGCCTGGGCCTTATTGGTGGCGATGGCGCCGACCGGGGAAATACCGACGGACAGCAAAGCGGGAATGGTGATCAATCCCCCGCCGCCGGCTACGGCATCGACGAAACCTGCGATGACACCGACGCAGCCGAGCAGTACGAGAACCCAGATATCGAACACTACAAACCCCATTGGCCGCGCGAGACCGGTGTTGCCTCAAGCGGGGCGGCAAGGCAATGGGGAATGGGCGCGTGAGGGCTGGTGGGAGAGACTGGCGCTGGCCAAGCCCTCTACCGTGATCCTCGGGCTTGATCCAGAGCCCGTGGCGCGTGGGCGGGGCGCGGCGTTGGGGCCTAAATCCCGGGATTATTTGAGAAAATGATTGTCGTCATAACGTGAGGACCAGAGTCCATGCGATGGTGTTCATCGAGCGGTGGCTATGGCCCAAATCATCCTCGGGCGAGACCCGATGGTGTGGGTGGGGATGAGCGGAGAGATTTTATCGTTCGTGATTACGAGACAATCTGTCAGCACTGGCCATGGTTCTCTATTGCCCGGGGTTCGGGCATCACTCGGGCATTGTGATGAAACGGATTGAACCATGACCTCCCTGCAGACCTATCTCCCTACAATCGGCCGCATCTTTATGGCCATTATCTTTATCCTTGCCGGCCTTGGCAAAATTCCGGCCATCGAGGGTAATGTCGGCTATATGGAAGCGTTCGGCGTGCCGGGCATCCTGATCTGGCCGACGATCATCGTCGAAGTCGTCGGCGGCATTCTGCTGCTGGTCGGGTTCAAGGCCCGCTGGGCGGCGGCTGCGCTGGCCGCATTCACGCTCATTGCAGCGCTGATCTTCCACACCAATTTCGCCGACCAGATGGAAATGACCGCGTTCCTCAAGAACCTCGCGATCACCGGTGGCTTGCTCTATGTCATCGCCTATGGCGCTGGCGCTCTGTCGGTGGACGGTCGCCGGGCGTAAGATGACGTCCTAAGAGATCGAAAGGGCCGCATGCGCGGCTCTTTTTTTATGGCTGGAACGTCTCTGCGCCGAGCGCTGACAGCAAGCGGACAAGCGTTTCGAGCTTGCCCTCGTGCCATTCGGCATTGCGGGCGACCATCAGCAGTGATTCGCTTTTGAGCATGGTGCCGTCTTCGATGATGCGCAGGCCATTGGCGCTGAGCGTCGAGCCCGTCGAGGTGATGTCGACGATGAGATCGGCGGCGCCGGAGGCCGGGGCGGCTTCGGTGGCGCCTAGGCTTTCCACGATCCGGTATTCGGCAATGCCGTGGGCGGCAAAGTGCCGGCGCGTGAGATTGACGAATTTGGTGGCGACCTTGAGCCAGCGGCCATGACGGGCGCGGAAATCGGCGGCGACGTCGGAGAGGTCGTCCATCGTCGTGACGTCGATCCAGCTATCGGGCACGGCCACAACCGCATCGGCGCGGCCAAAGCCGAGGCGTTTGACGATGGCGATCTGATCGGGTCCGGCGGCGGCGGTTTCGTGGATCAGATCCTCACCGGTGATGCCGATATCGATGGTGCCGCGAATGAGTTCGCGGGCGATTTCGGAGGCGGACAGAAACCGCACCGACACATCGGGCATGGCGGCCATTTCGCCCAGATAGGACCGAGCGCCGCCGGGACGATCGATGGCGAGGCCGGCGTCTGCGAAAACGGCAAGCGATTCGTCCTGAATGCGGCCCTTGGATGGCAGCGCGAGCATTATGGTGGTCATGACCGCACCTCCGCTTCGAGGCGATCCACCCAGACGGCGCAACCGACCGCGGGGATTTGCTCGTTGGCGCCGAGGCGCTGGAGGAGGCGATCGTATTGTCCGCCGGAGACGAGGACGCCCCTGCCCTGCCCGGTCATCTCAAACGTGATGCCGGTATAATAATCGAGGCGCGGGGAAAAGGCGGCGTCGAAAACGAGATTAGACGACTCGCCGGAGAGGCGGAGCTGATCGACGCGGCGGCGGGTGGCGTCGAGGGGCAGATCGATCAAACCTCGCATGGCTTCGATTTGGGCCAAAGCGGTATCGGCGGCCCCCGAAATCGCGAGATAGCGGCGCAGCAGATCGATGGTTTCGGCCGGCACATGGGCAGCCTCGAGCGCCTGCTTTTCGAGATAGCGCTGGGCGATTTCCTCTGGGCTACGGCTTTCGGTGAGGCTGAGGCCGTTGGTGAGCATCAGTTCGCGCACCCAATCGGCGATGTCGGTTTCGGGCATGCCGACGGGGCCGCTGGTGGCTGTGTGGGGATTGGCCAGACGGTCGAGCAGCGCGCTCATGGCCTCGGGGTGGCCGAAGCGGGCGCGGATGCGCGGGCGCCAGACATCGGGCATGTCGCAGGCGGCGAGAAGGGTTTCAAAGAGGTCGATATCGCCGACCCGGATATGGGGTGCGGTGACGCCGTAAATGTCGAGGACGGAGCGGGCGAAGGCGATGATCTTGTCCAGCGCGGCATCGGCGTCGGGTAGCGCGAGGAGTTCCATGCCGCCCTGGTCGAACTCGGTAGGGCCATCGGCGCGCTGGCGGAAGACCGGGCCGAGATAGCCATAGGCTGCGGGCGTGGCCGCGCCCGAGGCGATGTGATCGATGGCGATGGGCAGGGTGAAATCGGGGCGCAGGCAGAATTCGGTGCCGTCGGTGCCCTGTGTCAGGATCATGCGCGCGCCGAATTCCTCGCCGGCCAGATCGAAATAGGCGGCGGGCGGGACGAGGATGGGAGGCGCGGAGAGCGTGACGCCGGGGGCGGAGACGAGGGCGCGGAGGGCGTCGCGGCGGGCGGTTGGGGTCATGGGGTGATTCCGGCGCGCGGGGCTGGGGCTGCGCACCCCTCATCCGACCGCTTCGCGGCCACCTTTGGCTCGAAGTCCCTCGAGGGGAGGCGGGAGAAAAAGGATTGCCAACGCAAAGCCGGGCCCCGATCTCTGCCGCGAGCGCTCCCGTCGCCCCGTGAGGGCGAAGGGCCGAGGTTTAGCGGTGCGCCAAGGGAACCGAGGCTGGCTTTCATCACCCGTTCGCCTTCATCCAGGCGGCGACGGCGGGAATGGCTTTGACGAAGTTGACCATTTCGTCACGCGGGACCGAGTATTGGCCGGGGCGTTCGGTTTTCCAGGCGGCGTTGTCGGTGATCGAGGCGGCGGCTTCGGCGCCGACGGCGAGGTCCTTGATCTGGACGATGCCCTGTTCGCGTTCGTCCGAGCCCTGGATGATGACGGCGGGCGCGTTACGCTTGTCAGCGTATTTCATCTGCTTGCCCATGTTTTTCGAGCTGCCGAGGAAGAGTTCGGCACGCACGCCGGCGGTGCGGAGGTCGGCGACCATTGTCTGGTAGTCGGCGATGCGGTCCTTTTCCATCACGGTCACGACGACAGGGCCGGTGACCGGCGCGGCATTGAGGTTGCCAGTGAGTTTTAGGGCCGATGCGAGACGCGAGACGCCGATGGAAAAGCCGGTGGCGGGGGTGTGCTCGTTGCGGAAGCGGGAGACGAGGCCGTCATAGCGGCCACCACCGCCGACCGAGCCGAACACCACGTCCTGGCCCTTTTCGTTCTGGACCTTGAAGGTCAGTTCGATTTCAAAGACCGGGCCTGTGTAATATTCGAGGCCGCGGACGACGGAGGGGTCGATCTTGATGCGGTCGGGGCCGTAGCCGGCGGAGGTGAACAAGGTCGCCATGGACTGAAGTTCCGCAAAGCCTTCGGCGAAAGCCTGGGTGATTTTGAATTTGGCCAGTGCGGGGGTCTTGAATTCCGCGTCGAGAAAGCCGTCGGGTCCGGCTTCGGCTTCGAGATCGACAAGATCGTCGAGGCGAGCGGCGCTCATCATCTCGATAATGGCATCGGCCTGATCGACGTTGAGCTTGGCGCCTTCAGTATAGTCGCCGCTTTCGTCCTTGCGGCCCTCGCCCAGAAGAAGGCGCACGCCTTCGGGGCCGAACTTGTCGAGCTTGTCGATGGCGCGGAGCACGGTGAGCTTTTGGGCTTCATCGGTGACGCCGATGGCCTGCATGACCCCGTCGAGCACTTTACGGTTGTTGACGCGGACGACGTATTTTCCGGCGAGGCCGAGGGCGTCCATGGTGTCGGCCATCATCATGCACATTTCGGCGTCAGATTCCGGGCCACCGGCGCCGACGGTGTCGGCGTCAAATTGCATGAACTGGCGGAAGCGGCCGGGGCCGGGCTTTTCGTTACGGAACACCCAGCCCTGCCTGTAGGACCGGAAGGGTTTTGGCAGGTCCTGATAGTTCTGGGCGAAATAGCGGGCGAGCGGCGCGGTCAGATCGTAGCGCAGGCTCATCCATTGCTCATCATCGTCCTGCACGGAAAAGACGCCCGCGTTGGGGCGGTCCGTGTCGGGCAGGAATTTTCCCAGCGTTTCGGTGTATTCAAAAAACGGGGTCTGGATGGGGTCGAAGCCATAGCGCTCGTATACATGGCGGATTTTGGCGACCATCTCTTCGACGGCAGCAAGATCGGCCGGTTCGAAATCGACAAAACCGCGCGGCAGGCGCGGATCGATCAGCGCAGAATTTTTAGCCATGGTCCAGATATCCCTGTGACCCCGAACGGGGCCGGAAAATATGGGCCGTTCCTAGCCGATAAGGGTTTTGGAGACAAGGCGAACAACCCTGTTGCCGTTAGGCCACAGTCAAACTTCAAGTGCGACATCCCGCCACATCAGGGCTTGGCGATCACGGATTCGTTGGTTATGGATTTTGCGTCTTCAACACCGGCGTGTCGTTTCGACTCGCCCACAACTCCCAAGGGAGGCGTACCTATGACAGCATTCGTAAACGTCCTCACCAATGGTGTTGAAGCGACCGGCTGGGCCATGTCCCGCCGCTTTGGCCTCGGCATTACGTTCGGCAATAGCTGACGTTCCGACGCTGAGACCGGGCCCGATCTTTTCGGTCCCTCCTTCCTAAACACCCTCTCAACCAAGCGATCCTGACGACGGGCTCATTGCGTCTTGCCGTCCGGATTCCAACCAAACTCAACCCTTGGTCGCTTTGCCGTTTCCGGGATTCGGAGCGGTGCGACCTCTAACATGGAGCCAGTGCGCCTTTGCGCGCCTGGGTGACGACGATGTCGCACGTCAATGCAAGCCTGGAAGCCGCGATCCTGCGCGTTTCCGTTGATACTCTGGTGGCCGAGCACGGCAAATGGCGCGTGGTCATGGCCGCCATCAAGACGATGGTGCGTGGCCGACGGCAGGTGCAAACGATTCGTCCGCAAGACCTGCCGCCCTCGATCCGCCGTGACATTGGGTTGCCCACTGTGGTCGACCCGCCACGCATGCCGACGGTGATGATGGTCTATGCAAGGCCGTAATTATCGTTGGTGAAGTGAGAGCCGCTCGGTGCGTTGGTGCCGGGCGGTTTCTTGTTGGGGGAGGGCTGAGAAAACAGGGTGGATTGGCGGACGCGTGGACGTTGACGTTATGGCCGGACCAGTTCGGCACGCTGTTGTTCCACCACGGGGCGGCAGTGGCAGTCGGCGATGTGGTCATTGACGAGGCCCATGGCCTGCATGAAGGCATAGCAGGTGGTGGGGCCGACGAAGGAGAAGCCGCGTTTTTTGAGGTCTTTGGAGAGGGCGGTCGAGGCGGGGGTGGTCGCCATGGTGCGCAGGGCGTCCCAGGTGAGATCGGTGGGGCGGTCTTCGGGCATTGGTTCGAAGCGCCAGAAATAGGTGGCAAGCGAACCGAATTCGGCGCGCAGGGCCTGGGCGCGGCGGGCGTTGTTGATGGTCGAGACGATCTTGCCGCGGTGGCGGACGATGCCGGCGTCGGCGAGAAGGCGGTCGATGTCGGGTTCGTCGAAGGTGGCAACCTTGTCGATGTCGAAGCCCGCGAAAGCGGCGCGGAAATTCTCGCGTTTGCGCAGGATGGTCAGCCAGGAGAGGCCCGACTGGAAACCTTCGAGGCAGAGTTTTTCGAACAAGCGCGTGTCATCGGTGACGGGGAAACCCCATTCGGTATCGTGGTAGCGCTGATAGAGCGGGTCGCTGCCGGCCCAGGGGCAGCGGACTGGTTCGATGTCGGTCACGGCAAGTGGGCTCCTCGATCATGATGTCCGATCCTGCGACGCGATCGGGGCGGTTCGGACACGCTGGCGTTCAAGCATATTAAGTCTTGGCAAACCATAGCGGGCAGGAAGGATTTAACCATCCTGTTTGACTCAATCTTTGCCCTGTCGCGCGAGGATGGCGGTCCATCGTCCGAGTGCCAGGAGGCGCAACATGGTGCGCGTTGTCGTTGTTCTATCGATGCTTTTGGCTCTCATAGCCCCTGCTCACGCGGCATCGCCCTATCGTGGCTATATGGACGCGATGTTCGGGCCACCGCCGGGGGTGGAACTTACGCCGAATACGCCTGAGCACATGCTGCAATATCAGGCCGATTATGTCAGCCACCCTATGTGGCTGCGGCAGGTGGTCAATTACCGGACCGATCAGGCACCGGGTACCGTGATCGTCGATACGCGGCAGCATTTCCTGTTTCTCGTGATGCCCGACGGCAAGGCAATGCGCTATGGCATTGGCGTGGCGCGCACCGGGTTCGAGTGGAGCGGCACGCATCGGGTGACCAACAAGCGCGAATGGCCAAGCTGGACACCACCGGCTGAAATGCATGCGCGCCAGCCGGGGCTGCCGACATTTATGCCGGGCGGGCCGAACAACCCGATGGGCGCGCGGGCGCTGTATCTGGGTTCGACGCTTTATCGCATCCACGGCACGAACGAGCCGTGGACCATCGGGCGATCGGTGTCTTCGGGGTGCATCAGGATGACCAATCAGGACGTGATCGATCTTTATGGCCGCGTGCCTGTGGGCGCGCGGGTCGTGGTTATCTGATCCCCAAAAACCCTGACGAAACACGCGATTTAAGGTGTGACACTTTTCGCGCTTTTTCCCCTTGGGCGTTGACCTCGGGGCCAAGCACCGGCATTGGACGACGCGATTTGCAAGTTCAATAGCTAGAGGGCCTGGCATGACCCAATCGGATACATCCGATTCCGACCGTTTCCCGATGCGTCCGATTCCCATCGTGATCGGCCTCATCGTCTTTATCGCGCTCGTAGCGCTGCCCGCGCCGGAGGGACTTTCGATCGAAGGCTGGCGCGTGGTGGCTGTCGCTGCGCTGATGATCATCTGGTGGATCACCGAAGCCTTGCCGATACCGGCAACATCGCTGCTTCCCATTGCGCTGTTCCCCGTATTGCAGGCCACCACGCAAGGGGCGGCAACCGCACCCTATGGCGATCCGATCATCTTCCTTTTCATGGGCGGGTTCATCCTTGCGCTGGCCATGGAGCGGTCCGGGCTGCATCGGCGCATTGCGCTCAATATCCTGCTTCGGACGGGCTCGCAGCAGCACCGCATCGTCGGCGGGTTTATGATCGCGACGGCATTTTTGTCGATGTGGGTGTCGAACACGGCGACCGCCGTGATGATGTTGCCGGTGGCGATATCGGTGGCCGAACTCATCAAGGACAAGGGCGGTTCGTCCAAATTTCCCCTCGCACTGATGCTGTCTGTCGCCTACGCGGCCTCTATCGGTGGCGTGGGCACATTGATCGGCACGCCGCCCAATGCGCTTCTGGCGGGTGCGCTGAACCAAGCCTATGGCTATGATATCGGGTTTGGCCAGTGGATGGTCATCGGCGTGCCGGTGATGCTGGTCATGCTCGTGGCGGCGTGGCTGGTTCTGACGCGGTTCTCGATTCGCCTCGACACCACCGAGATCGAGGGGGCACAGGATTTGTTCCGCCAGCAGGTGGATGGGCTGGGTGCTTGGTCGCAGGCCGAAATTCGGGTCGGTATCGTCTTCGTCATCACCGCCTTTGCCTGGATGTTCCGCACCGTGCTCGATGATTTCGTGCCGGGGCTGACGGATACGTCCATCGCCATCATGGCGGCTATGGTGCTGTTCCTGTGCCCATCGGGCGATAAGGAAGGCGGAGCGCTGGTCGACTGGTACGATGCACGCAAGCTGCCCTGGGACGTGCTGATCCTGTTTGGTGGCGGCTTGAGCCTTGCGGCGGCCGTTACGGCAACCGGGTTGGACGTCTGGATCGGTGGGCTGATCGGCGCTTATGCCGGCGCGCTGCCGCTGATCGTCCTCGTCGCCGTAGTGAGCCTGATCATCCTGTCGCTGACCGAATTCACCTCCAACACGGCAACGGCTGCGGCGTTTATTCCGCTTTTGGCGGCGCTGGCGGTGAGCGTGGGCGAAAACCCGCTGCTGCTGACGGTGCCCGCGGCGCTGGCGGCATCGATGGCGTTCATGTTGCCAGTGGCGACGCCGCCGAACGCGCTGGTGTTCGGCTCGGGTTACGTCACCATTCCGCAAATGGCGCGCAACGGTGTGTGGCTCAATGTTGCCGCGCTGGTCGCGATCGTGGGCATCGCCTACTGGCTGATGATCGCGTTTTTCGGCGTGACGCTGGGCGAAGTACCCGATTGGGCGCAAGGCGCCGCTCAATAGGCGTCTGAATGCAAAGAATTGTTGAGCGGGCCGTCCCCTGGGGCGGCCCGTTTGCGTTTGAGCTTAAGAGAGCAGCAACGACCTCTGGGGGACAATCGCGAGGTTGGCGAGAATTCCAAGGAGGGAGGGTGGTACCGTCGCCCCGAATTGAACGGGGGACCTCTAGATCCACAATCTAGCGCTCTAACCAACTGAGCTACGACGGCATATATGGTCGGGACTGTTGGTCATTTCCCTTATGGAAACCAACCAGAGGCGCCTTGGCGGCGCCGTCCCGAAACGCGGCGGAACATAGGTCGAGTTGGGCGCGATGACAAGCCCGGTTGGACCAATGGCAAAGGTTTTTTATGGGGGCCGGACCGGGCACGCCTTAACCATCACCAGGGATTGACGCGATCGGTAGCCGGTTGCGCATGGACCCGGCTGGGGAGTCCCTATATTTAAGCTTTCGTAAACCTTTTGCGCCTGGGCGTATCGGGAGACCATGGACTGTAGATGAACCAAGACTGGACCAGCTTGCCGCAGGCGGACGTCGTGAAGCGGCTCGAGGACGATCCGCGACCGGCCTGGCTGTGGCCGGGCGACGCGAGCGCGCCTCTGTGGTCCAATCGCGCTGCGGAGCTGTTCGGTGCCAAGCTCAAGGGCGATGAAATCAAGCGTGCCGAGGTCGCCATTCCGGTGCGCGGACAGATCAGCCGGATCATGCGACTCGGGCTGACCGGCAGGCCGATGCTGTCGCGGATGCAGTTTCTGGCGGGGCGCAAGCCGATGTCGGCGACCTGCCAGTGCACGCCGATCGATCTTGGGGGCGACAAGCCTGCTCTTTTGGTGGTGGGTGTCGATCCGATCGCCGAGGACATCCGTGAGGCGGCATGGGGCGGGGACGACGCTCCGGCCGTTGAGGAGGCCGTCGAAGCGGCTGCGCCGGTCGAACCCGATCTGGCAGAGCAAGAGGCTGTGGCGGAGCCGGACGCTGATCCGGTGGACACGGAGACGGGCGAGATCGTTGCGCCTGTCGAGGACGACAGAGATGTTGCAGCGGTTGACGGCGATGTGCCTTCGCCCGAGCGGCTGTCGGCGCTGGTCGACAAGCTGGCGCAGCACGAGCATTTGTTCGATCCGCTCGATGCGGGAGACGATGCTCCCCTGCCCGCGACCGAAGATGGGGTGCCCGGACGCGACTTTGCAACGATCGCTTTCGACGATGAACTCGAGGCCGAGGGAGAGCGCGAGTCAGATTGGGGCGAGGACGAAGCCCAAAAAGACGAAGACGTCTTTCTTGCCGATCGGCGGGCCGACGAGGGCGTCGGGCGAGCTGGGTTGTGGCGGATCACGGGGCAAGGCTTTGTGACCACGCCGGACGCCGACGACGCGCCAAGCGAGCCGGTGGCAGTCGAGGATGTTCATGTCGATACAGCGTCGCGGTATAATTTCGAGGAATTGTCGCGCATCCTGACCGATCGGGTGGGCCGCGAGGAGGCGCCGTCCGAAGAGAAGGTGAGCCCGGCGCCCGCCGCGCCGACGACGGTCGTGCCGTTTCGGCCCGGGGGATCGCTCCTGGCGCTCAGCGACGAGGCGCTGGTGCTGAACCGGTTGCCGTTGGCGATTTTGATCTTTCGCGATCAGGACATCGTGTTCGTCAACCGGGCGCTTGTGGAACTGACCGGCTATGAGACCGTGGCGGCGCTGCGGGCGCTTGGGCTTTCGGCGATCTTGCCGACCGTCGATGCCAGCGAGCCGGCGGGGCCGGTAACGCATCTGATGCGGCGCGACGGATCGCGGGTTGCGGTCAGCGCGCGGTTGCAGGCCGTGACCTGGCAGGGCCGCCCGAGCTTCATGCTGACGGCGCGGACCAATGAGATCGAGCCGCTGCGCGAAGCCGAAGTGCAGCAATTTGCCGAGCTTTGGGCGACGACTGCCGGGTTCGGCTTTATTGCCGCCGATCGGGCGGGCGTTATCGTCAAGCATATGCCTTCGCGCAATGGGCGGGCGGATGTGAAAGAGGGTGCGCCGCTGACCGCCTTGCTGCCCGTGGGCGAGCATGCGGCACTCCGCAATTTCCTCAGCCTGCCCTCGCGCTACGCGGGCGGGGTGAGACCGGCGATTGCGTTGCGGTCCGCAAAGAGTGGCGAGACGATCACGCTTTTTGCCGAAGGGCGTGCGGGGATCGTGACGGGGTATTTCGGGCTGATCGGAAGCACTGTCGCCGCCCCTGCCCCTCAGCGGAGCATATTGCCGGCGGATACGCTGAGTCGCATCACGCGCGGACTGCGGCGGCCGCTCAATACCGTTGCCGGGTTTTCCGAACTGATGGTGTCGGAAGCGTTCGGGCCGTTGGCCAATCCGCGCTATGTGGAACATGCGCGCGATATCAGGGCCGCGGGGATCGAGATCGGCGATCTGGCGGACGAGTTGGACGATTACGTGCGACTGGCCAATGGCGAACTGCCGCTGAGCCCTGCCGATGTCGATATGGGCACGCTGCTCGCCGAGTGTCTGGTGCGGGTGCGCGGACAGGCGGGCAAGGCGCGGGTACTGCTGCGCAGCGCGATTTCAGAGCGGCTGCCCTTCGTTCGGGTGGACGCGACGACGCTGAAGCAGGCCGTGCTCAACATGCTGGCCAGTGCGATCAGCGAGGCCGGAGAAGGGTCCAAAGTCGTCCTGTCGGGGCAACTCGAGGACGACGGATCGGTGAGCGTCCATGTGCGCGATGAAACCAAGGGGCCAAACGCGCTGGCCGAGCGGTTCGTGGTGTTCCGCGATGGCGTGGGTGCAGATGGGCTTCAACGCGTTCCCAGCCAGTCGAGCATCGGGCTGACGCTGACGCGGTCCCTGGTGGCGGTCAATGCATGCTCGCTCAGCCTCGAACCGACGAGCGAGAGCGGGACCTTGATGACGCTTACGGTGCCGGCCCTGCTGGTGGTTTCGGCCCGCGCTTGACAAGGGGCGGCTCTATGGCGCCATTGTCGGGCTGAAAGGTCGTCTTGCCATGAACGAAAAGCCCCTCCCTACCCTATCGCTGAAATCCGTGACGCGCAGCTTTGGCAGCGTCATGGCGCTCAATGCAGTGTCATTCGACATCGCCAAGGGTGAGATCGTGTGCCTTGTCGGGCAGTCGGGGTGCGGAAAATCGACATTGCTGCGGGTGATTGCCGGAGTCGAGGAGATCGATCGCGGCGCTGTTACGCTGGCCGGTGAGACGGTGAATGGCGAGGGCATTTTCGTCGAGCCGGAACACCGCAATGTCGGCTTCATGTTCCAGGACTATGCGCTGTTTCCGCACCTGACAGCGCGGCAGAATATCGGGTTCGGGCTCAATGGCATGCGACGCAAGGATGCCGTGGCGCGGGTCGAGGATATCATCGCGCGACTGGGCATCGCTTCGCTGGCCGACCGGTATCCGCATCAGTTGTCTGGTGGCGAGCAGCAGCGGATTGCGTTGGCGCGGGCGCTTGCGCCGCAGCCGCGCGTGCTTTTGATGGACGAGCCGTTTTCCAACCTCGACCGGGGTCTGCGCGATACGATCCGCCGCGAGACGATCGCGCTGTTGCGGGCGTTGGGGACGACGGCGATCATTGTGACCCATGACCCCGAAGAGGCGCTGGCGCTTGGGGACAAGGTCGTGCTCATGCACAAGGGCAAGGTGATCGAGACCGGCACCGGTGACGCGATCTATTCGTTTCCACAGACTGCCTATGCCGCAGCATTCTTTTCTCAGGTCAACAAAATCCCGGCCCGGCGCTCGGGCGATTGGCTCGATTGCGCGCTGGGGCGGTTTCCGGCGCCCTGCGGGAGTTCGGGACCGCTGCAGGTTTTCATTCGCCCACAGGCACTGACATTTTCCGACACGGGCGCCGAGGCGCGGGTGAGCGGGCGGGTGCTGCTGGGAGAGATAGAGGAGGTGACGCTGGACGTCGACGGACTCGACGAACCCGTGGTGATGCGCACCAGTGCCCGATGCGGGCTGGACGTCGGCCACAGCGTCAGGATCGGGGTCGACCCCAAGGATGTCCTCGTTTTCGCTGCCGATGAATCGGCGCGTTCGGCGCTACCGCGCGGTCAAGTTTGAACGTTTAATTCACAAGCATTATCAATAGTTTAGAACGCTTCTAATGTAGGTCGATATTACTTGACTTGCTTATTCAAGTATGGCCAATGAGCCCCATGGGCGCGCTTTGGCCTTCGGCGCCCTTGATGATGTTACAACCACCAAGGGATATACCATGACCCGATTTTCAAAGACTTTCGTAGCCGCCAGCCTTCTGGCTCTTGGCGCTGCGGTTCCGGCTCTCAGCCAGGAGGTCAATATCTATACGACCCGTGAGCCGGGTCTCATCCAACCCATTCTCGATGCATTCACCGAAGAGACCGGCGTTGCCGTCAACACCGTGTTCCTACAGGACGGGCTGATCGAGCGCGTTTCGGCGGAAGGTGAAAGCTCGCCGGCCGACATTCTGATGACCGTCGATTTCGGGGCGCTGATCGATCTGGTCGACGCGGGGCTGACACAGCCGGTGGAATCCGAAGTGCTGGAAGCCGCCGTACCGGAAACACTGCGCGATCCCGAGGGCAACTGGTTTGCATTATCGGGACGTGCGCGCGTGATCTACGCGGCCAAGGATCTCGATATCGACAGCTTCACCTATGAGCAGCTCGATGACGAAGAATGGCGCGGGCGCCTCTGCATCCGCTCAGGCCAGCACCCCTACAACACGGCGATGTTTGCCTCCTACATGGCCAAGTATGGCGAAGAGGAAACCCGCACCTGGCTCGAAGGCATCAAGGCCAATCAGGCACGCGTTGCCGCCGGTGGCGACCGTGACGGCGCACGCGACATCGCCGCAGGCATCTGCGACATCGCCGTCGCCAATTCCTATTATTACGGCCTGATGATGAGTGGCGCGGGCGGGGCCGAGCAGCAAGCCTGGGCGGAAGAAGTTCAGGTCATTCTGCCGACATTCGAAAACGGTGGGACGCTGGTGAACATTTCGGGTGCCGGTGTCGCCGCTCATGCGCCCAATCGCGACGAGGCCGTGCAGCTGCTCGAATATCTCGTTTCCGACGACGCGCAGAAGCTCTATGCCGAAGCCAATTTCGAGCATCCGGTCAACGAGAATGCCGAAGTGCATCCGATCATAGCCGGGATCGGTGAGTTGACGCCGGATTCGCTGTCGCTGACCGAAGTGCTGCCGTTCCGCACCCGTGCGAGCGAGTTAGTCGACGAAGTCAATTTCGACACCTTCGAGAACTGATAACGGATCGTGGCGGGAGCGATCCCGCCACGCTTTTTTGTATGTCATGAGCAGCTTTGCCGCAGGCCGCCTCACACGGCGGCACCGCATCAGGATAACGCCTTGGGCCGCGCTGGCATTTGCCGCCGCGGCTCTTGCGCTGTTGCCGGTCGCGACAATCGCTCTGACCGCAACGGCCAATACCGGCACGCTCTGGACGCATGTGATCGCCAATGTGCTGCCGCAGGCGACCTGGAACACAGGTGTCCTGCTGCTGGGAACCGGGATTATTGCGACCTGCGTGGGGACCGGTGCGGCGTGGCTCGTCACCGCCTATGATTTCAAGGGCCGTGGCATTCTTGAGTGGGCGCTGCTGCTTCCATTAGCCGTGCCGACCTACATCATGGCCTATGCCTATCTCGACGTTCTGAGCCCGTTAGGCGCGATACAGGGCGGGATACGCTGGATGCTGGGCTATTCGAGCCCGCGCGAGTTCCGTCTGCCCGATATCCGATCGATGTGGGGGGCCGTGCTGATCTTTGGCTTCGTGCTCTACCCATACGTCTATCTCACCACGCGCGCGATGTTCATGACACAGGCGGCCAATCTCGTTGAGGTGTCGCGGACGTTGGGCGTGGGCCGGGCCGGGATATTCTGGCGCGTGGCGCTGCCGCTGGCGCGCCCGGCCATTGCCGTAGGGGTGGCGCTGGTTTTGATGGAAGCGCTCAACGATGTGGGTGCGGCGCAGTTTCTGGGCATTCGGACGCTGACGGCCTCGGTTTATACGACGTGGATCGTGCGAACCGATCTGCCGGGTGCCGCGCAGATCGCCATTGCCATGCTGATCGTCGTCATCGCGTTGATCGTTCTGGAACGCTGGGCGCGGCGCAACCAGCGGTTTGCGACGAGCGCACAACGGGCGCGGCAGATGGTGCCGCAAAAGCTCAAGGGCGTGCCAGCGCTGGTGGCCCTTGGGTTGGGCGCCTTGCCGATCATCATCGGATTTGTCGGGCCCGCGACCTATCTCGTCCTGGAAGCGATCAAGCGCATCGAATTTGCCGGGGTGTCCCCTGCGCTGATCCGGGCGACGATCAATACGGTGACGGTGTCGGCGATTGCGACGGTCGTTGTTCTAGTGCTTGGATTTGCCATCGCCTACGCGGCCCGGCTGCATCCCGGGCGGGCCACCAATGGCGCGGCGCGGATTGCCACCTTGGGCTATGCGGTGCCCGGGACTGTGCTCGCCATCGGCATACTGATCCCCGTTGCCGCGTTCGATCGGACGCTGGATGGTCTGATGCGCGAGTGGTTCGGGGTTTCGACGGGGCTGCTGATCCTGGGATCCGGGGCGGCGCTTATCTATGCCTATACGGCGCGGTTTCTGGCCATTTCGTCCGGCGGGATCGAGGCGGGTTTGAGCCGAATACCGACATCGTACGACCATGCGGCGCGGACGCTTGGACACAGTTCGACGAGTGCCTTGTGGCGGGTGCATCTGCCGCTGTCGCGGCCCGCTTTGACGGCGGCTGGGCTCTTGGTGTTCGTTGACTGCATGAAGGAATTGCCTGCGACGCTGCTGCTGCGCCCCCTCAATTTCGAGAGCCTTGCCACGCTGCTCTATGGCGAGGCGGCGCGGGGCACCTATGAGGATGCGGCGCTGGCGGCGCTGATCATCGTTGTGATCGGTATCTTGCCGGTCGTTCTACTCGCCCGGATGGGACGGACGGACGCCGACCGCGTTTAGGCGCCGGGCGATGACAACCGCCGTGATCGGACCCAGGAGTTCGATGGCGAGGAAGGCCAGAAGCGGCGCCGGGTGCATGCCGTTGACGACGATCGAGATCAGCCGCCCCAACCCACCGACAAACATGGCGATTGCCAAGATGTTGAGCATCGGGATGCGGTGGGGGAGATCTTGCGTGACCCACCACAGTGCCAAGCCGTAAGCAAACCACGTCGCGCTGAGGAAGCGGAACTGGCTGTCGAGGGCGGGATCGGCAGCGGCATTGGCGGGTAGTTGTGAGCCCATGAGCGGCAGGATGCCCGTCCCGGCGAAGACATCGATCAGGCCGGTGACGACCGCAAAGCCTGCGACGATGCGCAGGGCGAGCGCGAATGGCGTCGCTTTGGTATCGGAAAGTGTAGACATATCCCCTGCCCCCCATATGCCCATCAAATGTGGCGGCGGACGGCAGGGAATTCAAGTCGGGTCGTCAGAGCTTGGGCTTAACGGGCGCCTTGCGGGCCGGGGCCTTTTTGGCGGCAGCAGTCTTGATCGTGCCAGCCTCGGGCGTGACGGCTTCGGTTTTGGAGGCCGTCCGCTGACGCGCGGGCTTTGCCGGCATGGCGACTGCACCTGCGGAGCCGACCACGCCTTCGTCAGGCATACCCTCTTCAATCGGGTTGGCGGTCTCTACCGACGTGGCGGGGGCCGTCTTGACGGGCGTGGCGACGCCATTGGCCGATAGCGGGGCACCAGCTTCATCGAAACGGTGGTAGAGGCTGCCCTTGGGGCGGAAGCTGATGATGTCGCCCGAATGATAGGGGGTCTTGCCGTCCTGGCGGACGATCACCGCCTCTTCCTCGCCGATATCGACATAGATGTAGCTGTCCGAGCCGAGGTCTTCGGAATAGATCACCTTGCCCGTCCAGTCGCCATTGCCGTTGGGGACGATTTCCATGTGCTCGGGGCGCACGCCGACAGTGGTCGCATTGTAGGTGGCTGCGTTCTTGCCCGTGAGGAAATTCATTTTGGGGCTGCCGATGAAGCCAGCAACGAACAGCGACTGGGGCTGGTCGTAAAGCTCCATGGGCGTTCCGACCTGCATGACTACGCCGTCTTTAAGGACGACGATCCGGTCAGCCAGTGTCATGGCTTCAACCTGGTCGTGGGTCACGTAGACCATTGTGGTTTCGGGTAGGGATTCCTTGAGCTTGGCAATCTCCATACGGGTCGCCACGCGGAGGGCGGCGTCGAGGTTGGAGAGCGGTTCGTCAAAGAGGAAGACCTGCGGATTACGCACTATGGCGCGGCCGATGGCGACGCGTTGGCGCTGGCCGCCGGACAGCGCCTTGGGCAGGCGCTCGAGATAGGGGCCGAGCTGGAGCATATCTGCTGCCTGCTGGACCTTTCTCTTGATCTCGTCCTTTGGCGTGCGCGTGAGCTTGAGCGAATAGGCCATGTTGTCGAACACGGTCATATGCGGATAGAGCGCGTAGGACTGGAACACCATGGCGATGCCGCGCTTGGAGGGCGCGACGTCGTTGACGACGCGGCCACCGATTTCGAGCGTGCCTGAGGTGATGGATTCCAGCCCGGAAATGGTGCGTAGGAGTGTGGACTTGCCGCAACCCGAGGGGCCGACGAAGACGACAAACTCGCCGGAGTTGATGTCGAGATTGACATCCTTGAGCACTTCGACATTGCCGTAGCGCTTGTAAAGATTGCTGATCTTCAGATCCGACATCGTTTCCTCCCTGCGGGCGTTCGTGGCCCTAATTCCCAATTCCAATATAGGCCCCGAACGGGCCGAAACTCAACCTTGCGCCGTCGCGTTGCGCGTCCGATCCCGGGGCGCCGGCTTCGGTGACCGTGCCGCCGCCCAGATCGAACTCGGCGGACTCGGCGCTCATGTTGAAGGCGCAGACAAGTGTTTCACCATCGAGCGTACGCGTGAAGGCCAGGACGTTGTCCGGCGTGCCTTCGATGAGGGTGAGGTCGCCCTTGATCAGCGCCGGATGATCCTTGCGGAACTTGAGCACCGACCGATAGAACGAGAGCACCGAATTGGCGACGTTGTCCTGCTGGTCCACCGCATAGGCGAGATGCTGGGCCGGGACGGGAAGCCATGTGCGATTGGCTGACGAAAAGCCGCCATTGCGAACATGGGCGTGCCAGACCATTGGCGTGCGGCAGCCGTCGCGGCCCTTAAATTCGGGCCAGAACTCGATGCCGTACGGATCCACCAAATCGTCATAGGCGATTTCGGCTTCGGTGAGGCCAAGCTCTTCGCCCTGGAACAGGCAGACCGAGCCGCGCATGGTGGCCAGCAGCAACGCGGCCTGACGGGTTAGGCGATCCTCGAACCCGTGCGGCGCCCAGCGCGACACATGGCGCACCACGTCATGGTTGGAGAACGCCAGGCAAATCCAGCCATCGGGAGCTTTTTCCTGCGTGGCGCGCAGCGCTTCGGTGAAGTGGCGGGCCGTATATTCACCACCGAGGTAATCGAAGGTGTAGCACATGTGCAGCATGTCATCGCCCGAGGTGTACTGGGCCATGACTTCGAGCTGGTGCTGCGCGTCGCCGATTTCGCCGACGGTCGTTGTGCCGGGATATTCATCGAGCAGGGCGCGCAGGCGCTTGAGGAAGGCGATATTTTCAGGCTGGCTCTTGTCGTAGAGGTGTTCCTGAAGATTGTAGGGATTAACCGCCGGGGCCGTCGAGGCATTGAAGTCCTCGGGCTTTACGGGCGGATTGGATTCCAGGCTCTGGGCGTGGAAGTAAAAGTTCACGGTGTCGAGGCGGAAGCCGTCGACGCCACGCTCCAGCCAGAAGCGCATCTCGCCCACAAGGGCGTCCTGAACCGCCGGATTGTGGAAGTTCAGATCGGGCTGGGAGGTCAGGAAATTGTGCAGGTAATACTGCATCCGGCGACCGTCCCAGTGCCAGGCCGAGCCACCGAATATCGAGAGCCAGTTGTTGGGCGGGCTGCCATCGGGCTTGGGGTCGGCCCAGACGTACCAGTCGGCCTTTTCATTGGTGCGCGAGAGGCGGCTTTCGGCAAACCATGGATGGCGGTCGGACGAGTGGGAGATCACCTGGTCGATCACCACCTTGAGGCCCAGTGAGTGGGCCTTTTCCAGGAGGCGGTCGAAATCTTCGAGCGAGCCGAAGGTCGGATCGATGTCGCGATAGTTCGAGACGTCGTAGCCGAAATCCTTCATGGGCGAGGTAAAGACCGGCGAGAGCCAGATGGCGTCCACGCCGAGGTCCGCGACATATTCGAGGCGCGAGGTGATGCCGACGAGATCGCCCACGCCGTCATTGTTGTGATCCTGAAACGAGCGTGGGTAGATCTGGTAGATCACTGCGCCACGCCACCAGTCAGTATCGACCGAGGAGGTGTCCTCGGGATGGCTATACTGGCGTGACTCGGTCGCAAAATAGCTCATCGCGGACGCGAACTCCCCCAAAGTGCGGCGGCTGCGTTGACGCGCCTACCCTTATTGCCCTGACATCGGACCACGCGGGGTGACCGATAGATCGCCAATATTGCTTGTATCCAAAACGTTTTGGCTTAGAATCCTTTATGCTGGGCACCGGGTGGGCGTCAACCGACACTTGCAATGGCCCGCGCAATATTGTGCAAGGTAGGGCCAGGATTGCGCGCCGTCAGGTCTGGGCCGGGCGCGCGGGGTGGAGGAGCCCTTGAAATTGCCATGTCGATAGGCTCGAACCGGGCGCGCAAACTTTCGGGCGCGCAGCCCCGCAATGTGACGATCAAGGATCTAGCCGCCGAGCTGGAGCTGTCGATCACCACGATTTCGCGCGCGCTCAACGGCTATGCCGATGTGGGCGAAAAGACGCGCAAGAAGGTTATCGATGCGGCGCGGCGCATGGGCTACATGCCCAACCGCAACGCCCAGCGCCTCGTGACGCGGCGCAGCCATTCGATCGGGTGGATTCAGTCGGACGACGACAACAAATATGCCGATCCTCATTTTATCGAGGTGATGGCGGGCGTGCTTCGCGAGGCGCGCATTGCCCATTACGACATTGTCATGACCAGCGAGACACCCGGACGGGAGCTGGAGACCTATGAGCGCTATGTGCGCGACGGGAGCGTCGATGGGTTCGTCGTCGATTTGCCGCGTCCCAACGATCCGCGCATTGGATATCTCCTAGAGGTTGGTGTGCCGTTCGTCGTGCATGGACGCGAGCAGCGCCACGACCAGTATGGATGGGTGGATGTCGACAATTACGGCAATTTCTACAACCTCACCAAATTGATCCTGGCAAACGGGCACACGCGGTTTGCCTTCATCAACGGCGATGAGCGGTTTCTCTACGCGCGGACGCGGCGGGAGGCGGTATTCGACTGCCTGCACGATCTCGGGCTGCCATCCGATAGCGTCACCTATCTCGAGGGCACCCACCCGATGGTGGAGGCCGGCTTCCAGCTGACCGATCTGGCTCTGGCCGAAGACCCGGGCCTCACGGCCTTTGCGTACTCATCGATCCTTCTTGCCACCGATGGTCATCGCGCCCTGACGCGGGCGGGCAAGGAGCCCGGCAAGGACGTGATGCTGTTTTCCATGAATGACGAGCTGCAATACATGAACCTCGCCTCGATGGAGGGGCAGATCACCTATATCCGCTCATCCCTGCGCGCGGCGGGGCGGGCGATGGTGGCCGAAGTCATTCGCCAGTGCGAGCGCAAGACGCAAACCGGCACGCTGATCCCGTCCCTCTTTGAACTGGGCGAGGGCGTTTCAGGCGCGGCGATCGAGGGCAAGGTTCACTTCGCATAAAAAAGGGCAGCTTCCGCCGCCCTTTTTACAATCCTGGCGCTTCCGGGATCAGCCGCCCTTGACCGATCCGGCCAAGAGGCCGCGCACGAAGTAGCGCTGGAGCGAGAAGAACACGATCAACGGCACGATCATCGAGATGAAGGCACCGGCGGTCAGCAGCTCCCAGTTGTTGCCGCGCGAACCGAGCAGGTTCACCAGCCGTCCGGTGAGAACCATCTGGTCGTTCTGCGAGCCCAGGAAGATCAACGCCACCAGCAGGTCGTTCCAGACCCAGAGGAACTGGAAGATGGCGAAGGACGCAAGCGCGGGGAAGCTGAGCGGCAACACCATGGTGGTGAAAATCTGGAAATGGGTCGCGCCATCCATGCGCGCGCTTTCCATGATTTCACGCGGCAAGCCGACCATATAGTTGCGCAGAAGGAAGATGGCGAGCGGCAAGCCGAACGCTGTATGCGCTAACCAGACACCGAGATAGCCCTGAGCTTGGCCATCGAAGTTGACGGCAATCCCGTTGTAGAGCCGCAAGATTGGAATGAGCGAGGTCTGCAGCGGCACGACCAGCAGGCCGACGATCACGGCAACGAGTATGCCTCGACCGGGAAAGCGCATCCATGCCAAGGCATAGGCGGCGAACGCAGCAATCAGAATCGGGATAACCGTCGCCGGAATGGCAACCGTGAGCGAATTGAGAAAGCTCTGGCCGACACCCGCGGAGGTGAGCACGCGATAGTAATTGTCCAGCGTAAACACCGGGGGTTCGCTGGCGACATAATAAATTCGAGGGGTGTTGGTGTGCTCGAACGGCGTATCCGACGTCCAGCGGTAAGCGCCGGTCTCGTCGACGACCAGTTCCCCGCCCTGGTTCATGGGGACCGCTTCACCCACTCCAAACGCGCCAGGATCGCGGCTGGTGGTGCCAACCGCGCTGAGTGTCAAATTGCCTGCGGATTCGAAGATGTCGCCCGTAATGACATAGATTCCATCTTCCTCGATCTGATCGCTGGACGACGCCAAACGTCCAGCGCCGGGCGTCGTGGAACTGGTCAGCGAGGTCCACCAACCCGAAATGGCGAGCTGGTCGGCATCCCGGACCGATGAGACCAACAGACCAACCGTTGGGAAGGTCCAGATGGCGACGATCAGAAGCAGGGCCAGATTTGCGACGATCCGACCGATACGCAGACGTTCCCAGATCGATGGGCGGTCGTCTTCAGCGACAGGAAGTGCGGCCGATGCTGTTGCGGTGCTCATCAGCGTGCCCCCTGCTCGCGGCTGGCGTTACGGATATTCCAGATCATGATCGGCAGCACGGCCAGCAGGATGATGACGGCGACCGTCGATCCGCGACCGAAATCGCCACTCCTGAACATCCAGGAATACATGAGGTTGGCCAGCACCTGGGTCTGGAATTCGCCGTTGGTCATGGCAAAGACTATATCGAAGACTTTCAGCACGACGATCGTGATGGTGGTCCAGACAACGATCAGCGTGCCGGTGATCTGCGGGATCATGATGGTGAAAAAGATCTGCACCTCGTTGGCGCCATCAAGACGGGCGGCCTCGAGGGTTTCTTCCGGAATGCCGCGCAGGGCCGCCGAAAGGATGACCATGGCAAAGCCTGTCTGAATCCAGATGAGGATGACCATGAGCAGGAACGAATTGAGCGGGACCATGGTGATCCAGTTCTGCGGCGGCAGGCCCATGCCGGTGACGATGGCGTTCAACACGCCGATCTGCGGCTGGTCCGGACCGCGATAGGCATAGATGAAGCGCCAGATGACCGAAGCGCCAACAAAGGAAATCGCCATGGGCATGAAGATCAGCGACTTGGCGATATTGCCCCACCAGAGCCGGTCCGCGAGGACCGCGATGATCAGACCGATCGCCGTCGACATGGCGGGCACGATCAGCAGCCAGAAGAAATTGTTGAGCAGGGACTGGCGGAAGTGTGCATCGCCAAATGCCCAGAAATAATTGGAGAGCCCGAGAAACACCGAGCCATTGCGATTGTAAAGGCTCAGGCGCACGGTTTCGAAGACGGGATAGACGAGGTAGATCGAAAGAAACAGCAGCGCGGGCAGCAAGAACAGCCAGGGCCGAATACCCGTGCGTAACCGGTCACGGCGCACCGAGACATGGGGGCTCATTCCATTGTCGGAATGCAGGAACTTGTCGAGCAGCCAGTTGCTGCCCCAAAAATAGGCGCCAGCGGCAGCCAAGGCCACCACGACAGCCAGTATTGCGTTTAAAACCTGTTCGAACATCCCCTGCCCCCATCCTCCCCACGACGACCGTTTTCGGCTCGTCAGACCAGAGTGTTGATGAAAAGCCCGTGGCGAGCAAGCCCGCCACGGGCGAAGTCAAACGATCAGTGACTAGAGCTGGTCCCAGGCGGCCTGAATCTGATCGGCAGCGTCCTGAGCGGACAGGCCGTTCACGAAATCGACCATGCCAGACCAGAAGGCGCCCGCACCAATCGCACCGGGCATCATGTCGGAACCGTCGAACCGGAAGGTCGTGGCTTCGAGCAGGATTTCGCCTTGCTGGCGCAGCTGATCGGACGAGTAGGTGTCGGGATTGGCTTCGCCATAGGCAGTCAGGAAGTTTGAGTTTTCCTGCGCCATCCAGATTTCGTGGGCAATCGGGGTCTTGATGTATTCAAGGAAAGCCCGTGCGCCTTCGGCATCACGCGTGATGCTCACGAGCGTACCCGAACCGAGGACCGGACGACCGAGGTCGGGTTCGGATTCATATGGTGGCATGTAGAAGAAGTCGTAATCGACGCCAGCTTCCGAACCTTCAGGGAAGAAGGACGGAATGAAGGATGCCTGGCGATGCAGGTAGCACTGCGGCGGGATCGTGAAGAGACCGGCCGGGCTATCACCGAACGCGGTGGTCGCCACTGCGGCGGTGCCGCCAGCAACGTTGGCATCGTCCTTGACGATCGAACCGAAGATTTCGATGGCATTGACGACTTCAGGCGAATTGAACGGCAGTTCGTTGGTCACCCACTGGTCGTAAGCTTCGGGCGACTGGGTCCGCAGCATGATGTCTTCGATCCAGTCAGTTGCCGGCCAGCCTGTCGCGCCGCCCGATTCAAGACCGATGCACCACGGCGTACCGCCATCTGCCTTGATCTGTTCCTGGAGCTCCAACAGAGCTTCCATGGTTTCGGGGATTTCATAGCCCATCTCGTCGAAATTGTCCGGCGAGTACCAGACCAGCGATTTGACTTCGAGCTTGAAGGGGAACGCGTATTGGCGGACTTCCCCATCTTCACCTGCGAACTGGCCCAGAGCAGCCCAGGACTCGCCAGCGGCGTAATTGTTTTCGAGCCAATCGGTGGCTTCGGCACCCAGATCAGTCAGCGCGCCCTGTTCAGCGAAATCGGCCAGAAGGCCGGGCTGGGGCAGGATCGTGATGTTTGCAGGTGAGCCGGCGGCAATATCGATACGAGCCTGTTCTTCGTAGGTCGGCGAAGACCCGACCTGAACTGTCACGCCCGTCGCTTCCTCGAAGAAGTCGACAACAGCCTGGAATTGCGCAGCGTCGCCGGGATTGTTCCACGGGCTCCAAAGGGTGATCTCACCCGACACGTCGCCATATTCGGCTTCGAACGCATCCAGCGAATCCCAAGAGAAATCGCCCTCGCCCCGCACGATATCCTGCGCGAACGCGGAAGTGGCGGTCAAGGAAAGCGCCAAGGCCGAGACCCCGGCCAGAAGGGTTTTGTGCATGTAGTCCTCCCATAGCACACGAGACGCGCAATATTGCGTCATTGAGCCGCATACGACATTCCAAAACGTTTTGGCAACCAAAACGTTTTCGGCGCCCGATTTGAAGGCTGGGCAACGTCTTACGGCAGGGCAAGCGTGGCACAAAGTCCCCCACTTGCCAAGCGGCTCACGCGGTCTTGCTTGCGGGTTCGGCCGCTCGGTTGGGGATAGGTGTCAGGCAACCTTCGAGCGGTTGGCACCGGTCAGGAGTGCCTGGAAAGCACGGTAGGACGATTTCGGAGTGCGTGCCTGCGTCTTGTAGTCGACATGGACGAGCCCGAAGCGCTTGTCATAGCCTTCGGCCCACTCGTAGTTATCAAGCAGCGACCAGCCGAAATAGCCGCGCACATCGGCACCGCGCTTTTGGGCAGCGATAACCGAAGCCAGGTGGGAATCATAGTACGCGACCCGGCGCGGATCGTCGGTGCCCTCGGTTTCGGCCATGCCGTTTTCGGTGACGTATAGCGGGAGCGTGCTGTAATCGGCGGAAATGCGGGTGAGGATCTCCTCGAGCCCTTCGGGGAAAATTTCCCAGCCGATATCGGTCTTTTCCAACGGGCCCTCGACCTTGCGCAGCGGGAACGCGCCGCGCTCAGGGGCGTGCTCGTAGAGGCCGCGCGTGTAGTAATTGACGCCCAGCCAGTCGAGTGGGGTCGAAACGATTGCCATGTCGTCGGTGTAGTCGTCGGGCATGTGCTGATTGAAATGGGCAAGGACGTCGGCTGGGTATTTGCCTTTGAAGACCCCATCGAGATACCAGCGGTTGAAAATGCCGTCCCAGAGGCGTGCGGCACCCATGTCTTCGGGCTTGCCCGTCGCGCCTTGTGCCACCTCGAAATTGAGCACGATGCCGAGGTTTTTGGCCCCTTCCGCACGGAGCGCGTTAACGGCGGTGCCGTGAGCAAACAACACGTGGTGGGATGCGCGGGCGGCAGCACGCAGATCGCGATAGCCTGGAGCGTGGACGCCGAGCATGTGCGAGAGAAAGGCCACGCACCAGGGTTCGTTGATCGTGGCGATCGACTCCAACCGGTCGCCGAAGTGGTTGTTGACCGTCAGCGCGTAGTCGGCAAACCAGTTGGCGATATCGCGATTGAGCCAGCCGCCCTTGTCCTGCAAGGCGCTGGGCAGGTCCCAATGATAGAGCGTTGCGAAGGGTTTCAGGCCGCGCTCAAGCATGCCGTCGATGAGGCGATCGTAGTAATCGACGCCCTTCTGGTTGATCGCGCCCGTCCCCTCGGGGATGAGGCGCGGCCAGGCAAACGAGAAGCGGTAAGCGTCAAAGCCGCCATCGGATAAGAGATCGAGGTCCTCGGGCCAGCGGTTGTAATGATCGCAGGCGATCTTGCCGGTGTCGTTGTTGTGGACGTTGCCCGGCGTGCCGGCAAAGGTGTCCCAGATGGACGAGCCGCGACCATCGGTCTGGCCACCTTCGATCTGGTATGCAGCCGTCGCAGCGCCAAAGATAAAGCCGTCGCCAAAATCGGCGCGCTTGTGACTAAACATGGATGATCTCCGCCCAAAGCCAATTTTGTAATCGGTTACATTTCAAGGTAACAGCGATGACGCTGTTTGTCATCAGGGCTTGTGGGAGGCGGTCGTCAGGCGGTTATCCGCGCGACGAGCGGAGCGACCAGGGCCCGGAACGCTTGAGCTTCGGCGCCATCAGGATCGGCGGCGATGGCAGGTCGACCGGCATCAGAGCCTTCGCGGATCGACATGACGAGGGGGATTTCTCCCAGGAACGGGATGTCGAGCGCGGCGGCCGCCGTTTTGGCACCGCCATGGCCGAAGATGTCGTAGCGGTTGCCCGTATCGGGCGCTACGAAATAGCTCATGTTCTCGACCAGCCCCAGCACCTCAACATTGGTGCGGCGGAACATGTCGATGGCTTTTTGCGCATCGATCAAAGCGAGGTCCTGCGGCGTCGAAATGATAACCGCGCCAGTCAGAACCACCTGTTGAACAAGCGAAATCTGGATGTCGCCGGTGCCCGGGGGCATGTCGACGATGAGAACGTCGAGATCACCCCAGTCGGTTTCGCGCAGCAGTTGACGTAGGGCGGAGGTTGCCATGGGCCCGCGCCAGACCACGGCTTGGGTGCCCGAAAGCATGGGACCGATCGACATGGCCTTGATGCCGAAAACCTCGAAGGGCTTGAATATCTTGTCGTCGCGGATAGCCGGCTTGCCCTCGATGCCGAGGAGTTTCGGGAGCGACGGGCCATAAAGATCAGCGTCGAGAATGCCGACCTTGAGCCCCTGCCCTGCAAGCGCCAGAGCGATATTGACTGAACATGTCGACTTGCCGACACCACCCTTTCCCGAGCCCACTGCGATAATGTGCTTGATGCCGGGTACGGGTGTTTTCGGTGGCGGGCCGGGGCGCTGGCCGGGCGTCTGTGGCGCTGCCTGCGCAGGCGCCTTGTCGCCGGTCAACGACACCATGACCTTGCGGTCGCCAGCGATGGCCCTGACCGCAGCTTCGGCTTCCGAGCGCGCGGGCGCGAAGGCTTTTTCCATGCCCGGAGACACCGAGATGGCGAACGCCACCGCGCTTTTCGTGACGATGACATCGGAAAGGCCGGCGAACTCGGCAAGCGAAGACCCGCCGGGCACGGTTATGGTGCCCAGCGCAGCCGTAATCTGCTTGCGGAGATCGTCGTCCGACACGCCTTGAGGCCTAGAGGATCGACTGTCCGGTGGACTTCCAATCCTTGACGAAGGCTTCTAGGCCCTTGTCGGTCAGCGGATGATCGGCAAGCTTTTTCAGGACCGCGGGCGGGATGGTCGCCACATCGGCGCCGGCCAGAGCGGCGTCGGAGACATGGTTGGCCGAGCGGATCGATGCTGCCAGGATCTGGGTGTCGAAGTCGTAATTGTCGTAGATCACCCGGATATCGGAGATCAACTGCATGCCATCGAGGTTGATGTCATCGAGGCGACCGAGGAAGGGCGAGATGTAGGTCGCGCCGACCTTGGCGGCCAGCAGAGCCTGATTGGCCGAAAAGCACAGCGTGACGTTGGTCTTGACGCCCTTGTCGGTCAGCGCCTTGCAGGCCTTGAGACCGGCCAGCGTGAGCGGGAGCTTGATAACCACGTTGTCGGCGATGGCGCCGAGCACTTCGGCTTCAGCCATCATGCCATCGTAGTCGATGGCGGCAACTTCGGCGGACACGGGCAGACCGGGCAGGAGATCGCAGATTTCCTTGACCACTTCCTTGAAGTCGCGGCCCGATTTCGCAATCAGCGAGGGGTTGGTGGTCACGCCGTCCAAAAGACCGGCATCGTGCAGTTCACGGATGTCGCCGATGTCGGCGGTGTCGACGAAAAACTTCATTTTCTCCCCCTTTGGGATCATACTTTAGTCTAATGACCAAGGTGTAGCATGGAACGGATGGGCCGCAAGCACTTCCGGCAGTTTAGAGGTTACCGGGTGGCCCCAACGATGGCATCGGCGAGGCGCTGAATGCGCTCATCGGCCAAGCCGGCGATGTTGATGCGGCTGTCATCTAACATATAGACAGCATTTTCAGATTTTAAACGGGTGATCGTTTCGAGATCGAGCCCGAGCAGCGAAAACATGCCGCGGTGCTCGGCGACGAAATCGAAATCGGAGCTGTTGGACCGGGTGCGGATCGCATCGGCCAACGCCTTGCGGTTTTCGATCATGCGGGTGCGCATGGCTTCGAGCTCGGCCTTCCATTCAGCGCGCAGCGCGTCGTCTTCGAGGATGATGCGGACGATTTCGGCACCATGATCGGGCGGCTGGGAATAGGCGCCGCGGATGACGTTGAGCATCTGGGAATTGGCGATATCGGCCTGGGCCGGATCCTTGGCCACGATAATCGAGCAGCCGACGCGTTCGCGGTAGATACCGAAATTTTTCGAGCACGAGGTGGCGCAGACGAATTCATCGATCTGGGCAGCGACCGCGCGCAGGCCATAGGCGTCCTCATCGAGCCCGTCGCCGAAACCCTGATAGGCCATGTCGACGAGCGGGAAGGCGCCGGTCTTTTTCATCGAGGCGACGACCTGGTCCCACTGATCTTCGGTGAGATTGGCGCCGGTCGGGTTGTGGCAGCAGCCGTGGAGCAGGACGATATCGCTCGGGCCCATCTTGTCGAGGGCAGCCAGCATGTCATCGAACCGCACGGTACCGGTGGCCGGATCGAAGTAGGGATAGGCGGCGACCTTGAAGCCGGCCTGTTCGGCCATGGGCTTGTGGTTGGGCCAGGAGGGATCGGAAATCCAGAGTGTCGCGTCGGGCTTGGCGCGCTTCAGCAGCGTCAGCAGGACCCACAGGGCGCCCGTACCACCGGGTGCCTGAGCGGCGCGCACGCGGTCGAGCGGCACGCTGTCGCCCAGGGCGAGCTTGACCATGGCAGAAGCGAAACCCTTGTTGCCGGCGACGCCAACATAGGTCTTGGTCTTGGCGGTTGCGAAAATGCGCTCTTCGGCTTTTTTGACGGCCGACATGATGGGAGTGTTGCCCGCGTCGTCCTTATAGACGCCGATGCCGAGGTCGATCTTGTTGGGGCGCGCGTCTGCGGCGATTTCGGCCATCAGCGCGAAGATCTTGTCCTGGGGAGCCTTGGAGAGAGTCTCGAACATTTTCGCTTCCAGATTGGAAAAAAGGTAAGGCGCGCGGCCTTTATAGAGGCCATGGGCGGGTTTGCAATGGCGACGAATGGCCAATGGTTGAAATTCAGGTGGTTACGAAAACATCGTAGCGCGTCGTCTTGCCCAAGATCTGGTGGCTGGGTTTGCGCAGGCCGTCCATGGCGGCGGCGCGGAGGGGCCATTTGAGGACCGCGCGGTTTTTCGCGACGGCGATGGCTGTTTCCATCAATTGGCGGGAATCGGGGTCCGCGCCGACGATGTCGCGCAGATCGCGCATCTGTTTTTTGACGAGCGCCGATTTGGTGCGCGGGGGATGCATGGGATCGACGAGGACAACGTCGGGAGACAGCGTCGGCAGGATGGCGATCGAATCGCCGTGGATGAGGGTCATGCGGGCCATGATGGCGGCGAAGATTTCGTCGTGATCACGCGCCCGCGCGATGGCGTCCTCAAGGGCGGCATGCACCTCGGGACTGCGCTCGATGAGCGTCACGCGGGCGCCCAAAGATGCGAGAAAAAAGGCGTCGCGGCCCATCCCAGCGGTGGCATCGACGATATCGGGCGATGCGCCTTTTGCCATGCCGCAGGCGCGCGGAAGCGGTTGCCCCCTACCCTCGCCTGACCGAAACCGGAAACCCACGGCGCCGCCCACGAAGTCGATTGCGATCTTTTCGTTTTGCTGGGCGTGCTCTGGCATTGCGGCTTCCGAACGGGTATGTCGGGCATAGCCTCTGTCGTTCTGTCTCACAAGAGACGTTGACGAATGTCGCCCCGGCGCAGAGATTGTTCCTTTCGCGTACCCTCAGGTTTCCTTATGCCCATCATCAATCGCGTAGCCGACTTCCACGCCGACATCACAGCGTGGCGCCGCGAGCTGCATTCCAATCCCGAACTTCTCTATGATGTGTTCCAGACAGCAGCGTTCGTCACCGACCAGCTCAAGGCGTTCGGGGTGGACGAAGTGGTGACCGGGCTGGGCAAGACCGGCGTGGTCGGGGTCATTCGCGGCAAGGGGACTTCGGGCAAGGTCGTTGGATTGCGCGCGGATATGGACGCGCTGCCGATCACCGAGCGGACGGACAAGCCATATGCCTCAAAGGTCGATGGCAAGATGCACGCCTGCGGGCATGACGGACATACAGCGATGCTTTTGGGCGCGGCGCGCTATCTCGCCGAAACACGCAATTTCGATGGCACCGTCGTCGTCATTTTCCAGCCGGCCGAAGAGGGCGGTGGCGGCGGCCGCGCCATGGTCGAGGATGGGCTGATGGAGCGTTTCGGCATTTCCGAAGTGTTCGGGATGCACAATATGCCGGGAATCGCGCTGGGTGAATTTGCCATTCGCGAGGGCGGCATCATGGCGGGCACCGACCAGTTCGCCATCGATATCGAGGGGCATGGCGGTCACGCGGCGATGCCTCATCTTGCCGTCGATCCGGTGATCGTTGCGGCTCACATCATTACGGGATTACAGACGCTCGTCTCGCGCAATGTCGACCCGATCCGCTCGGCGGTGCTTTCGGTTACGACGGTCAATGCCGGGACGGCCTACAACGTCATCGCGCGCACCGCACGCCTTACCGGGACAGTGCGCACGCTGGACGAAGACGTCCGCACGCAGATGGAAGAGGGCATCAAGCGGCTGGCACCGCAGCTCGCGCTTGCGTTCGGTGCGACGGCCAACGTCACCTATATGCGCGGCTATCCGGTTACGGTGAATGCCGGCGAGCAGACACGGTTTGCCGCCGAAGTGGCGCGCGAGATCGTCGGCGAGGATCGGGTCAACGACAATGTCGACCCCACGATGGGCGGCGAGGACTTCGCCTATATGCTCAATGCGAGACCTGGCTCGTATATCTTCCTTGGGAATGGCACGAGTTCGGACCTGCATACCGACACCTATGATTTCAACGACGAGTCCATTCCCTACGGCGTGAGCTATTGGGTGCGGGTGGCGGAAAAGGCACTGGCCGCACGCTAAGGGAGCGCCTGCATGAACAGAGCGCTGATCGTCGCTGCCACGCTCATCATTGCCGCCATCGGCGCCGTGGCGATGGATCTTCTGTCCATACCGGGCGGCATGCTGATGGGCGGCGCCCTTGCCGTTTCCATCGCGGCATTGGCGGGACTGCCCGCTGCGGCGCCCGACAGCTTTCGCAATGTGCTCTTTGTCGGCGTTGGCCTCTCGATGGGCGCAAGCGTTGCACCAGACACGCTACAGTTGATCGGACAGTGGCCGATCACCTTAATCGCTCTGGCGCTCGAGCTCGTGGTGATCGTATTTGCTTGCGGGCTGGTGCTACGGCGAGTCTTTAAGTTCGACACTGGGACCGCTTATCTCAGCTCGTTTCCCGGGCATCTTTCGTTCATCATGGCGCTCGCCACGACCGGCGTTGGCAATCCGCGCCAGATCGTCATAATCCAGGTGCAGCGGGTTATGTTTCTCACACTGTTTGCGCCCATCGGCGCTCTGTTCCTGCCCGTCGGCACCTACGACGGAGCCGGGTCGGAAATGATGGATTTGACGACCCTCGCCATGGTTACGGTAGGATGCGCGCTGACGGGTTGGGCGTTTCAAAGGCTGAAGGTGCCGGCGGCCTATGTCTTGGGATCGATGGCGTTTGCAACGGTTATGAAGCTGACGGGCAATTTTCCGGGCGCCCTGCCCCCGCTTCTGGTCGATCTGACCTTCATCGGCATGGGTGCGCTGATCGGATCGCGGTTCGCAGGCATCACCCGCGCGGAATTCATGCAGGCGGCGTTTGGTGGCACCGTCGCGACGGTCATCACCATCGCGATCACCACGCTTTTTGCACTGGGCGTCAGCGTTTTCGTTTCGATGCCGATCGGGCAAATCTGGCTCGGGCTGTCACCGGGAGGGCTCGAACCCATGGGCGCGCTCGGTATTGCGCTGGGCTATGACACTGCGTTCATTGCAGCGCATCACGTCGCGCGCCTTTTGATGCTGACCTTTGCCATTCCGTTGGTGGTGATGCTGGTCCAGGGCAAGCCTCAGCCCTTGACCGAGCCTTCCGAGAGCCCCGACACCAGATAACGCTGGGCGATCAGGAACACGATGGTAATCGGCACGCCAGACAAGATCGCGGCGGCGGCAAAGTCGCCCCATCGATATTCGAACTGGCTCAGATAGAACCGCGACCCGGTGGCCAGCGTCATGTTTTCTTCGCTGCGCAGGAGGATCGAGGCGATCGGGTAGTCATTGACGACCCCGATGAAGACCAGAACGAAAACCACCGACATGATCGGCACAGCCAGCGGCAGGAAGACGAACCGGAAGGTTTGCCATGGCGTAGCACCATCGATGGCTGCCGCCTTATCCAACGCCGGATCGATGGAGTCGAAATAGCCCTTGATCGTCCAGATGTGCATCATCACCCCGGAGAGATAGACGAGGATCAGCGAGACGTGGCTGTCGATGCCGATAATGGGTGAGATGTCACCCATGGTATCGAAGATCGCAAACAGAGCGACCAGCGCGAGGGTGGTCGGAAACATCTGGATTATGAGCAGAGAATCGAGGAACGCCATGCGGCCGCGGAACTGGATGCGGCTGAGCGCGTAGGCGGAGATGGTGGCGATGGCCAAGGCGCCGGCAGCCGATATTACCCCGAGCTTTATCGAATTCCACATCCAGAGCAGGACCGGGTATGGCGGCTGGACCACGGTGCCGTTGGCGCGCGTGTATTCCAGTCCGAAGGCCAGATACCAGTGCTCGAGCGTCGGGTTTTGCGGGATCAGCGTGCCGACTGAAAAATTGCCCTCGCGGAACGAGATCGACACCACCATCAGGAAGGGAAACATGATTACCGCGAGGAACGCGAGCAGGAAGGTGTGCGCAGCGATCTTCTTGACGAGCAGGCTTCGCTTGTTTTCGACGATCATGATCTCACCCTTTCTGCGCGGTGCGGCGCAAGGCGACGAAGTTCGCGTAGGCGATTGCTGACACCACGAGGAAAATGATCAGCGTTATGGCGCCGGCGAGCCCGAATTGCTGTCCTGAATCCATGAACGCGATCCGGAAGGTAAATGAGCCCAGGATGTCGGTCTGGCCCGCAGGGATGACCGTGCCGGGAATATCGGGCCCACCCGTGGTCAGGAGAAGGATCAGGACGATATTGTTGAAATTGAACGCAAAGGTCGCCAGTAGCAGAGGCAGAAAGGGCGGCAAAATTTGCGGCAGGGTGATGGTGAAGAACACGCGGAGCGCGCCGGCGCCTTCGAGGATGGCGGCCTTCTTCTGCTCCTGCGGCACCGACTGCAAAAAGCCCATGGCGAGCAGCATCATATAGGGATAGCCGAGCCAGACATTGACCATGAGCAACATGGCGCGCGCCAGAAACGGATCGGTGAACCATGACGGCCTTATGCCGAAGACCGCACTGAGGATCAGGTTGATCTCACCGAAATTCTGGTTGAACAGGCCCCGGAAGACGAGGATCGAAATGAACCCCGGCACAGCATAGGGCAGGATCAAAAGAATACGATAGAGCGCGCGAAAGCGCATGTGCTCCCATTGCAGGATGGTGGCGAGCAGGAGGCCGACGGCGAAGCACAGCACCGTCGAGGCAACCGCGAAGGTTATCGTCCAGATAAAGATGCCGACCAGCGGCCCGCGAATGCCCTGGGACTGGGCTATGCGCTCGAAATTGCCGCTGCCGATGAAGACGCGCCAGCCGGGGGTGACGTTGGTTCCCTCTGCGGTCTGGTAAAAGCCGACGTTCTGGTTCGGCGTCAGAATGGCACCGGTCTGGACGTTTTCCAGCCGACCATCCTCGATCTCCTGGAACACCGGCTCCACGAACGCGAATTCGCGCAGGCCGGACGCCCGCAGGACCATCTCATTGGGCAAGGTCACATCGACCCGCGACAGCGGATCGCGCAGGGCAACCACGTCGCGCATTTCAAGGGTTGCGGCAGGCGGCGCATCCACTGCGGCAGCCGAAACGCTGATTGGCTCGCCATCGAGCGGGAACGGATCGGAGAGAAACCCGCCCTCGCCTTCGGGGAGGAAGACCCGATACTCGTCGCCCTCTCCGACAAGCGCGAAGGGGCGGCGGCTATCTTCGTCGATAACCCGGCTCGAGAGCAACACTTCCTGCGCGCGCTCGAAGGTCAACAGGTTGAAGGACGAGTAGTTCGTAAAGCCCAGATAGATCGTATAGATCACCGGGAAAGCGACGAACAGCAGCACCGCAGCGGCGCCGGGAAAGATGAAGCGGGCGAAATAATAGCGGCGAAAGCCATAGATGACGAAAAAGGCCAGAGCGAGCATCACAAGGCATGCGCCGAACAGCGCCTGCCCGACGCCATACATGATCCACGCGATGAACAAGATGCCGAGCGACGCGAGCGCCAGCACGACCTTTGTCGCGACGTCACGCCACGCCGGACCACGCGCGCCCAGTTGAGCCTCCATCGCAACCGTCATGACGGCCTCCTCCCGCTGATGGAGAAAAAGGGCAGCTGGTCCGTGGTATTTGGACCGCCGCCCCTTTTCAGATCTTACTGTTCGCCCAGAATGCGGGACGCAGCGTCGTTAAGCGCCTGTTCCACCGATGTCGCACCGGTGGTGATGTTGCTCAGGGCCGGCTCCATGGCGGACCAGAACGCACCCATTTCCGGGTTGGACGGCATGGGGACGCCCACTTCGGCATTGGCCAGTGTCTGGACGATCTTGTCGTCGTCTTCGGCTGCACCGACCGAGATATCGGTGGGGACGCCGAGGGCACCGGTCGAATTCCAGAGCTGGATGTTTTCGTCGGTCAGAAGGTAGTTCTCGATGAACTCGACGGCCAGATCCTGATTGGGCGAGGCGGCATTGAGCGCCAGAGCCTGAACGCCGAGGAACGGCTTTGAGGGCGAACCGGCAACGCTCGGCAGTGCCGCCACGCCGACGTCGACCCCGGCGTCCTGATAGGCGCCCCACGACCACGGGCCGTTGATGATCATCGCCACTTCGCCATTGGCAAACGCACCATCCATAACGCCGTAATCGACGCCTGCCGGCATGGTGCCGCTTTCGATGAGATCGGCCAGAACCTGCCCGCCCTGAATGGCGCCTTCGGTGTTTACGCCGGTGTCGGACCCGTCATAGGCACCGTCGACCATCTGGAAGGAATAGCCCCCATTGGCCGCCAGCATGGGGAAGGTGAAATAGGTGTCGTTATAGGCCCACATAATGGGCGTGATGCCCTCGTCGAACTCCATATCCATGATCTCTTCGAAGCTCTCGGGGGGCGTATCGACGAGGTCGCGGTTATAGACGAGCCCGATGGCTTCGACGGCGACGGGATAACCCCAGACGCTGCCATCGAACGTCACGGCTTCCATGGCGCTGGGCAGGATGCCTTCAACGACCGCAGCGCTCGGCGTGACCGGCGACAGCAGACCGCCTGCAGCCCATTCGCCGAAGCGGTCATGTGCCCACATGACGATATCGGGCCCATCGCCCGTGGCCGCAGCCTGCTGGAAGCGGTCGGTGAGCGGATCGACGTTTTCGACGATGACGCGAATGCCGAGGTCTTCTTCGAACTGGGCGCCGATTTCGGTCAACAGATCGGGGGCGCGGTCATCCTGCCAGATGACGATAGCGCCATCCTCAAAGGCTAGAGTAAGTGAGGTGGATGCTGCCAGCACGACAAGTGCGCCGGCAAGGCTGAATGCCTTGTTTTTCATAGTGTCCTCCCTGACACGATGTCGGCGCTTACGCGGCGCCGACGTTACGCAAGCTCAGCCTTAAACGAGGGTGAGCGATACAGCGGCGGGATCGAACCCCGCTCCGCATTCGATGATGGCAAAGCCGTTACCTTCGAGCTCCAGCGTCCCACCATCAAGCGCCGCGCGGCCCGACACCGACGCAAGCGTGGCAAGAGCGGGCAGGCCCGACAGATCGAGGGTTCTCGGTTTCGCCGAAAGATTGAAGACGCAGACAAGCGCCGTCTGCCCGCTGTGGCGGGCAAAAGCCAGGACAGGCTTATCGACGTCGTAAAAAGTGATCTCGCCGCCGACCAGCGCCGGATTACCGCGCCGATAGCCGAGAAATTCGCGATAATAGTGCAGGATCGAGGCCGGATCGGCTTCAAGAGCGGCAACGTTGCGCTTGCGCTGGGGCGCCTTGACGGGAAGCCACGGCTTGACGTCGGAAAAGCCGCCATGGTCCTCCTCGGTCCAGGGCATGGGCGTGCGGCACCCGTCGCGACCCTTGTTTTCGGGCCAGAACCGAAGGCCCGGAGGATCGGTGAGTTCGGAATACTCAAGTTCGGTTTCCGCCAGACCCAGTTCCTCGCCCTGATAGAGGCAGACCGAGCCCTTGAAGGTCAGTTGCATGGCAATGGCGAGGCGCGCCAGGGCATCGGGCGTTACCGCATGCCCCTCCCAGCGGGTCAGATGCCGGACCACGTCGTGATTGGAAAAGCTCCAGCAGGGCCAGCCATCAGGCGCGCCCTTGAAGAAATTTTCGATCTTGGAGCGGAAGTGGCCGGGCGAGAATTCCGGACCCAGCATGGCAAATGAATAGCACATGTGCAGCATGTCATCGCCCGACGTGTATTGGGCCATGATCTCGATGGGGCGATGGGCCTCGCCCACTTCGCCCACCGTAGTGGTGCCGGGAAACTCATCGAGCAGCGCACGGACGCGCTTGAGGAAGGCGATGTTCTCCGGCCGGTTCTTGGAGAACTCATGGAACTGCATGCCATAGGGATCGACTTCGAGCGGCGTTTCCTTTTCGCGTGGCGCCGGCGGATTGTCGCGCAATTGCTCATCGTGAAAATAGTAATTGACCGTATCGAAGCGGAAGCCGTCGACCCCGCGCTCGAGCCAGAAGCGCATGGCGGCGAGAACCGCATCCTGCACGTCGGGATTGTGGAAGTTGAGATCGGGCTGGGAAATCAGAAAATTGTGCAGGTAATACTGCCGCCGCGTGCCATTCCATTCCCAGGCCGGACCGCCAAACACCGATGGCCAGTTGTTGGGCGGTGTGCCGTCTTCTTCCGGATCGGCCCAGACATACCAATCCGAGCGAGGATTGGTGCGCGAGGACTTGGATTCGACAAACCAGGGATGCTTGTCGGAGGTGTGGCTGAGTACCTGATCGATGATGACTTTCAGGCCTAGATCGTGGGCCTTTTCGATCAGCGCGTCGAAATCGGCGAGCGAGCCGAACAGCGGATCGATGTCGGTATAGTTCGAAACGTCATAGCCCATGTCGGCCATGGGCGAGGGAAAGATCGGCGATAGCCAGACGGCGTCAACGCCCAGGCCGGCAATGTGCTCAAGCCGCCCGAGGATGCCGCGCAGATCACCGATGCCGTCGCCATTGCTGTCCTGAAAGGAGCGGGGGTAAACCTGATAGATAACTCCGCCACGCCACCATTCCGACATCAAAGACCTCCCGAACATTTTCTATCGCACCGCGGCAGGAAGCCATCGGCGTTGGTGGAATATTCAAACCGGTTTAATTTTTCTGTCAACCCACCGGAGTTGAAAGTTGCCGGATGGGTGAGAAGTGTTGACCTATCTCCATCGTGGCGTTGACAGGCGATATTCAAACCGGTTTAAAGTTTCAAACATCTGCGCGATCCGTGCGACTGCAGGCGCTTGAGAGGGAGGCTCGGGTGACGACTTTGCGAGAGCTTGCCATTCATCTCGGGCTGTCCCCCGCCACGGTCAGCCGTGCGCTGAATGGGTTTCCAGAGGTCGGGGAAAAGACCCGCCTGCGAGTGATCGCCGCCGCCGAGCAACTCCATTACCGCCCAAATTCCACAGCCAAGAAATTGGCCACCGGCAAGTCCGGGATGGTGGGAATCATCTTTCGTGCCGCGCACAATCTGATGGTCGATCCGCATTTCCTCGAATATCTCGCCGGGCTCTCGATGGGGCTGGCGGAGCGTGAATTGGACCTGCTGCTGCGCCACGCCGCTCCGGGTGCGCAGCTCAATTCCTACGAGCGCCTGATCGCATCGGGATCGGTCGACGGGGTCATTGTGTCCGCGCCCGAAATCGACGATCCGCGCATCGCGATGCTGACACAGCAGGGCTTTCCGTTCGTCGTGCATGGCCGGGTCGGTGACGACGTCGACCATGGGTTTTACGACATCGACAATCATGGTGCCTTTACGCGGGCGACCGAATTGCTGGTCGCGCTGGGGCACCGGCGTATCGCCTTTCTCAACGGCTCGAGCGGGCAGGCCTTCGCCGTACAGCGTGAGGCCGCATTCCGCACGACCCTGGCCGCCAATGGCATCCACATTCCGGCGCAGTTCGTGTCTCATTCGGAAATGAGTGAGGACACCGGATATCATCAGGCATCCCAATGGCTGTCGGGCCTGCATGGATTGCCGCCGACGGCGTTCCTGTGCTCGTCGACTCTGATTACCATTGGGGTGATGCGGGCCGCGGGGGAAGCAGGGCTGGAGATCGGGAAAGACATCTCGATCATCGCCCATGACGACGTGCTGCCGCATCTACGAGCAGAGCACTTTTCGACGCCGCTCACAGTAACGCGCGCGCCGATCCGCGATGCGGGCTTTGCGCTGGCCGACATGATCCATCAACGCATCGACGGCGCCGAGCCCAAAAGCCTGCAAAGGACGGCACCGGTCGATCTTATCGTGCGCAACTCCACGGGAGCGGCGCCGGAAACGGGAGGACAAGCATGGTGAACCCTGCCCCGCGCATCGAGGCCCAAGAACCGGTGCTGGCCATCACCGACCTGACCAAGAATTACGGCACTGTCGAAGTGCTTAAATCGATTTCGATCGACATGGTGCCGGGCGATTTTCTGGTTCTCGTAGGCCCGTCGGGATGCGGAAAATCCACGCTGCTCAACTGCATTGCAGGGCTTGAGGATACGTCGGGCGGGACGATCGAAATCGCCGGGCGGGATGTCACCCATGTGCCGCCGCGCGATCGCGACATTGCCATGGTGTTCCAGTCCTACGCGCTCTATCCCACGATGAGCGTTGCGGAAAACATCGCGTTCGGCATGAAGATCCGCAAGGTGGACAAGGACGTTCAGTCCAAAAAGATCGCCGACGTTGCAAAGCTGTTGCAGATCGAGCATCTGCTTGATCGCAAGCCAGCGCATTTGTCGGGTGGCCAGCGCCAGCGGGTCGCCATGGGCCGCGCGTTGGTCCGCGAGCCGGCATTGTTTTTGTTCGACGAACCGCTATCGAACCTCGACGCCAAACTGCGCGTCGAAATGCGGGCTGAGATCAAGGGTCTGCACACGCGGCTCAATGCCTCGATCGTTTATGTCACGCACGATCAGATCGAGGCGATGACGCTGGGCACAAGGATCGTTGTGCTCAAGGATGGCATCATCCAGCAGTTCGGCACACCTGCCGAAATTTACGAAGCGCCGGCCAATCTGTTCGTCGCCGACTTCATGGGGTCTCCACCGATGAATTTGCTCGACGCCGAAGTGGAGGTGACCGGCTCGGACACGCGACTGAGCTTCGGTTCGGGCGAGCAAGCCAAATCCTTCATGGCACACAGCGCGCCAGCCGCGCTTGCGTCCGGGGGCAAGAGGCGCCTGGTCGCCGGTCTACGGCCAGAGGCTTTTGCTATTGCCCAACCGGGCGAGGCCGACGTGACCCTTACGGCGGAAGTCGTTGAGAATGCCGGGTCCGATACATTCGTCACGTTCGCGCTAGGTGGAAAGCATTTGATCACCCGCCTGCCGGGGCGCGCGCGGATCGGGGTCGGTGACGCAGTGCCCCTGAGCCTTGACACGACAGGGGTATGCTATTTCGATCCTGAAACCACCAACCGCATCGCCTGAGGCGCGACCATGCCCCATCATTTCCTGCCCGCCGCCGATCGGCCGACCGACGCGCCGCGCACCATCAAGTTCGAAGGCGGCCCCTATGGCACGGCCATATCTTTCTTTGCGGTGATTTCGCCGCCGGGCAAACGGGTGGGGCTGCATGTGCATCCCTACACCGAGACGTGGATCGTGCAGGAAGGCATGGTGCGCTTCCACGCGGGCCCGGAAACCGTAGAGGCTGGCGTTGGCGACATCATGGTCGTGCCGCCCGAGACACCACATGGGTTCGAAGTGATGGGCGATCGCGACCTCAAGATGATGTGCATTCACGACGCGGGAGAAATGACCCAAACCTTCCTCGATCCCGCCGACGCATGAGCGATCGGAAAAGGGGCGCTGGACGGGGCAAAATAAATATGCACCAATGGGATACGCGGCGGGAAGGTCGCATCGAGTAGTCGCACGAAGAAGGCGTATGAGCGAAAAAAAGTATTTTGACGAAATGCTCAATGCTGACGGTTCGGTTCGCGAACCTTACCGCATATTGGGTGAATGGCTTGAGGGCCAGCCCAAGCAGGCGCTCAAACAGCTGTCGCAAGATGCCGAGACGATCTTTCGCCGCCTGGGCATTACCTTCGCCGTCTATGGCTCGAACGAATCCACCGAGCGCCTGATCCCGTTCGATGTGATCCCGCGCGTCATTTCTGCCCATGAATGGCGGCGGCTGGAAAAAGGGATCGAGCAGCGCGTCAAGGCGCTCAACATGTTCCTGTGGGACCTCTATCACAACCAGGACATCATCCGCGCCGGGCGTATCCCCGAAAAGCTCATCATCCAGAACGAAGCGTTCTGTCCGCAGATGATGGGGCTAAACCCGCCAAAGGGTATCTATTCCCACATCATCGGTGTCGATATCGTGAGGACCGGGCCCGACGATTTCTACGTGCTCGAAGACAATCTGCGCACGCCGTCCGGGGTCTCCTACATGCTGGAAGACCGCGAAGCGATGATGCATCTGGTGCCCGACCTGTTCCACAAGCTCAAGGTCGCGTCGGTCGAGACCTACCCCGAGAACCTGCGGCGCACGATGCAGGAAATGGCGCCTGAATCTTGTACCGGCCACCCCAACCTCGTGGTCCTGACGCCGGGCATTTATAATTCAGCCTATTTCGAGCACTCGTTTCTTGCCGACCAGATGGGCGCTTCGCTCTGCGAGGGGCAGGATCTGTTTGTCGAAAACGGCAAGGTCTATATGCGGACGACACTCGGGCCGCAGCGTGTGGACGTCATCTATCGCCGGATCGATGACGACTATATCGACCCCCTGACGTTCAAGCCCGATTCCATGCTCGGTGTGCCGGGGCTGTTCGATGCATATCGCGCTGGCAACGTCACGTTGATCAACGCGCCCGGCACCGGGATCGCCGATGACAAGGCGGTCTATACCTATGTGCCGGAAATCATCGAATTCTATCTGGGCGAAAAGCCGATCCTGAAGAACGTGCCGACCTACAATTGCACGAGCGATTCCGAACGCGCCTATGTGCTCGACAATCTCGAGCATCTGGTGGTGAAGGAAGTGCATGGTTCGGGCGGCTACGGCATGCTGGTGGGACCGACCTCAACCAAAAAGCAGCGCGCCGAGTTCGCCGAAAAGATCAAGGCACGGCCCGACAATTACATCGTGCAGCCGACGCTGGCGCTGTCAACATGCCCCACCTTCACCGGCAAGGGCATCAGCGGGCGCCATGTCGATCTGCGGCCTTACGTTCTGGTCGGCGACAAGATCCGCATCACGCCCGGCGGCTTGACCCGCGTGGCCCTCAAGCAAGGGTCGCTCGTGGTCAACTCCTCGCAAGGCGGAGGGACCAAGGATACCTGGGTGCTCGAAGAATGATGCTCGGACACTCGGCTGCAAATCTCTTTTGGATGTCGCGCTATGTCGAGCGCGCCGAGAACATGGCCCGGTTGCTCGAAGTGGGCTACCGCATGAGCCTCACCGAACGCAGCGAAGACGGGACCAGCGAACATCTTGTGTCCATGCTGCAGGCGGCGGAGGCCGAAGACACCTTCTTTGCCAAGCACGAAACCGTCGATGTGCCGAGTGTCGCGCACTTCATGCTGTTCGACACCGACAATCCGTCATCAGTCAAATCGTGCCTTTTCAACTCGCGCACCAATGCCAAATCAGTGCGCACCGAGATCACCACAGACATGTGGGAAAGCCTCAACGGCACGTGGCTCGAGTTTTCGCAAATCCAGCCGCGATCGGTTCTTGGCAACAAGCTTCCCAGCTTCTTGCAATGGGTCAAACAGAGTTCGAACCAGTTCCGTGGCGCCCTACTCGGAACGCTGATGCGGACCGATGGGTTCGCGTTTGCGCAAGCCGGCGGGTTCATCGAGAGGGCCGACAACACGGCGCGTATTCTCGACGTCAAATATTACGTACTGCTGCCCCGTTCATCGATGGTGGGCGGCGATGTGGACATCCAGCAGTGGACGATGATCCTACGGGCCGCCTCGGCGCATCGGGCCTATCGGCATATCTATCATGATCGCTACAAGGCCCATAACATCGCCGATTTCCTGATCTTCAGAAAGGAAATGCCCCGATCTCTCGCCTTCTGCGCAACGTCGGTGACCGCGATGATGGGGATGCTCGAGCAGATTTATGGCGAGCCGTCGTCGTGCCATGACGAGGCGATCAAGATGGCGCAGTTCCTCACTGCAGGAAACATGGACAAGGTGTTCGATGAGGGCCTGCACGAATATCTCACGAATTTCATGAGCGCCAACAACCAGCTCTCGAATGCCATTTCGGATGCCTATAATTTCTACTGAGGAGCGGACGCAATGCGCATAGCCATACGCCACGAGTTCCGCTTTGCCTGTGATGAGAACACTGCGCATGCGGTCCAGCATGTCCTCATGACGCCGATCGATACGCCCAATCAGAAGGTGGTTGAATGGACCATCAAGATGCCGGGCATCGAGCACGCCGCGCGGTTTACCGATGCCTTCGGCAACAAGGCCCTGTTGGTGAGCCAGACGCGACCTGAAGAGGACCTGTTCATCTCCGTCACCGGCGTTGTCGAAACCAGTGATACCCATGGCGTTGTCGGTCGCATTGCCGGGGACAGCAATTTTGCGCTCTTCAAACGCTTTACGCCGCAAACGCGTCCCAATGGGACGCTGGTCAATCGGCTCAAGGCGCAGGCGAAGGCCGGCGCGAGCAGTGTCGATCTTTTGCACTGGTTGATGAACCGCTTGCACGAAGCGCGTGACGGCTCGCAAGACGATGGCGAAGACACGCCAGAAATCGTTGCCGAAGATCACGCGCATGTTTTTGTGGCTGCGGCGCGGGGGATCGATATTCCGGCGCGGTTCGTCACTGGATATGTTCTCGATGGCGATACCGGCCCTGCCCGTCTGCATGCCTGGGCTGAAGCCTGGGACGAAAAGCTCGGCTGGATCGGGTTCGATCCTTCGGCCAATCTTTGCCCGACCGAAGCCTATGTGCGCATCGCCGTGGGTCTAGATGCGGACACCACGCAGCCCGTGCGGCTGGTCCCAAACCTGCCCCGCGAGGCCGACGACGTCATCCGCGTGACACAGGCCATGATGAGCCAGCAGCAGCAGGCGGGCAGCCAGAGCCAATCAGGCGCCTAGGATCAGCAGCCACCCGGTTATCGTAAAGAGCGACAGCACGGTCGAAAGCAGGATCGTGTTGGCCGCGACGTCCATGGCGCGATTGTAGAAGGTCGCAAAGATATAGACGTTGATGCCCGCCGGCATGGCGGCCAGCAGCACGCCATAGCGGGCGATGTGGGGATCGACCCCGAGGATCGGCACCATTACGACCCAGGCAATCGCCGGATGGACGATGAGCTGCAGGCCACTGGTCATCAGCGCCGCCACCCATGTATCGCCCAATCGGTACTCGTTGAGCGCACCGCCCAGACCAAACAGCGCCACGGGCATAACCGTACTGGCCAAGAGCAGTGTCACTTCATCAGGCAAGCCAGAGAGTTGCAGACCGAAAAGATTGCCGACCAGCCCGAGTGCGATGCCGATCAGGATCGGGTTGGCGAGCGATTTGCGCAGGCCCTGCCATAAGGCCCCCGAGACCTTTCCACCATCCCGCCGCGCCAGTTCCATGACGAACATGCCCAATGTCATCAGGATCGGCGCGTGCAGGCCGATGATCGAATAAACGATCGGCATCGCTTCGTCGCCATAGGCGCGCTGCATGATCGGGATGCCCACGAGCACGGTGTTGGTAAACATGGCCGAAAAGCCGATCGACACCGATTCACCGGGCCGCCGCTTGAAAAGGTGATGTGCGGTGAGCGCGCCGATGGTCAGCACGGCCACGGCGCCGATATAGAACGGGCCAATGATCGTGATGTTGAACGCGGTGGAAAAATCCACATCGAGCATGGCACGAAACAACAGGCACGGCGTCGCGAAATTGTTGACGTAGGCGATGAGCCCCCGGACGCCCTCCTGCGGATAGAACCGCACGCGCACGGCGAGATAACCCAGCCCGATCAAGATAAAGACCGGGGCAATGACGTTGAGAACCGAAAGCATGAAGGATGGGAAGCCGATGCGAGAGGGAAACTCAAAAGACACCCTCACACCGCGAACGTCAATCTTTACCGGCAGATAGGTTTCGGGCAGGGTCTTGAGAACAACAGGAGGAACCCATGGCTGACCATATCCTTGCCATCGATCAGGGCACGACATCGAGCCGTGCGCTGGTCTTTGATTCAAGCCAGAAAATGGTCGGCGAGGGCCAGAAGGAGTTTGCCCAGCACTTTCCCAACAGTGGGTGGGTGGAGCACGAGCCCGAGGACATCTGGACTTCGGTGACATGGTCGATCAAACGGGCGCTCGACAAGGCAAAGCTCCAGCCGCGCGATATCGCCGCCATCGGGATCACCAACCAGCGCGAAACGACGCTGATCTGGGATCGCAAGACGGGCAAACCCATTCATCGCGCCATCGTCTGGCAGGACCGGCGCACCAGCGCCATCTGCGAGGCGCTGAAGGGCGACGGGCATGAGGAGATGGTCACCGAAAGGACCGGGCTGCTGCTCGATCCGTATTTTTCCGGCACCAAGGTCAATTGGCTGCTCGATCATGTCGATGGCGCGCGCGAGAAGGCCGAGACGGGAGATTTGGCGTTCGGGACCGTCGACAGCTATCTCGTTTGGCGACTGACCGGTGGAAAGCGCCATGTCACCGACGCGACAAATGCCAGCCGAACGCTGTTGTTCAACATCGAAGCCAATGCGTGGGATGACGAGTTGCTCGCCCTGTTCGGCGTGCCGCGCGCCATGTTGCCCGAGGTGCTCGATTGTGATGGCGATTTCGGCACGACCGACGAAAGCGTTTTTGGCGCCGCGGTGCCCATCAGGGGCGTGGCCGGCGATCAGCACGCTGCGGTGATCGGTCAGGCGTGTTTTGCGCCGGGCATGATCAAATCGACCTATGGTACCGGCTGCTTTGCGGTGCTCAATACCGGCGAAACGCCGGTGCGCTCGAAGAATCGCCTGCTCACGACGATTGCCTATCGCCTCGGTGGCCAGACGACTTACGCGCTCGAAGGCTCGATCTTTGTTGCCGGGGCCGCCGTACAATGGCTGCGCGACGGGCTCAAAATCATCGGCAAAGCGTCAGATTCCGGCCGCTTGGCGCTGGGCGCGGATGCCAACCAGAACGTCTATCTTGTGCCGGCCTTCGTGGGCCTTGGCGCGCCATATTGGGATGCCGATGCGCGTGGTGCCATTTTCGGGCTAACGCGGAATACGGGACCGGAAGAATTCGCACGCGCAGCGTTGGAATCGGTCTGTTACCAGACAGCCGATCTGCTCGACGCGATGAAGAAGGATTGGACCGAATCGGATACCGACACGGTCTTGCGTGTCGATGGCGGGATGGTCGCCTCGGACTACACAATGCAGTTCCTGGCCGACATTCTCAACGCGCCCGTCGACCGGCCTGAAATGCTGGAAACGACTGTGCTCGGCGCTGCATGGCTTGCGGGTCAGGCGATCGGGTTGTGGCCCGATCAGGAGGGCTTTGCCAAGGGCTGGGCGCGCGAACGTCAGTTCGTGCCCGAAATGGACAGCGCGACACGAGAAGCCAAGCTGGCCGGCTGGCGAGATGCGGTCAGCCGGACGCTCTCCCGCCCCGATCAGGCGAGATCGTAAACCGCCAGAAGGTTCGGCAAAACCGCCAGATGCCAGTTGATAGAGCCGCCAACGGCCAGTTCACGGCATGCGGAATTTGCAGCGTAGATGGCCGCAAAGGCGAGAATGCGCTTGCGCTTGTGCCCGAGTTTCTGCGCGAACGTCTCGGCCATTGCGTTGATGCGCACCGGATCTGCGGCGAGTTTCACATTGCCCCAAGGGTGCAGGAAGCTTGCCGCCAGATCGTAGGCCGGATCGCCAATCAGCCCAAGCGGGCTGCGCGCGATCCATCCGCGCTCGGCCAACACGACGCGGTCGTGGTGCACGTCGCCATGAAGGGGGATTTCAGCTGAGGGCTTATCGAGCGCCGCGTAGGCAATGCCGACCGAACGGGCATAGAGATCGCGCGCCGTGTCAGGCCACACCCGCACGTCTGCGGCAAAGAAATCGGCGAGATAGTCGCGAAGCGGCAGCAGATTGTCGGGGACATCGGGCCGGCTGACGTGCAGCATGCCGACGAGATTGGCAATTGCGCTCGTCGCCTGGACATCTTTGCCGTCCTGGGCGGGTGAGGCGAGCGTGCGACCATCAGCCCATTCGGTCAGGACGCAATTGTCGGCAGTGCCGAAATGGCGGATCGCGCCATCTCCCCGGTACCATTCGAGCAGGTCGCCCTCGCGAACCGCGTCGCGGCCGTGCTTGTATATACGCAAGGCAGCAGGCGTGTTGTCATCGCGCTGGACCTTATAGGTCCACGCCTCTGTGGTTTCGGCGACCGGAGAGAGCTTTGACAAACTCCAACGGATAGAGGCCTTGTTGAGGACGGTGTCGTGCGGTGCGGTGCCGATCGGAGCCCCCTGTAACAGGATTTGCAGCAGACGAATTGGGACAGAATCACTTGCCTGTCACTATACGTCCTTTCTAGCAAATTTCGGGCGGACCGTCTGGTTCCCTTCGGATTGAGCCCGAGTGGATCACGCGTTGTGGATCGCGCTGGCCTGGCACCGCCAAAGCACGCTCAGGGATCGAGCCATGGCATCAGGCGCGTTCGCGGGCCGCGGGCGGAATTCGGCATGGACGCCGAACGCGGGTGCAGCGGCACCGGCGCTTCCACGATGTCCTGAAGCTCGTCTATGCGAAAGAGCGCCAACTCGAACAGATGGTCGAGCTGGGCATCGAACCACACTTCGTTGGCCAGAATCGCACGCGCCTGCTCGATCTGGTCTTTGGCCAGAATGTAGGCTGATGGCATGTCGGGTCTCCGTTGTTCGCGCCCACTGGGTACCCCTCCACAGTGAGTCGAACCATTACCCACCTACATCTTGCACACAGAGGTGCTCATCGATGGTGAAGAGCATCAGAAGCGTTTGGAGATAATTTTCCGAAAATTCGAGGCAAACGGCATTAACGCCCGAGCAACTCAAGCTTGCGACAATGGAGCCGATTGTTGATCCAACCCTGAGTGGAGATGGATGTGTCCGCGGGAATGCTCGCCGGCAAGCGCGTATTGGTCGTCGAAGACGAAGTCATGATCGCCTATGACGTGGCGGCCTCACTGACTGAGGCTGGTGCATTGGTCGTCGGCCCCTGCACCACTGTGGAACAGGCCTACACCGTCGCCCAGACAGAAGAGATCGACGTGGCACTGCTCGACGTCGACGTGGCGGGTCGTGAGGTGTTCCCCGTCGCCGAAGTGCTGGATCGACGGCGCATCGCCTTCATGTTTTATACCGGCCGGCCGCAGCGCGAGCGCTTGACCGCCGATTTTGCCCACGCGCCCGTCTGCACAAAGCCGGTCAGGCTCGAAACGCTCGTGGAAGCACTGGCGGTCCTCGCACGTGTTCCGGCTTGATCGGCAGTTCAGGACTTTTTCTTCTCGGGCAAATCCTTGCGCCTGGTGGACGCCAGATCATCGAGTTCCTTTTCAGTCATCGATTCGACCATCTGCCGGGATGCCCCCTTGAGGTCTTTCTTGAGCGTCTCGCCGCGCTTGGCAGACAGTGCCGCACCGGCGGCCTTTTGCTGAGCTTTCGATTGGGCGGGCATAGTCACCTCCTACTCGGATATGACTTTAAAACGGCGCCTCCGCTTGCCGGTTCCCCTACTCGGGCTCGCGTTTCAAAAAGCGCTTTTCGAAAAGGCCGAGCAACGTCGTGATGACGATGACGAGCACGGTCGCCAGCACTGCGATGGAAAAGAACCCTGCGCCGGCAGCAACGCCTATGGCGCCAGCTGTCCACATGCCTGCGCCGGTCGTCAGGCCCTTCACGTCGCCTGCCCCGGAGCGGATAATGGCTCCAGCGGCAAGAAAGGCGACGCCTGCGGTCACGGCCTCAATCACGCGAAGCGGGTCCAGTCGAGCAATCGCACTTGCGTCCAGTTCGACCATCTCGTGATAAATCTCGAAGGTCATCACCGTAAACACCGCTGCCGCCAAAGAGGTCAGCATATGGGTGCGCAATCCGGCGGGCCGGTTCTTGAACTCTCGCTCCAATCCGATGATCGCGCCCAGAAGGGCTGCGACGCCCATGCGAGCCGAAAGGATCAGGATCGATTCGTGTGTGGGGTTACCCCCCATGGCAATCAATTGGTCCATCATCGCGCCCCATGCAGATCACGACACATGAACGCCAAAGTGAAACGCCGGTTCCCGGGGTTTTAGAACGGCCAGATCATCGGGATCATGACCATGGAGACAATGAACACGACGACGTTCATCACGGCCCCGATCTTGACGAAATCGAAGAATTTGTAGCCGCCCGCGCTATAGACCAGTGTATTGGTCTGATAGCCGATCGGGGTCAGAAAACTGGCGCTGGCCGCAAACATCACGGCCACCACGAAGGGCCGCGGATCGACCCCAAGGCTCGTTGCCAGACCGATGGCGACAGGGGTGACAATCACCGCAACGGCATTGTTGGTGACCACCTCGGTCAGGGCAGACGACAGGATATAAACGACTCCTAGTGCAAAGAGCGGAGACAGTAGCGCCAGATGCGGCGCAATTGCGCCGACGATCGTTTCCACGAGACCGACATTTTCCATGCCGACACCGATGGCCAGCATGGCGACGATCAAACCCAAGATCCGCCAATCGACAGCCTGAACCGCCTCGTCCACTTCGACGCAACGCGCGACAAGCACTGTCGCCGCTCCGATAACGGCAAGACCGGCAATCTCCATGAGCCCCATGGCGGCGCCGAAAACGACGGCGATCAGCACCGCAATAGCGATGGGCGCACGACCGCGCCGGAAGCCGCGTTCGGATGGCTGGCTGACATTGAGGAGGTCATAGTCCTCGACAAGGCGCTGCATGTCCTCGGACGCGCCCTCCATCAGCAGCGTATCGCCCACTTCGAGCGGAGCGGTTTCAAGCCGGTCGGCGAGGTTGGTGCCGCGGCGGTGAAGGGCGATCGGGTAGACACCGTATCGGCGGCGTAGACGCAGATGGCGCAGCGTCTTGCCCAATATGCCCGCTGTCGGGGTTATGAGCACTTCGACCACGGACGAGGAGCGAGCACCGAGTGCCTGCATGTGATCGCTTTCGGGCACGTTGAGATCGCCCTCTTCCTTCATGGACAGCAATTCGGCGACCGATGTCCGCAAGACGACAACATCGCCGGGCTGCAACACAACGTCGTTCAGGTGCCGGCGCAGCGAAAAGGTGGCACGCAGAACGTCGATCAACTGGCGATCGGCGCGGTTGAAGGCTGCGACGTCGCGCGCCTGCTTGCCGACATGGGGAGAATTGTCCTCGATCACCGCTTCGAGCACGAATTTCTTGCTCTGTTCAGGCGACATCAGGGAAGAGACCGTCGTTCGATCGGGCAGCAGGCCGCGGCAGAGCACCATGACGATGATCCCTGCCACCGCCACCACCAGGCCAAGCGGCGCGATTTCGAAGATATGGAATGGCGCCATGCCAGCCCTCTGGGCGACGCTGTCGACCAGGATATTGGTCGAGGTGCCGATCAGCGTCATCGTCCCACCCAGGATGGCGGCAAACGAAACGGGGATCAGAAGCTTTGAGGCCGAGACCTCCATTTCCCTTGCCATGGCAACGGCGACCGGGATCATCAGCATGACGAGCGGCGTGTTGTTCATAAACGCCGACATCACCGCAATGGCGATCAAAAACAGCAGGAATGTGCGGAAGGGATGAAGCTTTGCGCCTGCGGTCACCCAGCGCGCGAACGCTTCAAGCGCGCCGGTGCGCACCAGTGACGCCGAAATGACGAACATCGCCGCAATTGTTATGGGGGCGCTGTTGGACATGACGCCCAAGACATCGTCGACCGAGACGATCTTGAGCAGAAGCAGGACCGAAACCGCAACGGCTGCGCTCACTTCCGGCGATCGCCATTCTCGCGCAAAGGCCACAAACAGGATGGCGATGACCGCCGTTACGATCAGCGCGCCATAAGGCTCGACCAGGCTTGCGATCAAATTCGCCCTCCGCGACGTCCCGCGTCCCTCGAGCCGAACACTTGCCGGGACGACGGACAAAACCCTACCACTTAGGTAGTGATATCTTCTCTCAAGACGTCGCGCAACAGTGTTGGCGCGCCCGCTCGATGCCGGGCGGCGATGCGGGCTGCCGAGGCGAGCGGGTCGGGTTCGGGTCCGTGATTGCGCAGTTGCGGTACGATATCGCCAAATATCCGAAGGCGGACGATATCGGTCGGCAGGGCAAGCCGCAGGGTAATCGAGCGGCTATTGCTCGAGACGATGTCGACCCGGGGCGTCCCGCCTACCGGGCGCACCAGAATGGATCGCGGTTCGAGAGCCTGCAGAAACCGGATGACCATCGTATTGCCGTCCGGCATTTCCACGCTCTCGACGTTTTGCGACACGCTGACCCGCGACGCCACGTGAAAGGAGACGAAGGTATGCGCACTGCCGTAATAGCGCGCCACGATGCGCTCGATCTGCTCACCGTCAAGGCTATGGGCATGTTGCAACAGTGACTGCAACGCAGCCTCTGCCGCCTCGGCCCGCTCCACCGCCATGCAATAGCCCGCCAAGGCGAGATTGATGACGAACACTGCAGCCGCAAGGATCGCCAGAGCGCCGGCGCAAAGCCCCATCGCCGCCAGCGGGTTGACGCCAAGGCGCTCCGAAAACAGCACCGCCAGGAGCGCCAAGACACCAAAACCGCCCAGGGCCAGCAACGGACCGCGTGGCCAGCCCAACTGCTCCATGGTATCGCGCCCGGCCCGCGCAATCGTCGCACCAATGGTCGGTGCGCGCGATCTGGCGCCGATGGCCGGTTGGTCTTGGAAAAATGGGTCCACTGCTAACTCAGATACCGTGAGGCGCGGTTTTGGGGCAGGATGGACAGAACCGGGTGGAGCGGACTCGGCGGTCGCGGCTCGAGAGTTGCCGGATGAATCGCCGCGCCGTCGACATAGGTGATGCCGGATTCGGCGGCCGCCAGCGCCAGCCCTATAGAATTGGCGCCATGCGCGATCGTATTGAGTTCGGCGCCCATCGCGGCGTGATGCAGATCGGCCAGGAGCGGTCGCAACGCGGGGTCAGTGCTTTTGTAGCCTGAGAGATCGACCGATAGCGCCCAGATGCGGGGATCGGCAAATTCGGCCAGCCGTGAGTGCCGCAGATCGACAGCCAGCGCCAGCCATCGCACCCAGGGCAGGACGTGTGCAATTTTTTCGATCGCCATGGCAGGATCCTCGCCCGAAGGCAGATCGCGAATTTCGATGGCGAAAAGAGATTTGTGATCCGGTCGCATGGTTTCGAGCAGTCGCTGATAGGCGGGCGCCGATTTTGGATTGGTGATCGTGCTGAACCGCACCGGAATAAGCAGTGGCGCCGCCCGCCCGAGCTTGAGCAGCATATAGAGCGCGCGGATCGAACGGCTTAGGGTAATGAAATCCACTTCGGCCGTGAGCCTCTGGCTTTCGGCCAGCGGATATTCGGAATGGAAGAGCCGTCGCGACCGACTTTTCCACACGTCGAGCGCGCAGTGGTTGAAGGCCACCACCTGTTTTGACGCATGCCATGCCGGGGAAAACAAGAGCTTGGACCGACGCAGCATTGGCGAGCGAAAGCGGCTCATCCCCCGCTCATGCTCTCTGCGCAACTCGAGGAGATTGTGCACCAATTGTTCAACGAGCGATCCTTGGCCGCGCGCGCTGAGCCATTGGGGCTCGAGTTCGGCAACAAAGGGCTCGGGGCTGATCTCTTGCGCAATCGAGGGAAACGCTGCGCGCAGCGTATCCTTGATCGCAGCAGCGATTTGCGCGGCGCGCCGCTCAGCCTCGATCTTGTCGATGCCGACAAAGCAGATCAGGAACGATTCGGTCCCATAGGCACGATAGAAATCGTCCCCGCCCAGCCGGCGATCGATCTCGACCTGTGCCAATTCCCCGACGCGGGACGACGCTTCCGCCCAGGTGGGGCCGAGAGCACGGCGCACATCATCGAGCCCGACGAGTTCGACCGTTCCGCCCAGCAATGACGTGTTGTCGCGCCGCGTGCGCGCAATCTGGTCGGAGATGCGATTTTCGAACTGACGTTCTCGCGCGCCCAAACCGTCCGTCAGGTCCGGAGACATCGGCGCGGGCGGCCGGGCAATCGCGGACCCGGGGATAAAGGCACCCATGGCATCGACGACATTCTCGGACATGAGGCGATCCACTTTCAATTCACTGCCGACAACGCGGCGCACGCAAGCGAAACCGGCCAAATGTCAGTCTGGCATGCGCGCAATGGATCGGGGAACCGCCACCCCCGGCTTTTTCACCGCAATCAACATCGGGCTCGCCCCGCGGCGCTAAAGCCGACTGCGCGGGACATCCTGTTGATTAAACTGGGCATTCCGCACTGCTTTGCATCCAGCGCCCGTTCTTGCATTGCACTCGACTAAACCCTACGGAGCGATGGTAACATTTTATGAACCATGGTGAGCCGGACACGGGCCGAATCGTATCGCGCGTCTTGTAGGGTTCGAAACCTCACCATTTTTTGCCGCACCACAGCGCGCGCGATAGCACAAAGCCATAGTGATCATGACGTCCAATATCCGCCAAGCCTTCGACCTTGTCGGCGAAGACTACCCTACCCCCAGCGCCACGCCGGCCCGCGTGAGCTTCAGTCTCGAAAAGAACGGAATAGCGGTGCGCGCCAGCGTGACGCCGGACTATTTCGACACCCACGTCCTTCCGGTGATGACGCGGCTGCTCAAGGAAATCGACACGCCCGCGCCGAAGGCACAACCCGAGCCCGAGGCTGCACCGCCCAAATTCAGGAAGCCGGCAACGGCGTCAGTGCGGCAGGTCGTCGACATCCTCTCGGCCCAATCGGGCCCCGAACTGCTTAAAGCCGCCGCGGTCAGCCTGGCGGTGATCCAGAACCTTCCCGTATTCACGCGCGAGCACTTGTTCGAAGAGGCCGAAAAGGCGGTGGGCCACTGGCGCAAATCGCATTCCAATTCGGCAGACGAGATTTTGAAATATCTTCTGACCAGCGGCACGCTCGTCGAGCGCGGTGATGGCCAACTCTGCCTCAATCACGCCGAGGAAAAGGCCGCAATATTGGCGCTGCGCGCCGCGCATCTGGCCTAGAGATATATGGTGAGAAGTGGTGCCCAGGGACGGAATTGAACCGCCGACACGCGGATTTTCAATTTTCCTTATAGTGTTTTAAATTACTGATTTTTTTGATTTTTGTACTGACGTGCTAGATCTCAAGGAATTTGTGCTAACGAATAAGCTTGAGACCTTTAGCTTTCAGCTGTTTTTCAAGATAGTCATACATGGGCTTGTGCCGCTCATCGACCTCCGCAATTCGACGAGCATATTCGTCGGCCAAGCTGGATTCGCTGGGAAGAGCTGAACGCTCTTGCCTGCCAAAGACCAGATTGGCGTCGTCTGCGTCATCAAAAACAAATTCAAAGCGCACAATTACCGGCATTGATACCCCTTTTTTTGACCACCAATTTAGCGCCAGGTGAAGCCAGTTGCGACTGAAGATAAACGCAATCAGAACTTGCTGGAGAACAACACGTGGGTGGGGTTGCGCGACTTACAGACGGAGCTCGAGCTGGGAGAGCTGAGCAGAGAAGCTCGACTGCAATCAAATGAAACGGTCCCGCAAGCTGCACTTGCGGGACCGTGCTCTAGCGTTGTTTTGGACTACCCAAGCCGTGCAGCGATTTAGGGGATCAACGCCAGACGCTCGATTGATGACTGCACCTCAGCCGGGCACCTTCATCGATTCAACAATCCGGTACATCAGCGCTTGCAGAATGATGTCATCAAGATCCGGATAGATTTCGTGCAAATCCTCGTATGTGCACCCATGCAGCTGATCCACAATCTCAAAAGGGTTCTGCTGGGCGACCGCTTCACATTCAAGTTCGCCAGAATAGGCGCTCGGTGAAGCCAACAGACCCACGCAAATGGCTGCACTCACTACCAACTTCATCTCAACTCCGCCGCTATTGTCTATCATAATCAACATTAGCGCCAGCCTGGTACGGTGTAAACCGAGAATGTCGACTATAGTGGATAGTCGAGTTTCGGGGTTGGCCCGAGTTTGCGAGGATGAGACTCGCAGAAATCTTTGGCAGAAATGTTCGGAAAGCCCGATTGGCAAAGGGCTGGTCTCAAGAGCAACTCGCCTTTGAATCCAACCTTCAGCGCAGCTACATCAGCGAGATCGAGACCGGTAAACGCAATCCCACGCTCGATGTGGTCGAGACCATAGCTCGGGTGTTGGAGGTTAGAGTGATAGAGCTGCTAGCGGAATAGAGGAGCATCGACGTGGAGCGCGATCCCAAAATCATTACGTCTGACCTCTCGAAAACAGTGTCGAAGGACGGCGTTACCGTCGATGTTCACATCTTTCGGTTGGAGAACGAAACTGGCTGGGCGCTCGAAGTCGTCAACGAAAACAATACCTCCACCACATGGGACGATCTGTTTCCCACCGATGAGGCAGCGTTTAAAGAGTTCACGCGTGTGGTGACCACCGAAGGCATCGAAGCGTTTGCGGACGGCTCGAACGTGGTGCCGTTTAGACGGTAGTGGCGAGAGAAGCGCAGCGCGGACTACAACGACCCCGACTGAGTTCGAAGACGCGCTCCACTCTTACATTGCAGCTTGCAGAAAATTAGCGCACACGCCAGTCTAATCGGTATTACTGTTGCTATTCCTTCAACGCAATACGAGGGGGAAACCCGTATGCACAAATTCAAGATCGTTGACCGCAAGGACGACCAGTTCGGACTGCAGTTTCTCTACAATAGCGAAGTGATGGTCTGGTCTGAAAGCTATAAGCAGAAGGCGAGCGCCAAGAACTGCATGGAGTCGATCAAGAAAAACGCGCCGGATGCTCCTGTTGCCGATCTTTCGAAAGACGAGGATGCCGAGGGATATCACTTCGAAATCGTGAAGTCGAAGAACGGCCAGTACTATGTCAGGTTTATCGCGTCCAATGGCGAGACAATGATGATTTCGGAAACGTACGCGGACAAGCGAAACGCGCTCAATTGCGTGCAATCGATCAAGAAAAACGCACCCGGCGCTCCGTTAGAAGATTAAGAGATGGTGCTTCTGCGGCGCCGGAGCAGCACGTTAACTGTTTCGGCGCCTTAAGTTTCTAATCCTTCGAGTGTCGGGTCAGGCCTTCTAGACGGGCATCTGTTAAGGTAAACACGGTGTTGATTGCCGTTGAGATCTGACCCGGTACTGAGGGATTTTTCCACTGAGATTTGACCCATGTTTGAACGCTATCCTGCTCGTTTTGGGCAGGAGATTGAGGAGTGTTGGACATGGCGTTTTTGAGCGTTATCCGGCGCTGGCATTTCCGGGACGGGTTTTCGATCCGGGAGATTTCGCGGCGCACAGGTCTGTCCCGTAATACTATTCGCAAATATCTTCGGTCCGATACGGTTGAGCCGAAGTTCAAGGTGCCCGAGCGGCCGAGCAAGATCGATCCGTTTGCCGAGAAGCTGTCAGGCTGGCTGAAGGCTGAGAGTCGCAAGCCGCGC